>MGQQ01000159.1 GCA_001798855.1 Deltaproteobacteria bacterium RBG_16_49_23 | reverse complement strand
GACCCGCTGAGAGCCAGAATCCTTTCAGGATCAGCCATGAAGCGACAAGGGTTGAGAAGAATCCCAGCAGGGTGAAGAGGTTGGGATTCCCCTTTTCTCCGAAGATCTTTTTGAAAGTGTCGTAGAGATAGGGATCGAGCCGGTGTCCGAGTCTATCGCTGAGCATAATGTGGCAATGAGATTGTAATGCCTCAGTTATGGGTCCAAGTACTACAAATGTCCTCTTATCATACCCCTCTTTGGAAAAGAGGGGGGAAGGGGAGATTTTCCCAGAATAATTTTAAAATCCCCCTTTATCCCCCTTTGCCAAAGGGGGATAAAAACACCCATCACTGATGGATTGCATGAGATTAACATTTTTTATGGAAAAGTCAATCGAAGTGTTTTATACTCCCGACCACAGACTTTAAATTTAATGGAGGGGGTGCTTATGCCAACTCATGTCATTTCTCAAACGGAATTCAAATCCCTTACCCTGAAGGGAAGGGGAAAAGTAAGAGATATCTACGATCTCGGAGACCGGCTTCTGATCGTTGCCACCGACCGGATCTCCGCATTCGATGTGGTCATGCCTGATCCCATCCCGGAGAAGGGAAAGATTCTTACCCAGCTTTCAAGATTCTGGTTCGATCTGACCCGGGAGATTATTCCCAATCATATCATTTCAACCAGAACAGAAGAGTATCCCCAGGAGTGTCAGGCCTATCAGGCGGATCTCATGGGCCGGTCCATGCTGGTCCTGAAGACCGATCCACTTCCTGTCGAATGTGTAGTCAGGGGGTATCTTGCGGGGTCAGGATGGGAAGAATATCGGAAGACAGGAGCAGTCTGCGGAATCCCGCTTCCCAAAGGATTGGCGGAGTCCTCAAAACTGGAGGCGCCTATTTTTACTCCTGCCACTAAAGCGGAGGTGGGACTCCACGATGAAAACATCACCTTTTCGAGAATGGAAGGGATTGTCGGGAAAGACCTGGCCCAGCGATTGAGATCCGCCTCCATAGAGGTTTATCAAAAGGCCAGGGATTTTGCAGAGCAGAGAGGGATTCTGATCGCGGATACCAAAATGGAATTTGGAATGAGGGAAGGAAAGCTGATCCTGATCGACGAGCTCCTCACGCCAGACTCTTCCCGGTTCTGGCCGAAAGACGGTTACAGGCCAGGAGGTTCCCAGAAGAGCTTTGACAAGCAGTACTTGAGAGATTACCTCCTCTCCATCAAATGGGATAAGACGCCTCCTGCCCCTGAATTGCCTGAGGATATCATTAAGAAGACGAGGGGGAAGTATTTAGAAGCCTACGAGAGGCTTGTAGGGAAGCCTCTATAGGAATGACGGACGATGGATGAAATGATTTACAATGAAATTCCACTTTTGAATCAGCCCTATCTGATCGCCGGATTTGAGGGATGGCCGAATGCGGCTGAGGTCTCTTCTTTTTCCCTTCAGCATCTGGTGGAAACCCTGAAGGCAAAAAGGTTTGCTTCCATTCCGATGGACAATTTTTATCAGATATCTTCCAATCGTCCCGCCGCCATCATCAAAGATGGAAGATTAATGGAATTAAATTTTCCGGGCAACCATTTTTACTATTCAAAGGACCCGCTGGGGAAAGACCTCATCCTTTTTTCTGGAATCGAACCCCATCTTCGCTGGGACATCTTCACCGATCTCTTTCTCGATCTCGCTCAGAGATTCGGAGTCCCTCAGATCATCACCCTTGGAGGAACCTACGACTATATCCCCCATACGCACCCCACCGTGGTCAGCGCGGTCTATAACAGGGAAGATTTAAGAAAGGATATCCTCGAAGCCGGACTCAACCTGACCGAATATGCCGGTCCCATCAGCATCCACACCTTTCTTCTTGAGGCCGCAGGAAAGAGGGGATTAAAGGCGGTCAGCCTCTGGGGCCATGCCCCCCGGTATCTCCAGGCAAGGAACATCAGGGTGGCCTGTGGAGTTCTAAAAAAATTGAGCGGCTTGATGAAGATGGAGTTGGACCTCTCAAGGCTTGAAAGCGCCGGCGACTATTTCGACCAGCAGGTGAGCGATCTCGTCAACCAGGATCCCAAACTCCAGGAGATGATCAGCAAACTGGAGGGAGCTTATAAAAGCTCCGGGAGACCCATTCCCTTCGGGAAGAGGGAGGAATCGAAAGAGGATAAGGTCGTCTACATTCAGGCCTTTCTGAAAAGACAGGAAGATGAGGAGAAAAGAGAGAGTTAACCGGAACCTTCCATCCATTCTTTTTTTGAGATCCCGCCAGAACCCCAATTTCCTATCCGTAGAAGAGGAATATTAAGGAAGAGCGCAAATGGAAAAAGTAAGACTGGGTAGAACAAACCTTTATATCACCCGGCTCGGATGGGGAGGGATCCCTGTTCAAAGGGTCAGTCAGGACGAAGCAGTTTCAGTCATCCGGGCGGTCGTGGATATGGGGGTGAAACTCCTGGATACTGCCCGCGGTTATACGAATAGTGAGTCCCGGATCGGACTGGCTCTTCAAACAACCGATCGGGAAGTAATTCTTTCGTCGAAATCTCAAGTGAAGACAGACCGGATAGGCGATGAAGTTCTGACTAGTTTAAGAGAAATGAACGTGAAAAAGATTCATATTTACCATCTTCACAATATCTCTCGTCAGGAAGATTATGAAAAAGTGATGAGCCGGGGTGGAGCCTATGAAGGATTGTTGCGCATGCGCGATGAAGGCCGGATCGATTTCATCGGAATCACGAGTCATAACCTTGATGTGCTGGAGAGGGCGGTTGAAGAGGGCCATTTTGATGTGATCATGGCTTGCTATAGCTTCCTTGAACCCGATGCCGAGAGGAAACTTTTTCCTCTGACCAGGGCGAAAGACATCGGGATGATTTCGATGAAGCCTTTTTCAGGCGGAGTAATTGAAGATCCGGGTCCGGCCCTGAGGTTCGTCCTTACCCAACCGGATATCGTCCCGATTCCCGGATCGGAAACCCTGGAGAAAGCGAGAGCCAACTGGGAGGTTTTCGTTCAAGACCATTCCCTCACCAGGAGAGACAGGGAGACGATCGATACCCTGAGAAAGGAGCTGGACCGCCAGTTCTGCCGAAGATGCGATTACTGTCAACCCTGCCCGAAGACAATCAGCATTCAGCACACCATGGGACTGAAATATATTCTTAAGCGATTTGGGCCTCAAGCTGAAGAACTCGATTGGTTTCATTCCCTCATCGAGAAGGCGCGCAACTGCACCGAATGTGGGGATTGTGCGAAACGCTGCCCTTACCAACTACCCATTCCCGAACTGATCAGAAAAAATTTAGCCTGGTATGATAACCTGGGGAGGCAGGGGTGAAGAAAAGCGAAGTGGTTTTATTACTAAATTCCTCCCCCCTTAGAGACTGTGTCGCAATTCGCTATTCGCCCTTCGACATGCTCAGGACGAACGGCTAAGTAATTGATTTTTAATGTACCGTGGTCCGTTCGTGGTGAGCCTGTCGAACCATGAACGGACTTACGACCCTCTCTCTTGCGGGAGAGGGTGGGGGTTGAGGGGGGAGACATCAAAAGGATTGATCCAGCAAATCAGCGAGCTCTTTAAGGTTTTTTAATATCCGTTTCGGTCTCTTTTGCGAAAGTTCCTTCCTCGTATGGAACCCTGTTGGCAGCCCATAGACATCGACCCCTGCCTCTCTTCCCGTCTCGATATCGGTCAGGGTATCTCCCACAAAAACCACCTCCTCTGGAGGAAGCCCCATCTCTCTTAATGCGGTATGAATCATATCCGGGAAAGGTTTGTTTCGGGAGACATCTCCGGCGCCGATCACCGATTTAAAATAGGATGAAACTCCGAGATGGTTGAGGGCCCCTCTTGAGAAGCGGCCAAATTTATTGGACGCCACCCCCAGAATCATTCCTCGGTTGTGAAGCAAGTCGAGGACCTCCTTCGCGCCATTTAAAAAATGGGTATGGTCGAGATAGACCTCCTCATATTTCTTGCGCATGATAGGAATATTTTGTTGAACCTCCTCCGGAGAGAAGAATTGATCGAGTGTCGATTCAAGATCTGCTTTCAGATACTGTTTCAGTTCACCATAGGGGAAGATTTCTCTTCCTGACCGTTGAAACACCTCCTTCAACCCCAGGTAGATTGCTTTGTAAGCCTCGATGAGCGTCCCATCGAGATCAAAGATGATTCCCCGGATCCGCTTCTTCAGGTCTCCGAGAATGTCACTAAAATTCTGAAAGGGGTGGCAGGTGATATCCTGATCGATGCAGTATGGGTAGAGGGAATCTTTGGCAAAGACAAAGTCCGATTCACGGGCTGCACACCTGTCGGAGAGACCATTTCCAACGAAGAAGATTCTCTCATAGTCCTTACGGTGGATCCGGACAATCCGCTTCTTACAGGTGCCGCAGAGACCGCACTCCTCACTGACATGAGGATAGGAGATATCCATCCCTCCGTCTCTCAGGAAACAGGTCTGGTTGGCATAGAAAGGGATTTCAGTAAGATGGTGGGTTTCGAGCATGGTCCGGATATAGAAATCGAGACCATCACTGACAATCTTCACATCGATATTATGTTCGCGACAATAGTGATAGAAAGGTTTGAAGTGGGGATCGATATGTGAATTCTCCCGGATGAAACGAAGGACATCCGCTTCATTCCCCTTTAGGATATTAGCAATACGGGAATAGGCCTCCCTCGATCCGATCTTGCCCTCACAGAAATCCCGATCGATGGCCTGCCAGTCTCCGGAGCTGAACCGGTTGAGCAGAACATAGCCCATATCTTTGACACTGATTGTTCCATCGAAATCACAGAGGATTAGTCTCTTCATAAAATAGGATTCCAGGGGGCAAGGGGGGGCAAGTAGTGAGTCCTTTGTATTTTACAATCCCATATCCTGGATTCAAATCGGTCATTTCATGTTTCAATCCGCATTCCGAATTCCGCAATCCCAATTCAGATTAGTCATCCCAGCCGATCAGTCTCTTTTTTGAAACCGGCAGTTTAAACTTCTCCTTCAATCGCCGGGCGATAAGATCGGGGACCAACCCTTCGACCGTTCCCCCCAGTTTGGCCACCTCTTTAATCGTCCGGGAGGAGACAAAGAAATAATCCTTGCTGGTCATCATAAAGAGGGTGTCAAGATGGACGCTGAGACTGCGGTTCATGGAGGCCATATGGAACTCATATTCGAAATCCGAGGTGGCCCGCAATCCTCTCAGGATCACCTTCGCATTGGTCTTTTCCACATAGTTGACGAGAAGCCCCTTAAAACTATCGACGATGACATGGGGATTGTCTTTAAAAATCAATTTTGCCATCTCGACCCGTTCCTCCATCGTAAAGAGAGATTTTTTTTCAGCATCATGGGCGATGGCGAGGATCACCTTATCAAAAATCTCGAGGGCCCTCTCCACAATATCGATATGACCGTAGGTGAGGGGATCAAAAGATCCGGGGTAGATAGCTACATTTCCCATATTGTTTTTGTCTCCTTTCATCTTTTCATTCATCTTGTCTTACCTCTCTGTTTTCTTCGACTGCCTGCAAGAATGAAATCAGCGTGTCTCCCATCCGTCTCTGATGGGTGAGGTCCCACTCTTCCATTTTTTCGGGAAGAGGCTCCCGGCGACTATGTTCGATCACCAGGACCGAGCCGCCATGGTAGATTCGGCAAAGATTGAGTTTAGCCAGAGTTCTCTGAATGAGTCCCTTTTCATAGGGAGGATCCATGAAGATCAGGTCGAAGGTTGCCCCTCTCCTTTCGAGAATACCGATTGCCCGGTTCACCTCTTTTGGAACGATTTCATACTGCCCTTCGAAACCGCATTGATGGAGGTTTCCCTGGATGATTCTCAAGGCTTCTCTCCCTTTCTCAACGAAGACAACTTTCCCTGCTCCCCGGCTCAGGGCTTCAATCCCCAGATTCCCGGTGCCGGCGAAGAGGTCAAGAACAGTCCTTCCTTCTAATTCCCTTCCAAGAATATTGAAAATCGATTCTTTCACCCGGTCAGAGGTTGGCCGGAGGGCGTATCCCCTGGGGGTCGCCAATCTCCTGCCTCTCGATGTTCCGCTGATGATCCGCATGCCATTTCTCTGATTTCAGTTTTTTTCAATTTGCAATCTGCGATCTGAAATTTGAAATAGTTCATGCATCTTTTTCTGCATGTTCTCCAGATGCGATCCCTGCCAGTAGATTCTTTCACATTGCGGACACCGGGAAAAATCTTTCTGCTGATGAAAGATAAAATCCGGAACCTTACCCGCTGCTTTTTCCCGGGGGATGTTATCGAGAAGCATGTTACAGAGAAGGCATCTGGTAAAAAGACTTTCCTCGTCGAGGGAGAGGCCACCCTTTTGAATAACCTCCTTCAACTGGCGAGAAGGATTCTCCTCTGTGATGGTGATGATACGATCTTTCGGTCTTCTAAGAGCCAGTTTCGTATTCCGGGTCATGATGATTCGTTCCTCCTGGCGGGCGATATGAATGAATTGATGAATATCCTCCTGCCGGTAATAAAGGGTATCGTAACCCAGCATCCTCAACTCTTTTGCCAGTTTTCCCAGCGTGCGATCCGCAATAAACTTCATCGTCTGAAATGAAATCCAAATGTCAAATTCCCTGCCTTCGCCGAAACGGCTTCGCGCAGGCAGGCAAATAGCAAAGAAATGCCAAATGTCTTAACGCTAATACTTTTGACATTCTTATTAAGGAGGCCATAATTGAGAAGACTTCTTTATACTGCTCCGACAAATCCCCATCCCCCTCTAACCTCCCCCTTGAAAGGGGAGGAAGATAACGGTTTCCCTCCCTTTCAGGGGGAGGGGAAGGGTGGGGGGGGGGTTAATCAGATGTCCATATGGACTGATTCGTAAGTTTGACATTTGAAATTGGTCCTTATAGATACTTCCCAATGATGGGCTCCAGATTCTTCTTCGTCTTTTCAGGGATCAACTTTTTGCTCGTGATCAGGGCCTGCTTCAGGGCTGTGGCACAGATGCAGTCCCTCTTTTCGGGCAGGTGTCTCACGGCTGTCCGGATGGCGCTCTTGGCGGTTCGGGCGCTCTGGGCAAGAATTCTCAGGACTTCTCGGATGGAGACATCGCCTGCCGTCTGATGCCAGCAGTCGTAGTCGGTCGCAAAGGCGATGGTGGCGTAGCATATTTCCGCTTCACGGGCAAGCCTTGCCTCCGGAAGATTCGTCATTCCGATGATATCAACGCCCCAGGAACGGTAAAGTCTTGATTCGGCCCGTGTTGAGAATTGAGGTCCTTCGATGCAGATATAGGTTCCCTCCGGATGGACAGTGGCCCCTACTTCCTCTCCGGCTTTCGCAAGGATCTGACTCAGGGTAGGGCAGACCGGATCGGCAAAGCTGATGTGACAGACCACTCCATCGCTGAAAAAGGTGTTGGGACGTCCGACGGTTCGATCGATGAATTGATTGGGTATGACCATATCCCCCGGATGGATCGACTCCTTCATGGATCCCACGGCGCTGACGCCGATGATCCAATGAACGCCCAACATCTTCATCCCCATGATATTGGCTCTGAAGTTGAGGGAAGAGGGTTGAATTCGATGACCTTTTCCGTGGCGGGGTAAAAAGACAATCTTCATTCCTTCAAGGCGGCCCGTAATAAAAGCATCGGAAGGGTCTCCAAAAGGAGTCTTTAAAATGACCTCCTTAACCTCTTCAAGCCCTTCTATCTCATAGAGACCCGATCCACCGATCACACCCACAATCTTTTCAGACATGCCTATCCTCCTCCATTTTTTCAAAATGTTAATTGATTTCCGGGACTCTGTCAAACAAGAGAAACAGGGAATTATGTCTCCCTGCTCTTTCCCAAAAGATAGAATAACCCATATCAGAAAGCCCCTCACTTTCTCCATGCGGAAATGGGGTCAGTCATAATTAATTTCCAATTTTCCAAATATGGGGAATGGGGTTTAGATGAAATGTTTTTATTGGTAGTTTAGATACATGATTTTAAGTGGTAATTGCAGCCTGTATTAAAGAAGAGAGCCATGTATCCGTAGGTGCAGTCGATTGGGTGGATTTAATCTGAGGCTTATCCCTGGAGCTGTCCGCAGGCGGCTGAAATGTCGGCTCCTTTGCTTGTGCGGACAATGGCAGTCAGATCGGCTTTCATTAGAATCTCTTGAAACTGCCTCACCCTTTCCTCAGAGGGTCTCTTGAAAGGGATCTCCGGCGTTTCGTTGAGGGGAATGAGATTGATCTTTGAGGGGATGCCTTTCAATAGCTTAATCAATCGTTTTGCATCCTGGGGAGAATCATTGACCCCTTCCACCATGACATACTCAAATGTGATTCTGGCCCTCCGCTTTAAGGGAAAATTTCTTAATACTTCTAAAACCCTTTTCATCGGATAGCGGCGATTGACGGGCATGAGATGGCTTCGAGTCTCTTCGTCAGACGCATTGAGGGAGATAGCAAGACGAAACTGGACTTTTTCCTTTAACAGTTGTTCCAATCCCGGGAGAAGACCTGCTGTGGAAAGCGTGATCCTTCTGGATGAAAATCTGAATCCATCCGGATGGGCCATCAGCTCGATGGCCTTTAACGTATTGCTGTAATTGGCCAGGGGTTCCCCCATTCCCATGAGAACGATGTTGGTGATCGAACGTTTGCCGCCGAGCGTTTCCCTCACAGCCAAAATCTGGTTAACGATTTCCGATACAGAGAGATCTCTTTTCCATCCCATTTTGCCTGTGAGACAGAACCGGCATCCGAGTCCACAGCCCACTTGAGTGGAGACACAGAGAGTGAGCCGGGACTTGTCCGGGATCAATACGCTCTCAATTCGATTTCCATCTTCAAGTTCGATAAGAAATTTTTTCGTCCCGTCCCCGGCCACCTCGATACGGATAGGTTGCAGGGTTGAAATCCGGCTGACCAAATTCAGTTTCTCGCGGAATTTCTTAGAGAGATTGGTCATTTCATCAAGGGAATGGACGCTTTTCTGATAGAGCCATCTCAGGATCTGGATGCTCCGGTATCGTTCTTTTCCGAACGAAGCGATGAAACTCTCCAGATCGGGAGGGCTGAGATTTTTCAGGTCGGTCTTTTCCCGGCAATCCTTCATGACGGTTACGCCACCCGCGTATTATGAAAATATAACGAGGTCCCCTCCCCCCTTGACGGCATTTACCCCCTCACCTCAATCCTCTCCCCTGCCTTCGCCGAAGCGGCTACGCGCAGGCAGGCGCCAGGGGAGAGGAGGTATTTTCTGAGGAATCATTCCGCTCAAATCTCAATATTCAAACATCTCCAGGGCATTGAAGAAATACCTGATTTCAAAGGCGGCGGTTTCAGGGGCGTCTGATCCATGAACAATATTATGTTCGATATCGGCGGCAAACTGGCGCCTCAGGGTCCCTTCTGCTGCCTTTTTGGGATCGGTGGCTCCCATCAATTCCCTCGTTTTTGATATGACCCCATCCCCTTCGAGAACCATGACGACGGAAGGCCCGGAAGACATAAAAACAGTCAGGCTCTCAAAGAACGGTTTGCCCCGGTGGACCGCATAGAATCCTTCCGCCTCCTTCTTATCAATCCAGATCATCTTCAGTCCGATTACCTTCAAGCCGCTACCCTCGAAGCGTTTGATCACCTCTCCAATCAGGCGCTTACTCACTCCATCCGGTTTGACAATTGATAATGTCCTTTCCATCTTTTCCTCCTATTGAACAGATTATTCGTTCATAATCTATCTTCCCTAAATCTTCATTGTCAAGGTGTAGGAGAAAACATGTCATTTAAGAATTAAAAGTGCACACCTAATCTGTTTAAAGTTAGTCATGGCACGTGCTTCATCAATTGTGACCAAACCATCACACGATTGAAATCAGTAGCTTCTCCCTCTCCCGCTGGCGGGAGAGGGTTGGGGTGAGGGTGGATTAGGAATAACCCCCTCACCTTCATCCTCTCCCCTTGGGGAGAGGAGATTAACAGGTGTGGGCGGAATCATTGACAAGGGAGAGTCTATTCGACTATAAAATATATAAATTTCCAAAAAGGAGCATTCGATGGGGGAGAAACAGGCGGGACCTTATGAGGTGATCATTATCGGAGGCGGGCCGGCCGGATTGACCGCCGGCCTCTATACATCGAGGGCGAGACTGAGCACCCTTTTGATTGAAAACGCACTTTACGGCGGACAGATGACCACTACTGAATTAATCGAAAACTATCCAGGTTTTCCGCAAGGGGTTACCGGAGATGAGTTAAGCCGTCTGATGGAGGAACAGGCGAGGCGGTTCGGAATGGAAACGGTCGCAAAGGAAGTCCTCAGGGTGAGCCTGGAAGGGGATACAAAAGTGGTTGAAACGGATAATGCAATTTACCGGTGTGAGACCGTGATTGTATGTACAGGCACGGAATACCGGAAATTGGGAGTTCCGGGGGAGAGGGAATTTGCAGGAAGAGGAGTCTCTTATTGCGCCACATGCGATGGGACCTTTTTCAAGGATAGTCAGATTGTGGTTGTGGGAGGAGGGGATTCTGCCCTTACTGAAGCCCTCTTTCTCACAAAGTTTGTCAAGGAGTTGACCATTATCCACCGGAGAGACGCTCTTCGAGGGACCAAGATCTATCAGGAAAGGGCCTGTTCCAATCCGAAGATCAAATTCCTCTGGAATTCGATTGTTCAAGAAATCAAAGGGGATTCGGGGGTGCGTTCCATCGTCGTTAAAAATGTGAGGACCGGGAAGATCGAAGAGTTCGCTACGGACGGAGTGTTTCTTTTTGTGGGGCTCGTCCCGAGGACACAATTTTTAAGAGGTCTTCTCCAGATGGATGAAGGGGGATATCTCCTGACCAATGAAGACTGTGAAACCTCTGTCAAAGGGATTTTCGCTGCGGGGGATTGCAGGAAAAGGCTTCTGCGCCAGATCGCCACAGCCGTGGGGGATGGAGCAACGGCCGCATTTACAGCAGAGAAGTACCTGGAAGAAAAAGAGTAGGCGCCAAAAATGTAGCGTCCCGATTTATTCGGGATGTTGGAATTCTCCCCCATGAAATGGGGCGCTACGAATGATACAAATAATGTCCTTTGGGAATATCGACAAGTTTTTATCGATATCGATTTGCTAAAGACCTACGCATAACACGGATGGTAAAAATAGAAAAATATTTATGGGTGCCCTTCGTTTGCATCGTGGTTTTAACGACACCCGTATTTTCCATAAGCCAGATGATCCAACATGAAGGTTGGTCCATCCCTGATTTAAAAGGTCTGACTCCATATTCCATTACCATAAAACAGGTGGATGGAGCGGAGAAGATCGTCGAGAGATTCGATACGCCTCAGGGAGGCCATGTGGCCAGGATCAGCGGAAATGGAAAAGTATTTGCCTATGCGGTGGACAGGGACTGGGAGCCTCCGATCGATTACTTTCTCCTGGATCCGGACGGTTCCGGAAGGTTTACAAAAAAGCTGAAACCCGATGAAATCTACACGATCCCGGAATGGGTTTTCCGTTGATCCTTCCTCCAGTGAATTTTTTACGTTATGGAAACAAAAAGAGGCAGTATTTACCCTTCCTAAGATCTTCTCTCATCAATAAACTCTTTTGAATTCATAAGGTTTAATCATTAATAGTGATTTGGCATTAGAATTGCTGAAAATATAATCAGGAGAAATGCTTAAATACTGTCGATAAAGCCAAACCACGAGTGATCGTGGGACGGAAAGCCACGCCTGCGTGCCGAAACGCCTGCTTACCGCAGGCCTATCAAGAGTAGCATGCGGGAGTGCTTGCAAGCCGATACGTCAACCATACAATGACGGCACTACGGCGTGCAGGCACGGGTCCAGGAAGAAACCCAGATGGGTAGCCGGGAATTCCCTGGATCGCCGGGTTGCCGAAACATCTGACTGAGGGCAGACAGGCCTATAATCTCTCATGATGAGCCTGCCTACCATCAGAACGGAAGAAGTGTGGAGGGCCCGTGGCTTTAGTTGACGCGGGCCTTTTTATTTGGTCCTTCAAGGAGAATTGATAATCCCCCCCTTAGCAAAAGGGGAGATGGGGGGATTTGAGAGTTATTTTCTGAGCAAGAAGGTGAAGAAGATGCCGGTTATTAAAAAATGTTCCTTTTATCGAGAATACGGTAATTTGGAAGAGAATGGTTTTAGAGGATATTGCTACCTTGACCAGGATTGGATCATTTGCAAGGGCGATATCCAATCCTGTAAAAAGGTTGATCTCCTGAGAAAATATTTACTCGAGGAGAAGAGGCGAGAAGGAGGTGCAAGATGGTAGAGGATAAGAGATGCCCCCTTTTCAGAAAGCCGGAAAGCCTGGGCATGGGGGGAGGCATCGGTTATTGTGATATGGATAGCGGGGGCACTACCTGCGAGGGAGATATGAAGTTCTGCGAAAGGCCTGATGCCCTCAAGAAATATCTCCGAATAAAAATGAACGACCTGGAAGAGAAAGAGAAGTGAAAAGGAAGAGGGCCTGAAGAATAGGAAACCTATCCATGAAAGGCCTTCCTGATGCGGGAAGGCCTTTCTTATTTCGGTATCTCCTTTTTTATGTTATGATAATTCGGAAGGCAAGCGTGTCAGATGAATGAGATGGCTAAGAACAGGAGGAGGTGAGATGAGATGAGAGAGAGCGTGGAAAAAGCGTTAGAGAAGATTCGACCCGCACTCCAGGCAGACGGCGGCGATATCGAATTAATCGATGTGGTCGAGGGAGTGGTGAAGGTGAGACTAACCGGGGCCTGCGGAGGGTGCCCGATGTCCCAGATGACCCTTAAGATGGGTGTGGAGAAGATTCTGAAACAGCATGTCCCGGAAGTGAAGAGCGTGGAGACAGCCTGAGAAGAAGAAGGGGGGGCAGCCCCCCATCTCTTCGCTTCTAAATTTACATTCGGTTTCTCCTGCCTGGTAAATAAAACCTAAATTAAGCGATTCTTTTTGAAATTTCTTGTAGGCGAAGGCTTTAGCCTGCGTTTTTTCTCACCCGTTGGGTGAGAATTCGTTACTGATAAAATCACGCAACCTAAAGGCTGCGGCTACATTTAAAATAATAAATCGCTCAATTTAGGTAAAATATAAATCCTTTTGTTACCCTTCTGAACATCCCTCCTGACAGAAGTTTGAAGGAACCTGTCTCGTGAAGGAGAATACTTCACGAGACAGAGCCCGATCCCTGCAATTGATTTGAATAAAAAATCCTTGAAAAAAAGAATAGTCTCTCCTATGATAAATGGTGCTCAGCCTTGGCCTACCTCAGGCACAGGGTGAGGCAGCCTTACCATTTCCACAAAAAAGGAGAAGGAGGAGTGAGATGACAAGAAGATGGAAAAATTTATTCTGGGCGGGAATGATTCTTTTTCTAATTGCCGGAGCATACGGGTGCGGCGATCTCTTCACCGTTCGGACCGTTCGTGAGAGGGAACCGGAGACGAAACAGCCAATCACCACCTCCTATCGATTTGAGGATATCCCATTGCCGCCGGGGATGAATCTCAACCGGAAAGAATCTTTTGTCTATGAAACGAAGACAACCCGGACCGGGCTTCTCGTCTATGAGGGAAAAGGGGAGATGGAGAAGCTGGCCAACTTCTTTAAGGAGCAGATGGTGAATTACCAATGGCGACTGGTGAGCAATTTCGAACTCCATAACGTGATGCTGACCTTTATCAAAGAGGGATGGATCAGTGTCATCTACATCCTGCCCCAGGATGACGAAACGAAGAGAATCGAAATCCGGGTGGGCCCCATAGAGATTAAGATTCTTCCCCCATCAAAATAGAAGTCATTGGTCAGTCAAATCCAAACCGGCTTCCTTGCCTTAACCCAATCACCATTTTAAGGGTTTGTTGGCAGCCTCAATGACAGGATGATTTGTCTATTTTTTGAATGTTTCAATGAATGAGATGGCCGATATCCTCTATTTGGAATCACCCGCGAAGGTCAATCTAAGGCTGGAGATCCTAAAAAAGAGGGAGGATGGATACCATGAGATCAGGACCATCTTCCAGAAGATCAGCCTTCACGATACGCTCCATTTTTCATTGAGCCGAAGGAGAGGGATTCGGATTACCACAGACCATCCCAACCTTCCAACCGGAAAAAGGAACCTGATCTACCGGGCGGTCATATCTTTACTGAAAAAATCTGGCTACAGAGAAGGGGTTGAGGTCGAAATCAAGAAGAGGATTCCTCTTGGGGCTGGGCTTGGGGGGGGGAGCAGCAATGCAGCCACAACCTTGAAGGCCTTAAATCAACTCCTGAGGATGAATTTGAAGAAAACGGAGTTAATGGAGATAGGGGTGGAAATCGGGGCAGATGTCCCTTTCTTCTTATATGAGGGATCCGCCATCGGTTCAGGGGTTGGAGATAAATTGAGAAAAATTACACTACCTACGTTATGGTATATTCTCATCTATCCCAATTTTGAGATTTCAACCCGCTGGGCTTATCAAAATATCATATTGACAAAATCGAAATATGATATTAATCTTCATGGGTTATTAAAATCGCGCGAAGGGATTGTTCGCCTCCTTCATAACGATCTGGAGGAGGTTGTTTCTGCCAGGTATTCAGAGATACCCCTGATGAAAGAGTTGCTTGCGGGGGCTGGAGCGATGGGAACCATGATGACCGGAAGTGGCCCGACCGTATTCGGCATTTTCTTTGAAGAGAAAAGGGCGGCAATGGCCTATAGAAAAATAAAAGACAGGGTTAAAGATAGAGGCTGGACCGTAATAAAAGCCCAAGGTATCCCCTAATATAATATCGAAATTCGAAACACGAAATCCGAAAGGAATAATTAGAATAATCGTATCAATTTAGCCTTTTGAAAAATCCCCCCTCGCCCCCCTTTACAAAAGGGGGAAGGAGGGGATTCCCTTTATCAAAATGGGTTTTCTTTTTTCTCCTCCCTTTGGTCTCCGACCCAGAGCGGTCTCTGACCCGGAGGGCAAAGGGAGGTGGGGAGGGATTTAAGAAGGTTATTTCAAAGAGCTAAATCAATACGAACTTTTAAGATTGGGGTGTCGTCAAGCGGTAAGACACAGGTCTTTGGAACCTGGATTCGGAGGTTCGAATCCTCCCACCCCAGCCAAACTTCTGGAAAGTAGAAAGTAGAAAATATTTTAAACTACTTTCGACCCTCCACTCTCCACTCTCCGGATTCAGGGGGACCTAATAGTGAGGAAAAGGGTGATATTGGAAGAGGATAAAAATCTTGACTGGCTGAAGATCTTTACAGGAAATTCGAATATCCATCTGGCCGAGGAGATCGTCAGGAATCTGGGCACGGCCATCGGGAAGTCCCTGGTGAAGAATTTCAGTGATGGAGAGATCAATGTCGAGATTGACGAGAGTGTCCGCGGGATGGATGTTTTTGTGGTCCAGTCCATCTGCCATCCGGTGAACAATAACCTGATGGAGCTTCTCATCCTGATCGATGCGTTAAAAAGAGCCTCCGCTGAAAGAATTACCGCGGTGTTGCCTTATTACGGATATGCGAGACAGGACCGGAAAGTCTCGCCCCGGGCGCCCATCTCCGCCAAATTGATTGCGGACCTGATTACCACGGCAGGCGCTTCCCGGGTACTCACGGTTGACCTTCATGCCGGTCAGATCCAGGGCTTTTTTAATATCCCGGTGGATCACCTCTTTGCCGCCCCTGTGCTTTTAGAATATTTGAAGCAATTGAAGAACGATCTGGTGATTGTCTCTCCGGATGCAGGGGGCGTGGAAAGGGCCCGGGCTTATGCAAAGCGGTTGAATACCTCCCTGGCCATCATCGATAAACGGAGGGAGGCTCCGAATGTTTCACAGGTCATGAATATCATCGGAGATGTGTCAGGAATGGTCGCTGTTCTGGTGGATGATCTGGTGGATACAGGGGGAACATTGGTCCGTGCAGCTTATGCCTTGATGGAAAAGGGAGCAAAAGCCGTCTATGCGTGTTGCACCCATCCCGTGCTTTCGGGGAGGGCGGTGGAGATTCTTTCGGAGTCACCCATTGAGGAGATGATTGTGACCAATACCATACCGTTGCGGGAAGAAGCGGTGGCATGCCCCAAGATCAAGGTTCTTTCGGTATCGGGCCTCCTTGCAGATGCCATTCGAAGGATCTATGAAGACGAATCGGTAAGTTGTCTCTTTATTTGAGATACATTAAATACTGTGTTGGTGATTCGTAACCCATGGTTCACCAGAATGAATCACGAAAGGAAGCGAGCCTATGGAAAGACCTGTTTTAAAAGCGGAAATAAGAGAGGGAACGGGAAAAGAGACGGCAAGGAAGTTAAGAGCCAGAGGGTTGATCCCTGCCATCTTCTATGGCGCCCATACCCAGACGATTCCTCTGATCGTCGATCCCAAGGAATTATCACAGACCCTTCAGACCGAAGCAGGGGGGAATGTCCTGATCGATCTTGAAATACGAAAGGGCGACCAATCCGAACGAAAGGTCGTGATGGTCAAAGAGCTCCAGCTCGATCATCTTCAGAAGAGGGCTCTACATTCCGACTTCTATGAAGTGGCCATGGATGTGTTAGTGACCGTAGAGGTTCCCATCCATCTCGTCGGGAAACCGGAAGGGACCAAGATGGGGGGCATCCTTGAGCAGGTCCGCAGGGTGATCGAGGTTCTATGCCTTCCGGGGGATATCCCAAAGAGCATTGATATCGATGTCAGTTCTTTAATGATCGGCGATTCGGTCCATGTCAATGAAATTCAGGTGGAGAAGGCAAAAATCTTATCGGAGACCAACTTCACCATTGCCACCGTGGTTCCGCCTCTCGCAGAAGAAAAGAAGGCTGAAGAGGTAGTCGCCGTAGAAGCGGTTGAAGGGGCGGAGGTAAAAGAGAAGGAGGAGAAAGAGTAATCGAATGTGAAAATTATTGTGGGACTGGGAAACCCGGGGGTTCGTTACCTGGAAACCCGGCATAATATCGGATTCCGGGTGGTGGACCGCCTCGCCGAGACATGCCATATTCCTCTCTCCACGAAGCGCCATCAAACCCTCTACGGAACAGGATCTATCGATTCCCAAAAAGTCATCCTTGTCAAACCGATGACCTATATGAACCGAAGCGGTGAGGCGGTGGGTAAGATGGTCCATTTTTTCCACCTTGGAATCGAAAATCTGATCGTCATTCATGACGATCTGGATCTTCCCTTTGGAAGGTTCCGCTTTAAGCAAAGAGGAGGGGATGGAGGCCATCAAGGAGTTCGCTCCATTATCGAGCTGTTGGGGGGAGCAAATTTCTTAAGGCTAAAGGTTGGCATCGGAAGGCCTCCCAGAGGAATGGAGCCTGCAGAGTATGTTTTGAACTCCTTCGATCTATTTGAACAATCCCACCTGGACAGGGTCATCGATCAAGCTGTAGAGGCATTGAGGGTGTTGATTTCCGACGGGATACAAACGGCAATGAACCGGTTTCAGAAAAAAAACAGGACAGAGGAGGGTTAGTTATGGTCTGGATTGGAGTGGCTGGACTGACTGGGATTATTGCATTGATCTTTGTTTTCTTCACGGCTAAGAAGGTGATGAGACAGGACCCAGGAACCCCTCAGATGGTTGCGATTTCCGATGCGGTTTATGAAGGGGCTATGGCTTTCTTAAAGAGGGAGTATAGGGCCATTAGCATTTTTGCCATCATTGTGGCCATCTTGCTGGCCATAGGTTTGAAGGGACAGGGGTGGCATTTTTCAATTTTTACGGCGCTGTCTTATTTGGTTGGGGCCGCCTGTTCCTTGACTGCCGGCTATGTTGGGTTAAGCATTTCTACCAGGGCCAATACCCGAACCGCTCAAGGGGCTACAAAAGGGTTTAATCAAGCCATGTCCGTTGCCTTTCCGGGTGGAGCAGTCATGGGGCTGACGGTTGTGGGATTGGGTCTTTTAGCCTTTTCCGCTGTATTTCTGATCTTAGGGCAATTTGCTCCGGGTGGTTTGGTGGAGAAGATGACCGAGGCCGCTGGGATCATTGCTGGTTTCAGTATGGGAGCCAGTTCCGTAGCCCTTTTCGCAAGAGTTGGAGGCGGCATCTATACCAAAGCAGCCGATGTGGGGGCAGACCTCGTCGGAAAAGTTGAAGCCGGCATCCCGGAGGACGACCCACGAAATCCAGCCACGATTGCCGATAATGTGGGAGACAATGTCGGCGATGTCGCAGGGATGGGCGCAGACCTCTACGAATCGTATATCGGCTCGCTCCTCTCCGGAGTGATCATTGCCGTAAGCACGCTCGCCACGCCGGAACTAAAAATCAAGGGAGTCGTCCTCTCTTTTCTCCTCTATGCCGTCGGGATTATCGCCTCCATTCTGGGTGTCTTCTTTGTGAGGACAGGTGAGAAGGCCGATCCCGGAAAGGCCCTTAACAACGGCACCATTTCGAGCGCGGTCTTCTATAGTATCAGCTCTTTTTTCCTGGTTTTGGCAATGTTCGGGTGGGATCTCTCCTATTTCTTTGCAAGTTTCTCAGGGATTGTGGCGGGGATGGTGATCGGTTTTACCGCTTATTATTATACCTCTGGGAAATCGGTCCAGAAACTTGCAAAGGCGAGCACCACAGGTTCCGCCACCACAATCATCCATGGGTTTGCCCTGAGCTGTCAGAGCACGGTTATCCCTCTGGTGGTCATTGGAATCTCCATCCTGATTTCCTTTAAACTGGGTGGTTTCTTCGGCATCGCCCTTGCCGCCATCGGTATGCTTGCCACAACCGGCATGGTCGTGGCCGTTGACGCCTATGGGCCGATTGCGGATAATTCCGGAGGCATTGCAGAGATGGCGCATATGGGCAAAGAGATCCGGAAGATCACAGACTCCCTGGATTCGGCAGGGAATACGACAGCGGCGATAGCAAAAGGTTTTGCCATTGGATCGGCCGCATTGACAGCCCTTGCCCTTTTTCTCTCCTATACTCAGGTCATGAACCTCTCAGCCATCGATCTGATGGGTGCAGGTGGTTATAAGATTATGGCAGGGGTTTTCATCGGGGCTATTATTCCTTATTTCTTTGCCGGAGCAACCATGATGGCTGTGGGAAGAGCGGCCTTCAATGTCGTGGAGGAGGTGAGGAGGCAGTTTCGTGAAATCAAGGGATTGATGGAGGGAACGGCAAAGGCCGAATATGCCCGATGTGTTGACATCACCACAGCCGGCGCCCTCAAAGAGATGATCGTTCCAGGGATTGCCGCTGTTGCCATTCCTATCCTACTGGGAGGCCTGCTCGGACCAGAGGCTCTGGCAGGGGTTTTGTTAGGGTCCTTAGCCACCGGTGTGCCGCTGGCCATTCAGATGGCCAATGCAGGAGGGGCCTGGGATAATGCCAAGAAGTGGATCGAAGAAGGAAACCTGGGAGGCAAGGGTTCTGATACTCACAAGGCCGCTGTCGTGGGAGACACCGTTGGAGATCCTTTCAAGGATACCTCTGCCCCTTCGATGAATATCCTTTTAAAATTGATGACCGTTGTCTCGCTGGTCTTCGGTCCCATGATTCTTGGCATCCACAAATGGCTGATTTCACTGTTTTAAATCTATAGAAGGTTAAGGCTAAGGTTGAGGTTAAGGTTAAACATTTTCCTCAACCTCAACCTTCTATTCTCCTTTTTCAATCTCCATAAAGATCTTTCCATGGTGAAAGATACGAACCCCTCCTGTTTCCTCGGAGACCACAATGGCCAGGGCATCGGTCAGCCGGGTAATCCCGGCTGCCGCTCGGTGGCGGCTCCCCAAGCCCAGCGGAATTTCGATATTCTCCCCTGATGCATCGAGGTGGCGACCTGCGGCCATGATGACGCCATCATCGCGGAAGATGAAGGCCCCATCAATGGAAGAAAATTCTTTCACCGTTGCCTTCAGGCGGGGATCAAGGATGTTACGTTCCTCCTCGGGATATCCCTGAAAGGGATTGATAACCATGGGGTGTGAAAATTTAAAAACCTCTTCATGCCTCCCCATAACCAGGATGGTTCCAGCCGGTTTTCTTCCTTCTTTTCCTTCTGAGGAAAGTTCCAGGGCAATGGTCAAGAGGGTATCGAAGACCTCCGGTTTTACGATATCGGAAAGAATCGGCAAATCCGAGGAGGAGATAATTTCAAACTCCCTCCCGAATTCGAGAATGAGGAGATTGTCAAGAGCTTTCGATTGAGGAATTCCGGAAAGGCAGACCCATTTATCCCCTTTTTTGACCAACCCTTTTGAGAGGGCCTGAAGAATGGCTATTTTTATCTGGTTGACCCTGCCCAAAGGGATATCCGGGAGCTTCAACACTTTCTTAAATATTGTACTTGCTTCCTGAAAATAGACATCCTCCTTGAGGGCGAGAATCAATTCAACCTGTTTTTCCCGACCAATTTGGGACAGGGTCTCGTAGTCCTCGATGAGGTCGGCATAGATTAAAATCCCTTTTGATTTCGTTTTCTTTACAATGCTACAAGCTATTTCCACCAGGAGCCGGTTCTGTGCTTTCACTTTCTTCTCCTTTGATCTGGACTTTATTTCCTTCAGAATTTATTATACAAATATTGGGAGAGAAATCCACCTAAAAATTAAAAAGTCGGTACCCACTCAGACCTTATGGGTGTTTTTATCCCCCTTTGGCAAAGGGGGATAAAGGGGGATTTAAAAATGACGTTGAGAAAATCTCCCCTTACCTCTCTTTTCCAAAGAGGGGTGAAAAGGTGCATAGTCGGATAGTCGTTTAGTTATAAGACTATCGGACGATGAGACGAATAGACCAACCGATCAGTAGTGAACCCCGTTAGAAATTCCAGCGGGGCATTAAACCCCGCCGGAATTATTCTCAAACCTAACCCCGCTGCAGAGCAGCGGGGCATTATTTCTAACGGGGTGAAGGGTGACAGATGGGTTTCCGTTGCGGCATTGTCGGGCTTCCCAACGCGGGCAAATCGACCATTTTTAATGCACTGACCGCAGCAGGGGCGGAGGTGGCCAGCTATCCCTTTTGTACCATTCAGCCTAATGTGGGAATCGTTCCAGTTCCGGATAAGAGGCTGGAGGATCTTGCCAGGTCCATCCACCCTAAAAAAGTGACCCCCACCACGCTCGAATTCTTTGACATCGCCGGACTGGTGAAAGGAGCAAGCAAAGGAGAGGGGTTGGGAAATCAGTTCCTGGATCATATCCGGAATGTGGATGCCATTGCGCATGCCGTTCGATGTTTTGAAAATAGGAATGTCGCACATGTTTTTTGTTCAATCGATCCGGTGAGGGATGTCGAGGTGGTGAATACAGAACTCATTTTGGCAGATCTCCAGACACTTGAAAAAAGGATGGCCAAGGTTGAGAAACTCCACCGGGTGGGTGCGAAAGAGGCTGCTCTTGAGTTAGAAGTATATCGAGAGGCTCAGAGGTTTCTTGATCGGGGTGAGATGGCCAAGCGCTTAAACTTCACGGGAGAGAAAAAAACAGTCCTTGCGGACCTTCATCTCCTGACGGCAAAACCTGGTTTTTATGTGGCCAATGCGGATCAAGGAGAATTAAAGGGGGAAGGAGTCTTTCTCAAAGCTATGATGGATTGGGCAGAGAAAGAAGGGAAAAGGGTGGTGGTCATCTGCGGCGATCTGGAGGCCGAGATTGCTGAGTTGAAGGAAGAGGAGCGGGAGGAATTTAGAAAGGAATTGGGCCTAGAGGGGTCCAGTTTAGAGAGGCTGATACGGGTGGGCTATGGGATTCTTGATCTGGTGACGTTTTATACCACCGTCAGCGCCGAATTGAGGGCCTGGACCATCACCCAAGGGACCCCCGCTCCCAAGGCGGCAGGTAAGATCCATACCGATATGGAGCGGGGATTCATCCGCGCAGAGGTGATTTCATTCAGTGAATTTATAAACTGCGGCTCCGAACATGTGGCGAAGGAGAAAGGTCTTCTCCGGTCGGAAGGAAAAGAGTATCTCGTTCAGGACGGAGATATCATCCACTTCCGGTTTAATGTATAAAGGAAGGCAGTAGCCAATCACCAAGCGCCAATAACCAAATAATATCCAATATTCGTATCAACTTAGTTGTTTGAAATCGTCTTGTAAAATCCCTCCCAACCTCCCTTTGCCAAAGGGAGGAGAAAGGTTTCCCCCTTTTGAAAAAGGGGGATGAAGGGGGATTAGATCATTTTTTTCAAAGCACTAAAGTGTTACCAATATTCAAATTCCAAACGACTCCTTATTGTTTGATTATTGGATCATTGGAATTTATTAATCGCTAAAAGTAGCACGTTTTTCAGGAGAAGTGGATGAGCTTAAAATTATTTCGCTTTATCTTCCATATGATACCGGTTCTCTGGTCTTTCATCAAAGACAAGGCTTTCGAAGATCTCTCCCCGGAGGAGAGAAGGATGAATTACCTTTACGGAAAGGCCAACGCCTATGATCAGGCCGATCTCCTGGAATTGTCTGTTAAGATTTATGAACAGTCGTTAAAAAAGGATCCGAAGAGCGTTGCGGCGCTCATGAATCTCGGGGGGCTCTATTTCCGCAGAGGAAAGTTTGAGCAGGCCATTCCTTATTATGAGAAGGTGGTCCGCCTGAATCCCAAACACTACCAGGGACACTACTGGTTGGCGGTCTGTTACTGGGAATTAGAACGTTATTATGCGGCCATCAACACCCTGGAAGAGGTCATCGAGTTTCTTCCAACATTTAAAGACGCCCTGAACCTGATGGGCGATTGTTATGAGAGAGTGGGGGAGGGAGCGAAAGCAGAACATTACTACTTGAAGGCGATCAGTGCGGACCCGGATGGACGGGTTATCCATGGAGGGATTCTGGATCGTTCTATGCATGAGAAGAAGAGTGAGGAGAGAGTTAGACATTGAAAGGAGGGAAGAAAGGAGTGAGGCCAATGAGCGAGAGAGAGTGGAAGTCGGTGGATTGTCCCGAGGGAAAGGGAAAGACCCGAATCATGTGCGAGTGGGAGATTCTTTCGGAAAAAGGTCGGATCCTCAAGAGAGCTCTCAAACAGGTCGACTGTCAGAACCCGCGGCTGGCTGATTTTGGAGGAGAGGATTGTCGCTGGGGGTGTGAGAGGGTTCTTTTAAAACGTGAAAAATAGTGAATTTCGTCTTTAATCTGCGTCCTTTTTTGCTTTTTTCTTTGCCGAGAGATATTTTTCCTCATCCATGATCCGCGGGGATATCCCCCGGAATCCTCTCAGGTTCGGGTCAGGAGGCAGGAGGATCCAGGCAATCCCGAAGTCCCTGTCCACTTTGACGATCTCATCATCGGGCTGAAGCTTCTTCATGGTAACAAATGATACGAATGACAGCGAATTTACACTATCATACCGAAATTGGTTATGAATATAGGGTTTCCTTTGGTATCATTAGATACTTACACCAGAAAGTCTGAGAATTTATCTCTAACTTTCTCTTAAATGTTTCCAAAAAATCATCCCCTCCCCTCGGCGGGAGGGGATGAAGGGGAGGGGGGACCAAATGGTCTCTATTTTGTCCACCCCCACCCTCACCCTCCCCCGTCGAAGGGGGAGGGGATTATTTGAGAAATTTCAAATATCTTTGTTTAGCATTATTCGCCATTCCATTTCAAGAGATCATAGATCGATTCGGAGGGCCGGAATAGGAACGCATGGACCCCATAAACCGTTATCAACAGATTCGGCGCGTCTTGATTTACACCTTTATTCTCAACTGGGGCGTGGCAACAGCAAAACTGATCTATGGTTGGCTCATTCGCTCTGCCAGCATGAAGGCCGATGGATTCCATTCATTTTCCGATGGATCTTCCAACCTCATCGGTCTCTTAGGCATCTGGGTTGCCTCCCGTCCCATCGACCCAAACCACCCCTACGGTCATAAAAAATTTGAAACCCTCACCTCAGCGGCCATCTCCGCCCTCCTCTTCCTTGTCTGTTTCAACGTGATCAGAGAGGGAATCTCTCGCCTGATTCATCCTGTGATTCCGGAGGCCAACCTCAACGCTTTTTTGGTGATGATTGTGACCTTGGCAATCAATACGGGTGTCATGGTCTATGAGAACAAAAAGGGGAAAGAGTTAAAAAGTGACATCCTTATCTCTGACTCACTCCACACTCGTGCAGACATCCTGACCTCCTCTTCTGTCATCATCACCCTTTTCGCCATCAAACTGGGATATCCCATGGTTGATCCCATTGCCTCGCTGGTCATCGCCTTCTTCATTGGATATGCGGCTGTTCAAATCTTGCGTGAGAGCGCCCGTGTGCTCAGCGATGGGGCGGCGATTCCCATTCGGGAGATCGAGAGGGTCGTCCTCGCCATTAAGGGAGTGAAGGAATGTCATCAGATCCGGAGCAGGGGGCCTGCGGATGATATCCATATCGATCTCCATATCCTGGTTGCCCGGGAGATGGATGTCCACCGGGCCCATCATCTCTCTTACGCCATCGAGAATAAAATTAAAAGGGATTTTCCAGGGGTGACCGATGTCGTGGTTCACATCGAGCCTGTAGAGGAGGAAGAAGGGAAACATAAAAGGCGGAATTGAACTTTCCGTTCAATCCCGCCTCCGCTGATCCTCTTCCAGGGATTTTTCTTTTTTACCCCGTTAGAAATAATGCCCCGCTGCTCCCTCCGGGCCAGAGGCCCTCCCTCCGGGCCAGAGGCCCTCCCTCCGGGCCAGAGGCCCTCCCTCCGGGCCAGAGGCCCTCCCTCCGGGGCAGAAGCCCCTCTGGGGCGGAGCCTGGGCCGGCGGCTGCAGCAGCGGTAACATTTTAGAATCATTCCAGCGGGGTTTAACCCGCTGCGCCAGCGCTTGCGCGGCGAGTGCTCCCCTGGAGTTTCTAACGGGGTTTACTTTCTTCGGGGGTGGTTGCCTGTTCCTTTCCCATCTCCAGTTTTGATTTGATCTCACTGATGTAATAGATGAGGACGCCAAGGCCGATCAAGATCAAAAGGATGGGGAAAATCCCTTTAAAGACGGCGGCGAACATCGGCCACCAGAAGATCAGCAGAAAGATCCCCAGAATGCTGACCACCACCCCTGCAATGATTCCGATCACATTCGACATCACTCTCACCTCCTATTTAGAATATGTTTAGTGGGAGAATTAGCAAATGATGGAATAGAAGTCAAGACTTATTCCTTCCGATGGCTCCCTTCTTTGAAAGGATATACTTTTCAGGATTCCTTATTACCCCAACAACCCAGTTCGTTCATTGAATTGGTCAATGAGGTCATCAATTTTCTGAACCTGTCCGTGGATTCGCCCCCAGTAGCCCGGGGCATCATACCACTGCGCCTCCAATTCCGAAAGATTCTTGCCCTGCTGTTCGATCCAGGTAAAATACTTCAAGTTATGAATCCGACGTTTATCATAGTAGCTTAGTTCGAGCATATGATCGGTGGACATCCCCATGAGATAATGGTGGTAATCTTTAACCGCCTCCGTCTCCGAATAAGACCCATGGACCTCCCGTAACTCCTTCAATCGAGACCCATAGAGGTCCATGGAATCCGTCCATACCGTCACGACGAGGTCATGCCTGGTCAATTCATAATATTTGGCGAATTTGATAGCACATAATAGATTGCCAATGCTCGATATTCCAAGAAGGGGAAGCCTCGAAATGACATCCTCCTTCACTCCCTGTTTTTTTAAAAAGTCCCAGCCCGCAGGCTCATTGAAGAGCCGGAGAAGATTCATGCAGGCACGATCATCCACAGCAATGACCATGTCCGTATTTTTAACATTATGGATCCAGGGGATGTGTTTGTCACCAATCCCTTCAATGCGATGGTTTC
Organism: Deltaproteobacteria bacterium RBG_16_49_23; assembly: GCA_001798855.1. GTDB lineage: Bacteria > Desulfobacterota > BSN033 > BSN033 > UBA1163 > RBG-16-49-23. The sequence continues at coordinate 34,698 of MGQQ01000159.1, read as the reverse complement.
CGTAACCGCAGAGCAGAAGGGTGGGGCACTGGAGGGCCTCGCCCGCAACGATTTGACTCCCCGGAAAGACCTCTTTCAAATAGTCCCCGGCTCCCAAGGTGCCGGCTGATCCGGTCTGAGAGATGAAGCCGGCCAATCGATCATCGGGAGACATCCTCTTGCGAAGAACCTCTTCAATCGCATGGCCTGTAATTTCATAGTGCCAGAGATGGTTTCCAAATTCCTCAAATTGATTGAAGATGAAAATGTCTTGTCGCGTCTTTTTCAGTTCCCAGCATTTGTCGAATATCTCTTTCACATTGCTCTCACCACCCGGTGTGGTGATGACCTCGCCTGCCATCTTGGATAACCAGTCAAACCGTTCCCGGCTCATCTCTTCCGGCAAAATGGCAATCGACTCGCATGCCAATAGAGCCGCATTATAAGACCCGCCCCGGCAGAAATTGCCGGTAGAGGGCCAGACCGCTTTTTGATGGGTGGGGTCGAACTGTCCGGTAACGAGCCTGGGAACCAGACATCCGAAAGTGGCTCCCACTTTGTGAGAACCCGTAGGGAACCATTTTCCAATCAGAGCAATGATCCGGGCATCGACTCCTGAGATTTCAGATGGGATTTCCATCGTATTGACCTCCCCGAATCCTCCGTTCCGGTCGATTGGTTCATTCTTCCAGGTGATTCGAAAGAGATTATAGGGATGGACCTCCCAGAGCTCAACCTCTCTCAGTTTTTCCCTTATTTTTTGAGGGATCAATTCCGGGTTTCTCTGCTGTCGAAAGGTCGGGATGATAATCTTTCTCTCCCTGGCCCGATGGACTGTTCGTTTCAACTCTTCTTTATTGATCGTGAGGTCGATCATTGAATATCCCCCTTATCTTTTAAGCAAGAAAAGGTTATCGTCCAGAGCGGCCTCAACGGCTTTCAGGCTGGCCCGGATGCGTTTCGGTTTCCCTACGGTTTGCATCGCCGCAGGAATATCCTTGAGGCCGCTGCCTGTGGCAAGGATGACAATCCGCTCTTCAGGTCTGACCAGACCTGTTTGGACGGCTTTGACCAATCCTGCGAAGGAAGAGGCCCCCGCCGGTTCCGCAAACACCCCGCACCCGCGGGCTAAGGCGGGAATGGCCTGAAGAATCTCTTCATCCGTCACAGCCAAAAAGGCTCCTCCGGTCTCCCGGACAGCCCGCATGGCCTTGATGCGATCACGAGGCAGACCCGAAGCCATGCTGTCGGCGATCGTAGAAGCCTTGATGGGTTTGATTTGGACAGGGTCCATCTCTTGTTTCCAGGCATGATACATGGCCGCAGAGCCGGATGCCTGCACTCCGATCAGCCGTGGCATTTTTTTTATCCAGCCCAATGCGAACAGATCTTTCAGGCCTTTATGGAGTCCACCAATGATGCAACCATCTCCAACCGGAACAAAGATAGCATCGGGGCCTTCCCACTCCAACTGTTCATAGATCTCATAGAGAGCGGTCTTCTTCCCTTCGGTCATGTAAGGATTATATCCGGTATTCCGGATGTACCAGCCATATACCTGAGCGGATTCCAGACAGAGATCGAAGGCATCATCATAGGTCCCTTCGATCAATAATACCGTTGAGCCGAAGACCATCAATTGAGCGATTTTTGCTTCAGGTGCGGAGGCAGGCACAAAGATCACATTGGGCATGCCAATACTGGCGCACAGACCCGAAAGCGCTGCTGCCGCATTGCCAGTACTGGCGGTAGTGATCACTTCTGCATTGACTTCAAGGGCTTTGACAATGGCGATCAGGCTGGCCCGATCTTTGAAGGAGGCTGTGGGCTGACGGCAATCATCTTTTACCCAGAGGTGTTCTAGTCCTAATGTTTTAGCAAGGCGGGGGGCTGGATAAAGGGGCGTCCACCCGACTGTTAAGGGCGGGACAGGGGTGTTGGATTTGACAGGCAAGAGGGGTTTATAGCGCCAGAGGCTGCTTTCTCCTTTCCCCTTCAGGTCAGTGCGGGAGAATTTCGAAGTGATGAGATCATAATCATACTGAACATCGAGAATGCCCTCCGTGCCGTGGTTAGGGCAAACGTAGAGGACTTCATCCGGCCCATATTCATGACCACACAGAAGACATTTTAGATTTTTGACCTGTTCCATGTTCCCTAAAATTAAAAGCCCACCCGTTTGATGTTTCTTTTTTTCATCTCCTCCAGCAGTCGGACCGGATCTTTAAACCGGGCGTTGATCATCATCGATGCGATAATATACGGCTTGAATCCCGCTTCTTTATAAGTGGCGATGCGATATTTCTCAAAAACGGTCTCCTGGACCTCCCCCTGTTTGCAGGAGACATTTGAAATATCTGCGGGAAGGCAGTGCATGTAGAGGGCCTGTCCTTTTCGGGTCAGTTTCATTTTTTCTTCGGTGCATTCCCAGTTTTTAAACCGTGCATTCTTGGCCAGACATTCTTTCTCAAGCGCTTTAAGACCCTGGTCGTCGTTATTTCTAAATAACTCGGTCCGTTTTTCCATCACCGTATACGGCGCCCAGCTCTTGGGGTAGACCATATCGGCGTCTTTGAATGCCTCATCCATGGAATCAACGATTGTAAAGGAGCCGCCGCTTTGAGCGGCATTCTTTTTTGCAAGGCCTGTCACTTCGGGGATCAGGTGATAACCCTCAGGATAGGCGAGGGAAACATTCATTCCGAAACGGGTCATCAGGCCGATGATTCCCTGGGGCACGGAGAGGGGTTTCCCATAGCTCGGTGAATAGGCCCAGGTCATGGCAAGCTTCTTCCCCCTGAGGTTTTCAAGGGAACCGAAGTGGGTTTTAAGATGAAGCAGGTCCGCCATGGACTGGGTGGGATGGTCGATGTCACATTGAAGATTGATAAGACCGGGCCGCTGATTTAGGACGCCCGCCTGGAATCCCTCATCCAGGGCTTCGGCCACGGCCTTCATGTAGGCGTGACCGGTCCCGAGGTAAATATCATCCCGGATCCCGATCACTTCCGTAAAGAAGGAGATCATATTGGCCGTCTCCCGCAGGGTTTCACCGTGGGTCATTTGGGACTTTTCCTCGTCCAGCTCCTGAACTCCAAGGCCTACGAAATTGGCGGCGGATGAAAAAGAGAACCGTGTCCGGGTTGATTTGTCTCTGAAAATGGATACGGCAAGTCCGGAGTCAAAACATCGAGAAGAGATATGATGGCGATGAAAGTATCGCAATGCCTCGGCCACATATAATATCTGTTTGATTTGGTCTTCGGATTTTTCCCAGGTGAGCAAAAAATCGGTCTGGAATAGGTTGGCCTCCAATTTTTTTAGGGAATTTATGATAGTCTGATAGTCCATAGGTATCCTTCCGAGATGATTTATAGTTGATAGGCATAGAGTGCGTAAAAAGCGGATGCGTTGACGAGGTCTTTGACAACCACTCTCTCATTGGGAGCATGGGCCAGGGTCTCATCCCCCGGACCGAATCCGATTGTGGGGATGCCATATATGCCAGTAATCGTGACGGCATTGGTGGAAAATGTCCATTTATCCACCATGGGTGAGCTCCCGAACAGAGATTCATAGACCGCAACCCCTGTTTTTACAGCGGCGTGATCCGGCGGGAGCTTCCAGGTGGGGTAATATTTCTCCATCCCGTATCGAAGCCCGGTATAGGCTCTTTCATCATATTGAAGGATCTGAACCTCTGCTCTCACATCTTTTACGATCTCTTCGATTTCAGCCAGAGCAGACTCTTTTGTCTCTCCCCAGGTCAATCTCCGGTCGACATGGATTTTTGCGTAATCCGCCACCGCACATAAAGAGGGGCTCCTGGAAAAAAAATCGGTTATCGTTACAGAGCCCTTTCCAAGAAAGGGATCGCTTCTCAAACGTTCATTAAGGGCTTTGATATCGAGGCAGGCTTTGGAGGCCATGTAAATGGCATTTTTTCCCCTTTCCGGAGCCGACCCGTGGGCTGAGACCCCGCGAAAGGTCACCTCAATCTCCATTCTTCCCCTATGGCCACGGCAGATATTGCCATTGGTAGGTTCGGTGCAGATCACAATGTCCGGCTTAATCCTATCTTCTTCGATAATATATTTCCAGCAGAGGCCGTCACAATCCTCTTCCATGACGCTGCCCACAAAATAAACGGTCAAATCCTTATCAAATCCGAGCTCCTTAAGAATTCTGGCTGTCGTAACAAAGCTGGCCGCACCACCTTTTTGATCCACTGTTCCCCTTCCAAGAACATATCCCCCTTCGATCTTTCCCGAGAAGGGGCTAAACTCCCAGTTGTCCATATTCCCGATATCGACCGTATCCATATGGGCATCGATGGCCAAAATCTTTTTCCCATGGCCTATGCGACCGATGACATTCCCCAGTCCATCGATCTTCAATTCGTCCAGCTTCAACGGTTCCATCTGGCGTTTGAGTTCCTGCTGGACCGCTTCCTCTTCCCGGCTGAAGGATTTGATCTTGACCAGTTTCGAGAGATTCTCCGCTGTGTCATCCTTATATTTTTCAGCAAGCTCATAGATTTTATCTGCAAGGATCATTCGTTATGCCTGCGCCTTTCTTCATTGGACGTGTTCCATCAGCATGATCAATGAGGATTTAATGAAATCTTTTACCTAATAATATCCAAGCAGTTTAGGGATGGCCATAGGAATATCAGGGACAAAGGTGATGATGATTAGGGTAATAAATTCCATGATGATAAAAGGCCATATCGCCTTAGAGAGTTGCTCCAGACTCAGTTTGGTGATCCCGCATGCTACAAAGAGGCAGGCTCCCACGGGCGGTGTCGTCAGGGCGATATTGAGTGAAAAGACCATGATGATTCCGAAATGAAGAGGATGGACGCCGTGGCTCACCGCAAGGGGGTGAAGGATGGGGCCTAAAATGATCAGGGCGGCAGCGATGTCCATGAAACAGCCCACGATGCCCATGAGGAGCAGGATCATGAGCAGCAGAATCGTCTTGTCATCACTGATCGACACCATGGCTGCAGCCACGGCTTCGGGTATTTTTTCAGAGGCCAGAATCCACCCGCAGATGTTTGCTGTTCCGATAATTAAAAATACAACGCCTGTAGTCATGGCTGTTTTATAAAAGAGCTCCGGGAAATCCTTTAGCTTAAGGGTTTTTAAGACGAATAGACCGATCACGGCCGCATATCCGACAGCGACTGCAGCTGCCTCTGTCGGCGTGAAGATTCCGGTAAGGATTCCTCCAAGGATGATGATCGGCATCAAAAGGGGGATGATCGCTTCCCTGGTCGACCTGATGACTCCCCGTAGGGAACTCCGGGGCTTTTTGGGATAGTTCCTTTTGGCCGCAAAATAGGCAGCCATGATCATCAGCAGGAATGCAAGGAGCAACCCGGTCAGGATTCCGGTGGCGAAGAGTCCGGCGATGGATACATTCATCATGGATCCGTAGATGACCATCATATTACTTGGGGGGATCGTCGGTCCGATGATGGATGAGGAGGCGGTGACGGCCGCGCTGTAATCGAGCTCATAGCCATCCTCCACCATGGCCGGGATGAGCATGGTGCCGATGGCCGCCGTGTCCGAGACTGCTGCTCCGGTCAGTCCGGCAAAGAAAACACTGGCGACAATATTGGCATGGGCCAATCCGCCCCTCAGATGTCCTACCAGGACATTGGCAAATTGAACGAGCCGATGTGTAATCCCTGCCTTGTTCATCATCTCGCCGGCGAGGATAAAGAAGGGCATGGCCATCAGCGTGAACATGTCCAGGCCGGCAAAGAAGCGCTGGGGGACCATGTTGAAAAGGACGGAGACATCCATTTTGACGAAGACCGCGAGGGCCGCGATTCCAAGAGCAAACCCGATCGGCGTTCCGAGCATCAGGAGTCCCAGAAAAACAATCCCTATGAACAAGAGCATCTCATCCCTCTATTTCGATGACTCCTTTGACGGTGAAAGCATTATAAGAATGAGGAAAACGGTTTGCAGCATGGCCAGGAGGCCGGCAATGGGAATCGCAGCCAGGGACCAGACCATGGTGACGCCGAGGAGGGGAGAAAACTGATTCCTTCCGTTGATGGCCATGAGGTAACCGCGCTGCGTCAGGACCCATAGAAAGGCCAGGATGGCCAGATGGACCGAGATGGCCATCCACCGCCGGATTTTCGGAGAAAAGGCGTTGACCATCAGGTTGATCCCGACATGTTCTCCCTTCATAATCCCCATGCTCACAGCGAGGGAAGCAGCCCAGATCATCAGGTAACGGGCTGCTTCCTCTGTCCATCCGAGGGGGCTTCCGAGAACATAGCGGAAGATGACACCGAGGATGACGATCACCGTCATCCCCCCTATGGCGATCATACAGGGAACAGCGGCAATCCTTTCCACGATCCAGGCGAGTTTCTCAACCCATGACAGGTATCCTTTTCGTCCAGAAACGAGATTCATCGATCCAGAGACCTCATTTGACCTGAGCCTTCATCTTTTTTTCAGCCACATCAATCGCCTTTAAAAATTTATCGGTCCATATCTTACCTTCCTCTCCCAGTTTCTCCGAAATGATCTTCTGGGCGCCTGCGATGGCCAGTTTTCTAAACTGAGCGAGTTCTTCCGGGCTGGGAGTGTAGATCTCCATTTTCTTTGCAATCACCGGCAGACCCTTATCCGATGATTCGGTAATACGGTTTAAACCCCTGCCGGACATCACAGCCGTCTGGGCCGCATCCAGGATGATCTCCTTTTCCGCCGGGGTTAACCCCTGGAACCATTTGTCGTTCAACACCCAGACATAGGGAGCATAGAGATGATTGGTCAGGGTGATATATTTCTGGACCTCGAAGAATTTGGCGGTATTGATAATCGGAATAGGATTCATCTGACCATCGACCACACCTGTCTGGAGGGCGGTATAGACTTCAACCCATGCGATGGGAGTGGCCGCGCCTCCGAGTGAGTCGATGATTCCCATATGAAGAGGGATGGCCATCGTTCTTATTTTTAATCCTTTCATGTCGGCAGGCGTTTTAATGGGTCTCTTCGAATTCGAGATCTGAAAGAATCCTCCGGATTCACCAAAACCCAGAACTTTAAATCCCGTCTTTTTCCGGATATCCTCTGCCATCTCCTGGCCGAAGGGTCCATCATAGACGTCATAGGCCACCGCATAGGAATTGAAAGCAAAGGGGAGGTTGGTGACATCGTAGGCTTTATAGAATTGTGCGATGCCTGTTCCGGAGGCGATATAACTCTGAATCACCCCCTGCTGAACCTGCTCCATCGATTCTCGTTCTTTTCCCAGGACGCCTGCAGGGTAGATTTCGACTTTGATGCCCATATTGGTCCTTGATTCCACCATGGTTTTAAATACGGCGGCGATGGGGGCAGTTGGATTTTCGAAAGGTTCCTGAGGATTTAAATGGGCCAGCTTCAGGACTTTGGAGGAATAGGCGTTCCCTGAGCAGATAAACATGAACAACATGAACACAGAGATGGTTAAAACCGTTTTGCGAAATAAATTTGTGGACTTCATTTTTAACCTCCTTAAAAAATTTATTCGTTTATCCCAACCCTCTATCGGGAAAGACAGGTTCACCTCCTTCCCAATGCCGTTTTCTCCGATAAAGATAGCCTTAACATTCTTTCTGTCCTGAACCATTTTCGAAAATGGGGATGTGGAGATGATCCGATCGTGAGAATGGTCCTTTCCTTGAAGCGGTCTGAATTATAGAAAAATACCCACTCCCTGTCAATAGGCATTCCTTTTCTGGAGAGAATCGTATTCTCAACTATTTTCCCCATTTTTTTCTTGACAAAACCGTTTGGCTCTGATAAGGGTGTTTTCATATTTTGGAAATTGATTGTTAAAATATAACAATGGCGATCAACCAGTCTCTTGCCCATGGATTGAATATCCTGCTCCTCTACGAAGCCTCCACCCCTTTGTTCACGGTTTCCGAAATTTCGAAGCAACTCGGGTACAGCCAGAGTAAAACCTATCGCCTGGTCAGGACATTGACCCAGTACGACCTTCTCAGAGAGGAGAATGGGACGGCTCAGTACACCCTTGGTTTGAATACCCTGCGATTAGGCCTGCTGGCCAAAGGGCAGTTCAATCTCTCCAGCCTTGCCAAACCCTTTATGAAAGAGTTATCCCTCCGGACCAAAGAGACCGTTCTTCTCACTGCCGTCAACGGAACAAGAGGAGTGGTTCTCGAAAGGGTGGAGAGCGAGGAGCCCGTTCGCTTTTCAATCTTTCAGCCGGGGGTGACCCTTCCCCTTCATTGCGGAGCCTCAAGCAAAATCCTGATGGCCCATCTACCAGAAGAGGAATGGGATCACATCATCTCCAAAGAGGGTTTGAAGCGATACACTCCCCATACCCTCACAGAGGCCGAATCGCTCAAGGCTCATCTGAGACAGATTCGGAAGAGGGGGGTCGCCTTCAGCGATCAGGAGGTGGACCGGGATGTGAGAGCAGTGGCCGCTCCCATTTTGGACCCCAACGGTGAATTGATCGCAGGGGTGAGCATCGCCGGTCCTCTTTATCGAATCAGTAGACGGAGAGTAGGTGAACTGAGCAAGCTGGTCATGGAGTATGCCCAAAAGATCTCATCACAATTTAGGAATGAGTCAAACATCGCTGCTCGAGGGGGTAGCACAAATATTCAAAGGAAAAGGAGGGTATGAAGATGAAGTTTCTTTATCGAAAGATGGTTCTTGTTCTTTTTTTAGCGGTTTCCATCCTTTTGATCACCTCAAGCGGATGGGCACAATCGAAGGTGGTGAAGATCGGTTTCATCGGTCCTCTCACCGGACCCAATGCGGCGCAGGGAGTGGGGGCGAGAAATGCGTTTGATCTTGCCATTCGCGAGGCAAATGCTTCCGGAAAATACCCTTACAAAGTTGAGATGGTGGCTCTTGACGATGCCTCTGATCCCGCAACCGGTGTGGCCGCCGCGCTCAAGCTCGTTTCGGATCCAGCCGTAGTGGCAGCAAGCGGCCATTGGAACAGCCCGGTGGCCCTGGCTACGATCCATATCTTTCACACCTACAAGATTCCCTTCATCGTATGGGGGGCAATCCATCCCGACATCACCGGATTCTATAAATATCCTGGGGTCAATCGTGTGGCTCCTACCCTGATCCAGGAGAACGGCCCCCTCTGTGACTGGGTGATCGGGGAACTGGGATATAAGAATTTTTCCATCATTTCGGATACGAGCAGTTACGGAGAGATGAACCTCAAAGCCTTCAGGCCCATGGCAGAGGGCAAGGGAGCGAAAATTATTTCCGTGGACAGCGTCACCGTAGGAACAACAGACTTCCGTCCAATTCTGACGAAGGTCAAGGGCCTCAATCCGGACGCCGTCTATTTTGGCGGGGTGGTGATGGAGGGAGCGCTCATCCGGGATCAGATGGAGAAGGTGGGTCTGAAGAAGCTGTTTTTTGCCATTTCGGGGATTAAAGACGATAAATTTTTAGAAGTGGCGGGTCCCTCGGGAGAAGGGGTAGTGACCATTAAACCCGGAAGACCCATTGATAAACTCGAAGGGGGAACAAAGTTTGTTAAGGCGTATGAAGGGGCTGGATACCGGGAGCCCTTCGGCGCTTACGGTCCTAACGCCTATGACTCAGCAGGAATTATTCTCGAAGGCGTTTCAAAAGCCGGACCGGATGACAAAGGGGCCATCGCCAAATATATTCGAGGGATCAAATATAAAGGCCTCATGGGCGAAACCAGTTTTGATGCGACCGGTCAAACAACCAATCTCATAGTCAGCCGATTCGTCGGGCAGGGCGGCAAGTGGATCACCTGGGAAGAATCGGATTATGCCAAAGGGGTGCGTAAACTCCCCCAATAGTCGATTCAATCTTTTGCCTAACCCCTCGGGCATTTTTCCCTTCACTCCTCCCTCTCCCCGGTCTGGGACATGAGGAGTGAAGGGACTCGAAATGATTCCTCAGGAAGGAGAAGTGGAGTGGCAGAAATCTTTCAGCAACTGATCAATGCATTACTCCTCGGATGCACCTATACGCTCATCGCCATCGGATTTAATCTCTTCTTCGGCGCACTCAATGTAGTCCACTTTTCCCATGGTGATGTCTGTATCCTTGGAGCTTTTATGACCCTTATCCTCTATGGGCTGGCGAAACTCCTCGGACTTGTGACCTTTCTCCCGGGTTATGTCTTCGTTCCCCTTTTGATCCTGATGGCCATGGTTCTCACAGGACTGATCGGGACCTTTTTTGAGAGGGTCGTCATCAGACCTTTTCGTTATGCCCCTCTGCTGATGGTGCTGGTGGCCACGGTGGCATTAGGGATGGTTGTCCGGGAAACAGTGAGGCTCTCCTTTCCTCACGGAAGCAATCCCCAGATCTTTCCGAGGATTCTGCCCCAGACCAGTTTCCAGTGGGAAGGCGTTCTCATCCGGCTCGATAGTTTAATCATTTTTGGAACGACGATCTTTCTCATCTCCATGATGTTTCTCTTCATCAAGAGGACGAGAATAGGAGCCGCAATCCGGGCGGTCTCCCAGGACACGGAGGCCGCCGCAATGATGGGGATCAATATTGATCGCACTGTGGCGGTCACCTTTTTAATCGGCTCTGTCCTGGGCGCTATCGCCGGCATCCTCATCGGGGCCTATAACAATATCATCCGGTTTGATATGGGATTGATGGGTGGCGTAAAGGGATTTTCGGCTGCCGTGGTGGGAGGACTGGGAAATGTCTACGGAGCCATCATCGGCGGTTTGATCCTGGGATTGGTGGAGACCTTTGCCGCGGCCTTCATTCCCGGAGGCACTCCCTATACCGATGTCTTTGCTTTTCTGGTGGTGATCTTTTTCTTAATATTTAAACCCTCCGGGATTTTAGGAGAGAAAGTCTACGAAAAGGTTTAAGGAGGTTTGTAAGTGATGCTACCCCGAACCATCGGACGGGCCGTCATCCTGCTGGCAGTGGAGGCATTCTTTTTCATTCTCTTTGCCGCCTTCATGAAGACTGATGAAACTGGAAAGGTGATCGCTTTTCTCCTCTTTTTTATCGGCCTGGGGGTGATGTTCAAAAAATGGGAGAAGGCGCGCCTCACCCTGACAGGGCTCTTTAAAGAACTGAAGATCGTGGCAGGAGCAGGGTTTGTTGCGATGCTTCTTACACTTCCTTTTATTTTTCAAGCAAGCCCCTACCTGATTCACATCTGCGTCATGGCCGGGCTCTTTGCCATCCTGGCCCTCGGCCTCAATTTTCAGCTTGGAAGCACGAATGTGGTCAACTTTGCCACAGCGGCCTCCTATGGAATCGGGGCCTATGCCTCCGCCCTATTAGCGGTTCATTTTCATATCTCCTTCTGGTTGGGTCTTCTGGTTGGCGGAAGCCTTGCCTCTATCTTCGGTCTTCTTCTCGGAATTCCCTGTATGAAGACCAAGGACTACTACTTATCCCTTGTCACAATCGCTTTTGGCCTCATCGTCTATATCCTCCTCAACAATTTTTCATGGACAGGCGGGCCCAATGGCATCCCCAACATTCCTCCTCCCTCTCTTTTCGGTCACTCCTTCAAAGAACCATTGAGTCTCTTTGGGTATCAGCTTCCCTTCCAGTCAAATTATTACTACCTGATCTTCCTTCTGGTCGGAGGGTCTCTCTTCGTTGCCCATCGTCTTCATCATTCCCGCGTGGGGCTGACCTGGAATGCCATCCGGGAGGATGAGATTGCCGCCCGGTGTCATGGAATTGATGTGACCTGGTATAAAATATTAGCCTTCTGCATTGATGCCTTCTTCGGAGGGGTAGCAGGGACGGTGTACTCCCACTATATCGGTTTTATATCGCCTGAGAATTTTGCTTTCATCGTATCGGTGGTGGTGGTCACCATGGTCATCCTGGGAGGAATGGATAACGTCTTCGGGGTGATCATCGGAGCCATCCTTCTGACGATTCTGCCTGAGAAGTTTCGGGCCTTTGAGGATTTCCGGGTCTTGATCTACGGTCTGATCGTTGTCACGATGCTGATGTTTCGGCCTCAGGGTCTGTTTCCTCAGAAGATGAGAATCTATAAGAAATAAATTTGGTGCATCAATGCCAAATTTCAAAATCTAAATGTCAAATGAATGTCAAATTCTAAATTTTAAAATTCTTTGACATTTGAGCTTTGGATTTGATTTGGCATTTGAACTTTGGCATTCGAAATTTCAGCTATTGGCAGTGAGGTAGAAAGTCTTATGTCTTCATTGTTAGAAACCAATAAATTGACCATTCACTTCGGAGGGTTAGCCGCTGTCAATGAAGTGGATTTCACCATTGACCAGGGAGAGACAGTCGGCCTGATCGGACCGAACGGGTCAGGAAAGACGACCTTTTTCAATCTCCTCACCGGCATCTATAAGCCCACAGGAGGTGAAATCCGTTATTGTGGGAAGAATATGGTGGGACTTCCCACCTTTAAAATTGCCAAGCAGGGGGTTGCCAGGACATTTCAGAATAACAGGCTTTTTCTCAACCTGAGCGTGCTTGATAATGTCTTAATCGGGATGCATCCTCAACAGGACTCGAACTGGTTCGACGCCATCTTCCGGAGAAGTTATGTGGAGAGGGAAATCGAACAAGGCGTGGAAAAGGGATTGGAGCTTTTAAGTCAGTTCAGTGAAGGTCTGTTAACAAACTGTTACCAGCGGGCAGGAGATCTCCCCCAGGCTGACCGGAGAAAAGTGGAGATCTGCCGGGCGCTGGCCTCCAATCCAAAGCTCCTTCTTTTAGATGAGCCCTCCGCCGGGATGTCCCCCGCGGAAACCGAAGAGCTGATGGAGGACATCCGGAAGGTAAGGCAGAAGGTCGGAGAAATTGGCATCATCATTATTGAGCATGACATGGCTGTGATCCGGAAGGTAGCGGATAGGGTGATCGTTCTCAACTATGGTCGCAAGATTGCCGAAGGGACATTTCATGAGATTTCGGACAACGAGTTAGTGCTCGAAGCCTATCTGGGAAGGGAAGAGAAGGATGCTCAAGCTTGAAGGTATTTCGACGCAGTATGGGGGAGTTCCCATGCTCCGAAAGGTGAGCATGGAGATCGAGAAGGGGGAGCTTGTCTGCCTCCTCGGAAGCAATGGGGCGGGAAAGACCACTACTATGAAGACGATCCTGAGATTGGTCTCACTGGTGGAAGGCTCCATTTTTTTTGAAGGAAGGCCCATTCATTCCTGGAAGCCCCATCAGGTCGTCGGGGCAGGGATCAGTGTGGTGCCCGAAGGAAGAAGGCTCTTCCCTAAGATGACGGCGCTTGAAAATCTGAGACTGGGCGCTTTTTCGGAAAAAGATGAAGGAGAGATCCAGAAGCGGCTGGAGACCATTTATCGTTTATTTCCACGTCTACAGGAAAGGCTCAATCAGGTGGCCGGCACGATGAGCGGTGGAGAGCAGGGCATGGTCGCCATTGGCCGGGGCATGATGGGAAAGCCCAAAATCCTTCTCCTGGATGAGCCCTCCCTTGGGCTTTCCCCCATTCTGGTAGAAGAATTTGTTAAGACGATCAAGAGGATCAATGAGGAGGGAAATACGATCTTACTGATTGAGCAGAATGCAAAAAAAGCCCTTTCCATTGCCTCCAAGGGGTATGTCCTTCAGAAAGGTGAGATCGTTGTGAAAGGGAATCGGAGCGAACTTTTTCAGAGTGACCTGATCCAAAAGGCCTACCTGAGAGGGTAGAGCTCAGGGTGAAATAGGGCGAAAGAATGGAATATATCCGGCCTCAAAATCTGAAAGAGATCCTCCATTTGATGAAGCAATGGAAGAAGAAGGCCACGCTGATTGCAGGGGGGACGAATGTCATTCCGGACCTCCGGGCAAGAGCGATCCGCCCCGAGGTCTTGATCGATATCAGCCAGTTAAAAGGCCTCTCCTATATTAAAGAAGATAAAAAGAAAATCCACATTGGGGCCCTTACGACCGTTTCGGAATTGGCCTCCTCCAAAATTATTCAGAAATGGGCCCCCCTTCTTTCCGAGGCGGCCAATCAACTCGGGAACCCCCTGGTGAGAAATCGGGCGACGATTGCAGGAAATCTGGCAGATGGCTCTCCTGCGGCGGATACGGCGGTTCCGCTGCTGGCCCTGGAGGCCATCATTGTAATTCAAGGAGGGAAAGAGAAACAGGTTCCTATCCATCAGTTTTTTGTTGGACCGAATCAGACGGTATTGAAACGAGACGAGATGATTAAAGAGGTTATTGTTCCCAAATGCAACCCCAATGCAAAAACAGCCTACTTCAAGCTGGGCCTTCGGAATTCCATGGCCGTCTCAGTGGTCAGTATTGCTGTTTTGATGGAGATGGAGAAAACTTTTTGCAAAAAGGCAAGGATTGGTTGTGGAGCTGTTGCGCCCAAACCCATTCGGGCCTATCGAATCGAAGAGATGCTGGAGAATCATGAGTTAACCGAAAGACTTCTCAGAGCATGCTGTGAGACCATCGGGAAGGAAATCAGTCCGATCTCAGATATCAGAGCAAGCAAAGAGTACAGAACGGAGATGGCCTCTGTGCTTCTGAAACGGGTGATGAAACGGGTTACCCAATAACAGGGGCTCTGTTTTCGATAAACAGATCAGGGGCATAGAGCATTGCGGCAATGAAAGTATCTAAAACTTACCCATTAAAACTCAATGTCAATGGAGAATGGAAGAAGGCAGAAGTAACTCCGCGGGAGACGCTTCTTCATGTTATGAGAGAGAGACTGAGTCACACCGAAGTGAAGGAGGGATGCGGGAAGGGCGACTGTGGCGCCTGCGCTGTCCTGCTCGACGGAAAACCGGTGAATGCCTGTCTGACCCTTGCTCTCCAGGCTGACGGACAGAGGGTGGTGACGCTTAAGGGAATCGGGACACCGGATAAGCCCCATCCCCTTCAGGAGAGTTTTATAAAGAAGGGCGCGATCCAGTGTGGTTTCTGTTCCGCCGGCATGATCGTCACGGCAAAAGGTTTACTTGACAAAAACCCGAAGCCTTCGAGAGAAGAAATCGGAAAAGCGATCTCAGGAAATCTCTGCCGATGCACAGGATATAAAAAGATCATCGAAGCCATTGAAGAGGCAGCCTTGAAATTACGACGGACGAAGAACGATAGACGATGAACGAGAAAACTGAATTGAGAATCATTGGTAAGCCCATTCCTCGGCACGATGCATGGGAGAAGGCATTCGGGTTAACCTGTTATGCAGCCGATTTTTCCTTGCCGGGAATGCTTTATGGAAAGGTGCTGAGAAGCAACTATCCATCTGCAAGAATTCTCTCCGTCAATACCTCAAGGGCCGAGCGGCTCAAAGGTGTCAAAGCCGTCCTCACGGCCAAAGATGTTCCCCGAAACGAATCGGTGACCCGTTTCGGACAGACCCACGTGGTTGGGGGTGGGTTTGAAGGGCTCTACCGTGTTCTCGCAGATAGAAAAGTCCACTTCATGGGGGAGGCTGTAGCGCTCGTTGCGGCTGAGGCAGAGGAGATTGCGGAAAAGGCCCTGGAATTGATTAGAGTGGATTATGAACCGCTTCCCGGAATCTTCGATCCAATCGAGGCGATGAAACCCGATGCCCCTTTGGTCCAGGAGGGAAGACCCAATATCATCACACATTATGAGGTGGTGAAGGGTGATGTGAAGATGGGTTTCTCCGAAGCCGATATCATCGTGGAGAATACCTACCGCGTTCCCTTTGTCGATCATGCCTATCTGGAGCCGGAATCCGGCATGGCCTGGATTGATGAAGACGGAGTCATCACGATTCGAGTCTCCACACAGGTGATCGAACATTTCAGGGGTATTGCCGATGTCCTCAATCTTCCCCATAACCGGGTAAGGGTGATTGGAACTTATGTGGGCGGAGGTTTCGGCGGAAAAGAGGATATCACCGTTGAGGCGTTCCTTGCTCTTCTTACTTATAAAACAGGAAGGCCGGTGAAACTGACCTATACCCGTGAGGAGTCGATCCTCTCCCACAGCAAGCGCCATCCCTATGTGATGATTTATAAAACCGGGGCAAAAAAGGACGGACGATTAACAGCCCTTGAGGCAAAACTGGTCTCCGATGCGGGTGCCTATGTCTATCTCAGCCCGTGGGTTCTCCTTTACTCCATGGTCAATGCGGCAGGCCCCTACCGGATCCCACATGTGAAAGTGGATGGCTATACGGTCCTGACGAATAATACCTTTACAAGCGCCAATCGCGGATTCGGAGCGCCCCAGGTCTGTTTTGCCTATGAATCACAGATGGATGAATTGGCCAGGCGGACCGGATTGGAGCCTGAAAAGATTCGTATGATGAACTATCTCGAAAAGGGGGAAGCTTTAGCCACCGGGCAGATCCTTGAACGCCATGTCGCCTTGCAGGAGACTACGGAGAAAGTCATCGAGGCCCTTGAAGAGAGAACTTTGCCCTCCGGTCAGATGAGAATCGGAAGGGGAATTGCCTCCGGGATGACGAGTTATGGAAGAATGGTCTTTCTCCATGACACCTCACGCTCCCATGTCTCGATCGAAATGGATGGAAGCGTGACCATACGGGCGGGAATTCAGGACATCGGCGGCGGTCAGGCCTCCTCCCTCTGTCAGATCACGGCTGAAATTCTTGGAGTTCCAATTGAAGACATAAAGATCTATATTGCGGATACGGCGTTAACCCCGTTTGCCGGAACGACCACTGCAACCCGGCAGCTCTATATGTCCGGAAATGCAACGCTTATGGCCGCCCTTGAGGTCCGGAAGGTATTGGTTCATAAGGCAGCCGGGATGCTTGGCATTGATCCTGAGAGTCTTGACCTGGTAGACCGGGAAGTGATCGACAAAGAAGGAACTGGAAAGAGTCTTCCTCTTAAAGAGGTGGTGAGGGCCTGCGCCTCTGATGGGGTTCCACTTTATCATGTGGCCCTTTTTAAGGCTCCCTTTCGCAATATAGCTCAATTTGAGAGGATTGAGGGGCAGGTCTTCCCTGATTTTACGTTCGGTACACACGGTGCAGAGGTGGCTGTGGATGAGGAGACAGGAAGGATTCAGGTATTGAAACTCATCTCCTCTTTTGACGTGGGCAGAGCCATCAACCGTTTAAGTGTTGAAGGTCAGATCGAAGGTGGAGCAATCTACGGTATGGGCTATAGTTTGACAGAAGAGGTCATTCTGAATCAAGGGATCACCATGACCCCGTCCTTCTCGGAATACCTTCTGCCCACGTCGATGGATGTGCCGGATGTTGAGACCATTCTGATCGAATCAGGTGATGGTGTCGGCCCCTTTGGAGCAAAGGGAGTGGGAGAACCTTCGGTCTGTTCGGTTGCCCCTGCGATTGCAAATGCGGTTTTTAATGCCATTGGTGTACGGATTTATGATCTTCCGCTGACGCCGGAGAAGATCGTGAAGGCACTCAAAGAAAAGAAAGACATGGGATAGGGGTTGTCATTCCTGTCCCGTAACAAAGTACAGGATAAACTCCAGCTGGAATCCACATCTTAGAGCAACACCCATTTCTGGATTCCCGTTTGCACGGGAATGACAGAATCGGAATTTGAGGTTTGTTAAACAGTTGCAGGAAAAGGAAATGGAAAAATCTCAATATCATGCTATTGGCAAAACATCCATTCGGAAGGATGGAATCTCAAAAGTGACGGGCCATGAGATCTACACGACTGACGTCGTGCTACCCCGGATGTTTCATGCCCGTGTCCTCCGGAGTTCTTTTCCCCATGCAACGATCAAAACAATCGACACACGCGAAGCCGAGAAGCTCGGGGCTGTCTGTATTACTCCGAGAGATGTTCCAAATCTGAGATACGCGGAGCGGATCGTCACCATCCCGTCCAAGACCTTCAAGGACAGGCAGGTACTGACCCACACGCCGCGGCATGTGGGGGAGGCCATTGCCGCAGTTGCCGCCGAGACAGAAGATCTGGCGGAACAGGCTCTGAGCCTCGTCCGCGTGGAGTATGAGAGGCTCCCTGCGGTCTTTGACCCCTTTGAGGCCATGAAAGAAGGAAGTCCTCTCCTTCACCGTACAATCCTTTTCGGACAGGACGAGATCAAGGTCAAAAACAACATCGCCGCCTCCCGGGAGATTGTAGAGGGAGATATTGAGAAGGGATTCAAAGAGGCAGAGATCATTTTCGAAGAGACATTTGAGACTGGCCGGGTCTACCATGCGCAGATGGAGCCAAAGTCAGTTGTCTGCCAACCGGAAGCGGACGGGGGTATCACGGTGTGGACCACTACACAGACCATCCACAACGTTCGACAGCTTCTGGGGGAGATCTTCAATATCCCTCTAAGCAGGGTCAATGTCAAAAAGGTGGCCTTGGGGGGATCCTTCGGGTCGAGCATCCAGATGAATTCTGTTGTCCCCATCGGAGTGGCTCTTGCCTTAAAAGCAAGAAGACCCGTGAAGCTTGTTTCGAGCCGGGAAGAGGACATGTACGATCATTGCAAATATCCTTCCTGGATTCAACTAAAACTGGGGGCGAAGAGAGATGGGACGCTTGTTGCCGGCCATATGAAGGTGATTATTGATATTGGTGCCCACAATACCCAGGCCTATCCTCTTCTCGGATGCATGGCCGGGTGGTGGGTTTCCCTTTACCGCCTTCCCCATCTCAAGTTTGAGGGCAGGGCAGTCTATACGAATAAAGTCCCTGCCTGTGCGATGCAGGGCTTTGGGAACCCCCAGGTGACCTTTGCCGTCGAATCCATGATGGATATGCTAGCCGAGAGGCTGGAGATAGATCCCATCGATCTCCGTCTCAAAAACTATGTGGGCTTGGGGGAGACCTTCTGGGGGCAGGGACCCACGGTTAAGTCCATCATCCGGAGTTGCGGCGTGGAAGAGATGCTCCGGAAGGGAGCTGAACTGGTTGGCTGGAAGGATAAATTTAAGCGAGAGAAGAAGGAAGGGGTCATTCGACGGGGCATTGGCATGGCCAGAGGGTTCCACACCTCCGGAGCTGGGGCCCCAATGGCTGGAGAGGTCATTGATTATTCGGGAAGCATCGTCAAGATCAATGAGGATGGTTCAGTCGATTTCCTGACGGCCCTCATGGACCTCGGAGGAGGTACCCTCGATGCACTGGCTAAGATCGTTGCAGAGGAGCTTAAGGTCCCTCTCGACAAAGTTGGCATCTCACCTGTCGATACTCGGACAACGGTGTACGATGTCGCCACGCATGCCACAAGGGGCATCTATTGCGGAGGGGGCGCTCTCCATAAGGTAACCGGACAAGCAAAAACAAAACTGTTGGAGTTTGCCTCAAGGATTCTGCAGGCACCTCCCCATTCCTTAAAAATGGAGGTGGATGAAGAGGCTGGCCAGGGAATGGTCTATGTCGACGGTGTTCAGGGCAGGAGAATATCTGTGGGAGAGGTGGCCAAGACAGCTCAGATCAATAATTGGGGTACAATCGCTGCCGTCGACAGCCTTCGCCAGGTTAGTTGTCCTCCCTGTTTCATGGCCTACTTCATTGAGGTCGAGGTGAACACGGAGACCGGTGTCATCAAGCCAACAAAGGCCCTTGCCTATGCGGACGTGGGACAGGTGGTCAATCCGGATCTGGCCCGAGGGCAGCTGTTCGGAGGCCTCTATCGCGGATTAGGTTACGCCCTGCTGGAGGATACGCAATATGATGAGGAATCCGGGGAACTGACCAGCGGCGGCTGGATCACCGACTTCAAGATGTTGACTGCAAACGATTTGCCGGAAATGGACAACATAGAAGTCCATTTTACCGACACTTACGAACCGACAGGGCCATTCGGGGCCAAGGGGATTGGTGAGGCGGCTCTGAATCCTGTGGCTGCTGCCCTTGCCAATGCGGTTTACAACGCCATCGGAGTCCGCTTCAAGAAAATTCCTATTACCCCTGAGCGTGTTCTCGAGGCGCTGAAAGGGATGGAAAAGCGAAATGATTAATTCCCACATCCTTTCCCAGGAGTTTGAGTTCGTCGAACCTCATACCATTGGAGAAGCGGTGAAGTGGATGGCCGCCTACCGGGGGAATGCCAAGTTCATGGCCGGAGGGACGGATCTCCTCGTCCGGATGAAGATGGGCAGGGCCCGTCCGGAGGCAATCATCAACCTCTCAAAGATTCCTGCGCTCAGGTACCTGATCATCGAGCCTGGCCTGCGCATCGGCGTTCTCACCACCTTCCGGCAAATTGAGAGAAATGGATTCATCCAAAAACGCTATACGGCGCTCCATGAGGCAGCGAAGGCTGTGACCTCCATACAGATCAAGACGATGGGGACTCTCGGGGGGAACCTTTGTCATGGATCCCCTGCAGCCGATTCCGCCCCACCCCTGATTGCCTTTGGGGCAGAGGTCAGGATGATCGAGGGAGATAAAGAAAGGACTATTCCCCTTGAGGCCTTTTTTAGCGGACCTGGACAAACCCTCCTAACCCGAAAGGAATTGATGGTTGAGATCCAGGTCCCCGAGCCGAAAGCTAACACGGGGAGCGCTTTTGTGAAACTGGGCAGGGTTTCTGCCGATTTAGCCAAAGTCAGTGTGGCAGTGGTTATAGAGCGAGAAGAAGATTTTTGTCGAGATTGTAAAATGGTTATGGGTTCAGTGGCAGAGATCCCTCTGAGGACAAAAGGGGCAGAAAGAATCTTGATGGGTAGGAAGTTTAAAGAGGATCTTGTTGAAAAGGCGAGCCTCCAGGTTTCTGAAGAAATTAAACCCATTAATGATATGCGTTCAACAGCTTGGTATCGAAAAGAGGTGTCGAAAATACTTGTTCGAGATGCAATCAACCTTGCGTGGAAAAGGGCCGTTTAATTGCCCCGAAAAATATCCCACCCCCACCCTGTCCCTCCCCCCTGCCTTCGCCGAAGCGGCTTCGCGCAGGCAGGCTGAAGGGGAGGGAAAACCCTAAGTTCCTCCCCCTTCAAGGGGGAGGTCAGGAGGGGGATGGGATTAGATAGTTTACATGTTCGAACAAAATTATATAAAATATTTTACATGGAAGTGGATCAGGTAAAGCCTGTATTTTTAAGGACGACTTGTTTAGAAAGGAGTGTAGAATATGGCTGTTCATATGAAAGGGAAATCTCTGGCGAGCCTCGATCATCTCACGCGGGAAGAGATCGAGCAGATTCTCAAGGCATCGGAGCTGTTGAAGTTCCAGCTTCTAAGAGGACAGGAGCATCCCCTGCTCAAGGGGAAAACCCTGGCGATGATCTTTGAGAAACCGTCCACCCGGACCCGTGTTTCTTTTGAGGTGGGGATGTGGCAGCTCGGCGGTTATGCGCTCAACCTGAGCGCCGGCGATCTGCAATTAGGACGGGGGGAAACGATCGGAGACACAGCCAGAACCCTTTCGCGTTATGTCAATGGGATCATGGCGAGGGTCTTTTCCCATCAGACCATACTCGACCTCATTCAGAATTCAAAAGTCCCTGTGATCAATGGGCTCTCCGATTTCTCCCACCCGTGCCAGGGGCTTGCCGATCTGTTCACCGTCTATGAGAAGAAGGGGCGGCTCGACGGTCTGAAACTGGCCTATGTGGGGGACGGCAATAATGTTGCCCATTCCCTGATCGATGGCTGCTCAAAGGTGGGGATGAATATCGTCCTTGCCTGTCCGAAGGGGTATGAACCCGATTCGAAAGTGGTGGCACAGGGAAAGAAGGAGGCAAGAAAAAATGGTTCAGAAGTAAGGGTGACGGATGACCCGAAGGAAGCGGTCAAGGGAGCGGATATCATCTATACCGATGTCTGGGCGAGCATGGGAAAAGAGAAGGAGCATGCAGAGAGGGTGAAGATTTTAAAACCCTATCAGGTCAATTCAAAGTTGGTCAAGGGAGCCAAAGAGGACTATATTTTTATGCACTGTCTTCCGGCCCACCGGGGAGAAGAGGTGACAGACGAGGTGGCCGATTCAAAGAACAGCGTTATCTTCGATCAGGCGGAGAACAGATTGCATACCCAGAAGGCGTTGATGGCGCTAATTATGTAATTCCCCTTAACTTCTCAGTTTCCAGTGTTTTTATCCCCCTTTGGCAAAGGGGGATTTTAAAATTATGCTTGGAAAATCTCCACTTGCCCCTCTTTTCCAAAGAGGGGTGTAAGAGTACAATTCCCCTTACCCTTCCCCATTCCCTCGAGGGGAGAGGGGGCGGAGACAAAATTGAAAAAGCAGATCACATTGACTGTTAACGGCGTGAAGAGGGAACTTTTTGTTGCTTCCAATGAGCTCCTTCTCAATGTCTTGCGGGATCATCTGGAATTGACAGGGGCAAAATATGGGTGCGGTATCGGAGAGTGCGGTTCCTGCACGGTTCTCCTCGATGGCGAACCGATTCTCGCATGCCTGACCTTGGCCATGGCTGTGGATGGAAGCGATGTGGTCACCATTGAGGGCATTTCCGGATCTGATGGGAGGCTCCATCCGGTTCAGGAATCTTTTCTGAATCACGGAGCTGTTCAATGCGGGTTTTGCACGCCCGGGTTGATTCTGACGGGAAAGGCGCTCCTGGACGAAAACCCTCAACCCACAGAAGGGGAGATTAGGGAGTATATACGGGGCAACTTATGCCGTTGCACAGGATACACACAGATTGTAAAAGCTATTAAGGATAGTTCCGTAAAGGGTAAGGCGTAAAGGGTGAGGAGTATGGAAAAGAAATATGACATTCTGTTTCAGAAGGGCCTGGTTGTTTCAGGTTCGGGAATCCGCAAGGCTGATGTTGCGGTAAAGGGAGAAAAGATTGCCAGGGTCGAGCCTGGATTAAAAAAGGAGGAGGCGGGCCGGATCATCGATGCCTCGGGTAAATATGTGATGCCGGGCGTAATCGATGTTCATGTCCATCCCGTTTATGAAGATGATATGGGAGGTCTTTCCCTGACAGCAGCCCATGGAGGGGTGACAACCCTTATCCATTTTGCCTATGCGAAACCCGGAATGAAGCTGATCGATACAATCAAGCAGTATCAGGAAGAGGGCTCAAAGAAATCGTGTCTCGATTTTGGAATCCACGGGACATTGTTCGATCCTGCCTCTCAAATTGAAGAAATCCCGAGGGCCTTCGATCTCGGCGTCTCTTCGTTCAAGATGTTCATGGCCTATGCGAAACTGAAATGGATGACGGATGATTATCATCTTGCTGCCGCTATGGACCTGATCGCAGAGTGTGGCGGCATGGCCATGGTCCACGCAGAGAATGGTCTGGTGACCGACTATCTGGAGGACCGTTCTTTGAAGAGGGGAGAGGATCAGAGGAGAGTTTTTCTGATGACGAGGCCCGACCGCCTGGAAGCTGAGGCAATTTTCAGAGCCATAACGATTGCAGCCGTTACACGCTGTCCGCTCTATATTGTCCATCTCAGCACGGCAAAGGGCGTTCTCCCTCTTCAACAGGCAAAGGCAGAGGGGCAGGCCGTCTATGTTGAGACATGCCCTCAATATCTGACGATGACCGACACCAAGCTTCAGAGGTTGGGTCCCCTGGCTAAAATCGGGCCTCCACTTCGAACCGAGAAAGACCGGGTTGCCCTGTGGAAGGCCATTCAGGAAGGAATTGTCGATACCGTGGCAAGCGACCATGCACCCAAGGCGAAGAAGTTGGGGGATCCTTTCTTCGAATCTCCCTTTGGCTCACCCCAGACAGAAACCATGTTCACTGTCACTTACGACGAAGGTGTCAATAAAGGAAAGATTAAACCGGAGCGGTGCGTTCAACTCTTTTCGGAGAATCCTGCCAGGATCTTTGGCCTCTACCCGAAGAAGGGGACGATTCGGCAAGGGTCGGACGCTGATTTATTTATTTTCGACCCGGAAAAGTTCCATATGCTCCAGCAGCAGACCCAGCACTCCGGAGCTCATTACACGCTTTATGAAGGAAGAAGATGCAAAGGGAAGCCTGTTTTGGTCATGCAAAGGGGAAAAATATTGGTCGAGAATGGAGAAACCAGAGCCAGACCCGGAGACGGGAAGTTTCAGCCGACAAAGATTATTAAGGGAAAGTTATAAATCCAAATTTCAAAGTTCAAATGACAAATGAATATCAAATGAGGGATTAAGATTCTGAAACGAGTTGAGAATGACGTTGTTGTCATGCCGAACTTGTTTCGGCATCCGGTTTGAGCTTTACCGTTAAGCGTAAATTATAAGGAGGTTTAAAATGGCCAGTCTTAAAGGAAAAGATATTCTTCATGGAAATCAATTTTCGAAGAAAGATGTCGAAGCGATCATGAAGGTGGCATCAGCGTTTGAAAAAGAGTTAAAAAAGAAAGGCAGTTTCTCCCTGCTCAAGGGAAAACTTCTTGCGACTCTTTTTTTCGAACCCAGCACGCGCACTCGGCTCTCTTTTGAGGCGGCCATGCAGAGACTCGGGGGCGGTGTGATCAGCATGGGCTCGGTGGAGAGTTCATCGGTCGCAAAGGGTGAAACTCTGGTCGATACCACAAGGACCGTCTCTCAATATGCCGATGTGATTGTGCTGCGCCATCCGCGAACTTGGTCAGCAAGAGAAGCTGCAGATGCAACGCCGGTCCCTGTGATCAATGCTGGAGACGGGGCAGGTCAGCATCCCACGCAGGCGCTCCTCGATGTCTATACCATCTCTAAAGAACTGGGGACCCTTAAAAACCTGACGGTTTCGTTGGTGGGGGATCTTAAGCACGGGAGAACGGTTCATGCCTTGGTTGAGGTTTTATCCCTTTTCCGGGCCAAACTCTATTTTGTCTCACCGGGTCTCCTTCGAATGCCGGAGGAGATTACTGCGAATTTAAAAGAGAAGGGAATAAAAATCATTGAAACCGAGGACATGATGGAGGCAGCCAATGCAAGCGATTTGGTCTATATGACACGGGTTCAAAAAGAGAGATTTGCTGACCTTTCTGAGTATGAGAGGGTCAAAGGAAGCCTGATCATAGATGGAGGGTTCCTCAAGAGCTTGAAGAAGAAAATTACAATACTACATCCCTTCCCAAGGGTGGATGAGATTCACCCTGATGTGGATACTTATCCTGGGGCTGCCTATTTCAGACAGATAAGGAATGGAGTCTTTATCAGGATGGCCCTGCTGGCCATGATTTTCGGCAAACGATAAAAACAACAAATTACCCTCTCCCTTGATGCCTGCCTGCACGAAGCGTTTCGGCGAAGGCAGGGGAGAGGGTGGGGTGAGGGTGAAACTACACCGATTAGAATAGGTCAACCTATGAATTCTTTAGCGGTTCTCGCCATTGGCGGAAACTCTTTAATCAAGGATAAGGACCACATCGCGCTCTCCTCCCAGTATGAAGCGATCCAGGAAACCTCGAAATTTATTGCTGAACTGATTGCTGAGGGCCAGAGATTGATCATCACTCATGGGAATGGTCCCCAGGTAGGTTTTATTTACAGAAGAGGGGAGCTTGCCCGGCATGAACTCCCCCTGATCCCTCTCGACATCTGTGGAGCTGACACACAGGGGGCAATCGGGTATATGATTCAAATGGCCCTTCTGAACGAGTTCCGTAAGTTAAGCGTCGAGAAGAAGGTGGCTGCAGTGGTGACCAAGGTTATTGTGGACAGGGACGACCCGTCCTTTCAACATCCCTCAAAACCGATCGGCTCCTTCATGTCGGAGGAAGAAGCGACCCTCCACAGGAAAGAAGCGGGGTGGCAAGTCATGGAAGATGCCGGTCGGGGTTTCAGACGTGTCGTTCCTTCCCCCATCCCGATAGAGATCGTCGAACTGGATGTGGTCAGGTTACTAGTGGAAGACGGCTATATTGTTATCGCTGCCGGTGGAGGCGGGATCCCCGTGATCCGGAATGAGCAGGGCGACCTGGAAGGCGTTGAAGCCGTGATTGACAAAGATATGGGGTCCTCACTCCTGGCAAGAAACCTTGGGGCAGACACCTTTATCATTTCGACGTCTGTCGATGCTGTCTATTTGAACTTTGGCCAGGTGGATCAAAAGCCTCTCCGTCGTGTTTCCCTCTCTGAGATAAAGAAATATCTAAAAGAAGGACATTTCAAGCCCGGTTCAATGAGACCAAAGATCGAAGCCATCATCCAGTTTCTCGAAGGAGGGGGTGAAAAGGCGATTATTACCTCTCCAGAAAACCTTCTGAAGGCGGTCAAAGGAGAAGCCGGAACAACCCTTACAGCGTAATTGTAACCCCTCAGTTACTTGTCCAAGTAATACAAATGTACCTTTATACCCCTCTTTGGCAAAGAGGGGTAACCTGCCTGCGCGAAGCCGCTCCGGCGTAGGCAGGGGGGAGATTTTCCAAGCATAATTTCAAAAATCCACCTCGTCCCATAAGTCGGGGGGCTGGACACAAGGAGGGAACGTACGACTGGTGCAATTGAGGTTTTGGCATACCCCACCCCCACCCCCACCCCAACCCTCCCCCTGAAGGGGAGGGTAATCGCTATGGTCCTCCTAATGAAAGGGAAGGTAATCCCCACGTTCCTCCCCCTTCAAGGGGGAGGTCAGGAGGGGGATGGGGAATCTATCAGAGTGCCCCTTGTGTCCAGCGCCCCTATTTATGGGTAAGGATCAGTTTTCCAAAGGGGGATAAAAACAACTATAACTGAGGGGTTACGAGTAATTCATAAATCCTATTGACATCCGACACAAATCTGTATAAAAGTAGTAACAAACATTTTTGGAGGGCTTATGATCCTGGGGATCGAAGAGATTGAGAAGAAGGTCTGGGAGGAGGAGAAGCTCTTCCTGACGAAACAGGTCGGAATCCTCTTAATCAAAAACGATGCCATTAAATTCGGGGACTATACCCTGGCCTCGGGAAAGAAGAGTCCTTATTATATCGATTTGAGATTGACCATCTCCAGCCCGATTACGATGGACTGGATCGCCAACTCCCTGACGAGGATCGTTGTCAATGAGATCGGTAAGGGTAAGATTGATAAGATATTGGGAGTGCCTACTGCAGGGGTTCCGTTTGCCACGATGGTCAGCCAGAAATTAGGCATCCCTCTCATTTACTACCGCCAGGCACGGAAGGAGCACGGCGTCAGAAAGAAGATCGAGGGCACTCTGGACCGGAACGACCGGGTCCTCATCGTGGATGATCTTATCACAACAGGCGAGAGCGTCATTGAGGCGGCAGAAGTGGTTAGAGATCAGGGCGGGGTAGTCAATGAACTCGTCGTTTTATTGGACCGTGAGCAAGGAGGAAGGGAAAGGCTCAGGGCTTCCCGCATTGAGCCCCACGTCCTGTTTAAAATATCGGATGCAATGGATTGGCTTCACAGAGTCGGTTTGATAGGAGATAAAATCCACGAAACAGTAAAAGAATATATCGATGGTGAAAGCAAGGCTTCCCGGGTCTCACCTGCTTAAGATTAAACCCCGCCATCATGCTCAACCTAACCCTAAAGAAAATATTTTAAATTTTCCCGCCCTATGGGTGGGAAAATTTGTTCGGTCACCTGGTAAACTCAATGGGTTGGGAACAGGCATTTCCTCCTGCATTGTAATCATATACCATTCGCGCACCGTAGTCCGCACCAACCATCATGATTCCCAGCAAGAGCAGAAGAATGAAGAGGAAGACGGCCCTGCCTTTATTCGGAAAAGGCCGTGAAACCGCAGCCCATGCGGCTAAGATAATGCTTATCCCCAGTGTTGAAATCATGACTTTCTTGTGAGGTTCCAGGAGATGCTCCCGCACCGAGCGCGCAATCATCACTCCTTCCCCGCCATAGAGGCCGGTTGCCACCGCAACGACGGCAGAAATCGTTCCAAGGATCAGAAGCGAAAAGGCTGTTCTTGCCATTGGATCGCTTCGCAAACCCAACGCCAACCCATAGAAGAGTGCAGCGCCCACCCAAAATGCGATAGGGAAATGAATCACCAGAGGGTGGATGTTTTGAAGGTGCCGCACTCCTGGAAGAAAGTTCTCTAAGATCATCTCACTTAATCGATTCAATGGTTAAGAACTGACTTCCGCCAGTGGCATAGGTCTTGCCAGTGATGGTGACTTTGCGTGCCATCTTGTCAATAACGGTCTTGGGAAGCGGAGACCTGTCTTTATTGGGTAACAGAACGTAAACTTTGTTTGTTCCATCCTCGAGCAACCCTGCGGGTATGCCCTTCTGGACGCATTCAATCCCGCATTGCCGATGGCTCTCGCCTTTTGCTCCCATGAGAGCATAGCAGTAGGTCTCGATGATTTCGCCGGTGACCGTTACCGTCTCGGCCGCATAGATAGGTAAAACACCCAAAACCGCCATACAAGCGACCAAAGTTCCGAGAATGATCATTTTCCTCATAGTCTTTTCTCCTTTCTTAGTTTTGCAGCGTGATCTTTCTGCTTCTTCCATTTCCGCCTGGTCGATGCTTCCTATAATCTTTCGCATCACCCCCTTTCCATTAGGAAATAAAAGTGTCAGTGTCAGTGTAAGTGTCAGTAAGTAATTGGAAACTTCAAACCGAATAATAGGTCAGGCATCCTGCCTGACACCGAGGCAGGATGCCTCGGCTATTAATCTATTTTCATGGTACGAAAGCGCCCTCCGGGCATGGACCATTGATTTAAGTATATCACCTGATTCAAAAAAATAAATAGGGTCTTCCCGGTAAATATCAACGGAAAAGACTGTATTTCGAGGCGGTTCTGCATGAAAAGATTGAAAGGAAGAGGTATCTGTTACCTAAATTGAGCGATTCTTTTTGAAATTTATTGTAGGCGAAGGCTTTAGCCTGCGTTTTTTTCTCACCGATTGGGTGATTCGTAGGGCAAGTCTTCAGCCTTGCATGAGAGGCAACTCTAAAGGGCTGCCCTACGATTAAATTTATAAAAATAGCTCCATTTAGGTGTCAGGAGATCAGATTTTCGAGGGGGTTGATTCCACATGAGGGTAGTTAAAAATTCTACTCTAACTCCATCTGGAATGGATAAGGGTAATCGCCTGAAAAACAGGCGTAACAGAAATTTTCCTCCTCACCTTTGACACATTTTTTCAATCCTTCGATACTCAGGTAACTTAAAGAAGTGGCGTGGATAAATTTCCGAATCTCACTGACCTGATGGGAGGAGGCGATCAATTCAGATTTCTTAGGGGTATCAATACCGAAGAAGCAGGAACCGGTGATAGGCGGAGAACTGATCCGGACATGGACCTCCCTGGCGCCAGCGTTTCGTAACATCTTGACAATCTTCCGGCTGGTTGTGGCGCGCACAATGGAGTCGTCCACAATGACAACCTTCCTCCCCTTCAATAATTCCCTGACAGGATTCAGTTTAATCTTCACGCCAAAATGGCGGATCCGCTGTTCTGGCTCGATGAAGGTCCTTCCCACATAGTGGTTTCTGATCATCCCCAGTTCAAGGGGAAGATCGGATTGAGCCGCATAACCCAGTGTGGCGGGAAATCCGGAATCCGGAATAGGGACGGCTATGTCCGCCCCTGCCGGCGATTCTTTGGAAAGCTGGACGCCGAAGGATTTTCTCATCTCATAGACATTATGGTTGAAGATGAAGCTGTCCGGACGGGCGAAATAGATGAACTCAAAGATGCATTGATGAGGCTGCTTCCGGGGAAAGGGTTTAAAAGATTTGATCCCCTTCCCATTGATGAGGAGGATTTCTCCGGGTTCAATCTCTCTTATAAATTTTGCGCCGATAAGGTCGAAGGCGCAGGTCTCCGAAGCAACCACTGGCGCATCCTTGAGAGAGCCGAGGACCAGCGGCCTGAAACCGAGGGGATCTCTCGCGGCCACCATCTCTTTCTCGGTGAGAAAAAGCAGGGAATAAGCCCCCTCGACCTGCCTGAGGGCGTGGATGGTCCGTTCCAAAAATGTTTTCTCCTTCGAACGGGCAATGAGATGAACAATGACCTCCGTATCCATATTCGACTGAAAGATGGACCCCCTGGACTCCAGTTCGCTCCTGATCAGAAAGGCATTGGTCAGATTGCCATTATGGGCGATCGATATCATCCCGTTCGCATAGTCCACCATAAAAGGCTGGGCATTCTTCAGTTCACTTGACCCGGCAGTGGAATACCGGACATGGCCTATTGCGTTTCTTCCGGGAAGCTTTTTCAGGATATCCCGTGAAAAAACCTCAGAGACCAGCCCCATCTGCCTATAGTGGTGGAGCTGTTTTCCATCGGAAGAGACGATCCCAGCGCTCTCCTGGCCACGGTGCTGAAGGGCATATAGGCCTAAATAAGCGTGGTTGGATGCTTCTGTATGATCATAGATCCCAAAGATGCCGCACATCTCGGTTTACCTCCCGATAACCAATCAAAAAGCAAATACGCATAGCGTTTATGATTTTATTTACAATTAATTTATTATAAATATCGAATAGTTATAAATAAATATTAAAGTAATTAATGAAGTTATGAAATGATTGCTGTCAGTTCATAATAAGACATCAGCGTGTATTGATGAAGTAAATTGAAGAAATATAAATATAGAGCGGACACAAGGGATTTATAATTGATTTATAGCAGGTTGTCAAAGAAAGATCATTCTCTCTCTGATAAACAAATGGGACCTCGCCTCTTTTGACTTTGATAAGAGGTTCTGATAAGCTTCCTTCACGTGTTTCTAACGGCGTAAAAAAACCCTATGTTAAAAAAAAAGAAAGTCCAATCCCAAACTATCCCTAAGAGGATAAAAAACGAAGACAAACCTGAAGAGAAAAATTCTTTATCCTTACATCGTCATGCTTTCAGGGGTTTAATCAGTTTATTTCTTTTTTTAGCGATCTTTGCTGCCTACGAGCAAGTACGAAACAATGGGTTCATCAATTTTGATGATGATGTTTATATTACCAATAACCTTGATGTGCAGGCCGGACTGACTCTCAAGAGTGTATGCTGGGCTTTCACCACAACGGGAGCCGCCAATTGGCATCCATTGACATGGATATCCCACATGCTGGACTATGAGCTCTACGGGTTGAAGCCAGGCGGGCATCATATGACCAATTTGCTGATTCATATCGTCAATAGCCTTTTGCTTTTTTTAGTTCTTAATCGGATGACAGGGGCGCTCTGGAAGAGCGGCTTTGTTGCCGCCCTTTTCGCATTGCATCCCCTCAATGTAGAGTCCGTTGCATGGCTGGCAGAACGCAAAAATCTTCTATGCACTCTATTTTTGATGTTAACGATGTGGACATACGTTCGTTACGTTGAGCGACCAAGGCTCGGTAGATATCTGCTGGTCATCCTTTCCTTCGCCCTGGGCCTTTTGTCGAAACCAATGCTCGTCACCATGCCTTTTGCCTTGCTTTTACTCGACTATTGGCCTTTAAACCGATTTCAATCTGGATATTCAAATGGCCCTGATCATTTGCATCCCTCCAACCCAAGGAAATCAAAAGCTCCCCAATCATCCCCTTTTAAACTTATCTTGGAAAAAGTCCCCTTTTTTGCTCTATCAATCGGTTCAAGCTTTTTGACTATTTTGGCCGCCCAAAAAAGCGGAACGATCGGATCTCTGGAATTATATCCTCTGGAAGTCAGAATCGCTAACATCCTCACATCTTATGCCAAATATATCTGGAAAATGATCTGGCCCCACCGCCTGGCAGTCTTATATCCCTATCCTACAACCGTACCTGCGGGGGAGGTCATCGGAGCTCTCCTTTTGCTTATCTGTATATCGATTCTGGTGATTCGCGTAGCACGGAGCCGCCCTTATCTTGTGTTAGGATGGTTCTGGTATCTTGGAACTCTTGTGCCTGTGATCGGTCTGGTACAGGCAGGGGTTCAGAGTATGGCTGACCGGTATAACTATATACCGCTCATTGGTCTATTTATCATGATTACCGGGGGTGTTTCTGATATTTTAGGGAGATGGCGTTACCGAAAGATCGTGCTTGCGGTATCAATAAGCCTGCTCCTTTCAATCTTAATGATCGTGACAAGGATACAAGTGTCCCATTGGAAAAGCAGCATTACCCTCTTTGAACATTCATTGAAAGTGACTTCAGATAACTCCCGAATTCACAACAACCTGGGAATGACCCTTGTCCAACAGGGAAAGATTCAAGAGGCCATTGCTCATTACACGGAAGCCTTGCGGATCGACCCCTATTTTGCCATAGCGCACTACAACATCGGGGTGGCCTTAACGGAACAGGGGAATATACAGGAGGCCATCGCCCATTACAACGAGGCATTAAAAATCAATCCAAACTATGCGGTTGCGCATAATAAACTGGGGATGATCTTGGTCCGCCAGGGGAAAAACCAGGAGGCTTTTCTTCATTTCACCGAAGCTCTTCGAATCAAACCAGGCCATGCAGAGATTTATATCAATATAGGGGGTTCTCTCGTAGCGCAGGGGAAAATTGAGGAAGCCATTGCCTATTATCACGAGGCCCTTCGTATCAAACCCGACCATTTCGGAGCACGCTATAACCTTGGAAACGCACTTGCCTCACAAGGAAAAATACATGAAGCGATCATCCACTTTATGAAGTGCCTGCAAATAAAACCCGATCTTGCAGATGCCCATTTTAGCCTGGGGAAGGCGTATTTAATCATTGGGGATCGGCGTTCAGCCCTTGAGGAATACCAAACCCTTAAAAAGATCAACCCAGATTTAGCTGATATCTTGTCCCGCGAGATGACTCTTGTTGAAAAAAAACGTTAAAAAAAAAAGTTCTTCCGGCTTTTGTGTGGGTACTTTCCCCTTCTTAAAAATATTCCTCCCCTAAGTTAAAACTGATCCTTACCCATAAATAGGGGCGCTGGACACAATGAGGGAATGTACGACTGATGTAATTGAGGCTTTGGCATACCCGACCCCCACCCCGACCCTCCCCTCTCCAAGCCAGAGGCTCTCAGAGCCGGAAGCCTGAAAGGGAGGGTAATCGTCACGCGCTTCGCGTGATTCCTCCCCCTTCAAGGGGGAGGGTAGGCCGCCGGCTCTGAGAGAGTGGGATGGGGTATCTGTCGGAGTGCTCCTTAAGAAAGGCGAGGGTGACGTTGGGGTAAATACAAATTACTTGCCCCAGGCCTCCAACTCTTTCATCTCCTCCAGTCTGGCCATCCGGTTTAGCGACGACGTCCTCATCCGCAGAAAGCGCACTACCGAGGCCCTCGTGACCCCAACTTCCGTAGCGTCCCGCTTGTCTTGGCATAGCGCAATTTACTCCTTTCCTTACCCCATGTGAAACTTTATGTCTCTTGTTATTTCTCTTTGCACTATCTTTCTTATGGTCGACTCGCTTGGGTCATTTTGTTGACGTGTGCGCGAGTTTCCACATCCATAGGCTTAATCCACCCAAGAAAACAAAAACGATTACGCTTGGCCACAACGGCATCTCAAACCCTGCGACGAGTATCTGAGGTCGTATAAAAAGTCGTGCCAATTGTGCTAAGGATATCAGGCCAAATACAACGCTTGCGACTCGCAACCCTATGATTTGTGAGTTCATGTCTGACTCCTTCGTAATCCATATGGAATCGTTGCCGAATGAAAAAGCTAAGAGGTGCGGCGGCTTTTTACCGTTTCCCTCTTGATCGACATCGACTTGTTCTATCCCAGTCGCCCCTTCCAGTAACCTGGTCATCGATGAAGATGAGCTAATGCAATAATGCGAAGACTGTGAGATTTAATCTGGCAGATCAATCCGTATGGAAACCTGTTGACTAAGCAACGACGGGAGTTTTCTGACATTACCGACCATGCATCCGGATACTAAATGATTCGAGCAATGGTCGCATAGACTTCTTCAACAAACTCAAGACCAAGCCCCGCTTGGCTCTGTTCATAGAAGTTCACAGCGCCATCGAATTCTTCCTTGGCCTCTGGGTGAAAATAGTATCTCATCGTCGGTACTTCTTGCGAATATCCAAAAACACTTTTTCGCCAGAAACCAGTTTTACCTTGCGTCTCTCAATTTGGGCAATACGCCGTTCAGCCTCTTCAGCCCAAAGGCGATCCACCTCTGGCTGCGTAGGCAGGTTTAGACTTGTAAGTAGCTGCTCTACTAAACTCACCCTGGCATCTGTTGGAAGCAGCAGCACGTCATCAATGATTTTCTTTGCTACAGTAGGCATATTGACATCCTCCATTCATACATATTGAAGCACATTTCATTACAAGAAGCAAAATTCTCTTGTAGTATATCTTGGGGATCACGGGGAGCCGGATTTATCGGAGATCCGGTGGAGCCGTTTGGTGCAGGACCTGCTCTTGCACCCGATCAGAAACGAAGTCGGAACGACTGCCAACTGGTAAAAGGCTCTTTTTCTATTAAAACGAAAATCAATTACTTTTTCGTCTTGGATTTCTTTTTCCTATTGACAACGGGAGGCCTTATAAGTGTTAGGCCTCCGTAATCCTCTCCATTCCATAAACTCAATAATCAAGTCTGACCCCATATCTGTTCTTGATCTTTTGGAACCTTGTGACAATCGGCAGTGCGCAGGCGGTTTGCACAGGAGCGGTGTTCAATGATGTGAACGTATTGACAGCGGGAGAGTTTTTCTGTGACTTCATTGAGAGGTTTCGGGGTTTGGGGATCACGGGCGGGTGTGTGGGCGACGATCCGTTGACTCCGCAGAACGAGGCTCAATATTGCCCGGGCGATAATGTGACGCGATCGCAGATAGCGGTCTTTGTGACCCGTGCGATTGAGAAGGTGCCAGCTGGACCACAGGGTCCAGGAGGCCCACAGGGACCCGTAGGACCAGCGGGCCCACCGGGGCCATCAGGTGCGCCGGAGCTATACTTGGCACGAGCTACCGCATGGGTCCCCTGGGGACAGACATTGGGTGA
>MGQQ01000158.1:1933-8673 GCA_001798855.1 Deltaproteobacteria bacterium RBG_16_49_23 | reverse complement strand
GCCACCGATGGAAGGGTCCTTTTCCACCAGATGAACCTTGAATCCCTTATCAGCGATGTCCAGAGCGGCCTGCATTCCGGCAATGCCAGCGCCAATGATCAGGGCTTCGGGAATTACCTCTTTTAATTTATCATCCTTCATCATTATCTATTATCGCTTTAGATTAAATTCCAATAACCAAATTCCAAATAATAACTCCCCCTCTCCCCCTCTTAACTTAAGAGGGGGTAGGGGGGCGTTATTGAATTGGTGTTTGTCATTTGGTGTTTGTTCACTTCAGTTTTCCAATCAACGCCGAAGCGATCGTGTTCTTCTGTATCTCCTTTGTGCCTTCGTAGATCTCGGTGATCTTGGCATCCCGGTAGAAACGCTCGACTTCGTATTCCGTGATATATCCATAACCTCCTAAGATCTGGATGGCCTCATCCGCAACTTCGACAGCCACTTTCGCTGCAAACATCTTTGCCATGGAGGTCAGTTTCGGATCGATCCTCTTCTGGTCATAGTTCCAGGCCGCCTTGTAAGTCAAAAGCCTTGCCGTCTCTAGCTTTGTTGCCATATCAGCCAGTTTGTGCTGGGTGATCTGGAAATCGACCAGTTTTTTCCCAAACTGCTCTCTCTGTTTAGCGTAATCGAGCGCCCGGTCAAATGCTCCCTGGGCAATGCCGAGGGCCTGGGCGGCGATCTCGATCCGGCTCTCATCGAAGAATTCGAGCACCTGGTAAAAGCCCTTATTCTCCTCGCCAAGGAGATTCGTCAAAGGGACACGGACATCGCTGAAGGAGAGCTCGGCTGTAGAGGTCATCCGGATTCCCATCTTGGGCGTGATCTCGGTTGCTTCCAATCCCTTTGCGCCCTTTTCAACGATGATTGTGCACTGGCCGCGGTAAGGAGGCTTGGCATGGGGATCGGTCTGGCAGAGGACGATGAAGAAATCAGCGAGGGTTCCATTGGTGATGAAGGTCTTGGTCCCGTTGATCACAAAGGAGTCGCCTTTCTTCACCGCGGTGGTGGCCATCGATGTGATATCGCTTCCGTGGTCCGGTTCGGTGTAGGCGCCTCCGGAAATAAATTCTCCCCGGGTCACCGGGATGAGATACTTCTTCTTCTGTTCGTCTGTTCCGAAACGGAGAACGACCTCTGAGGAAAAATCTGCGAGGCTCACGGCAACCCCCACTCCGGAATCCTTCCTGCAGAACTCCTCAACGATGAGGATGTTTTCCGTGACGCCGTAACCCTGGCCTCCGTATTCCTCGGGGAAGTGAATGCCGATGAACCCTAATTTGCAGGCCTTCTTCCATATCTCCCTGGGGTAGGTATGGGTCTGCTCCCATTCGAGGATCTTCTCCTTATCGTACTCTCCCTGAATAAACTCCCTCGCCGCCTTCTGAATATCCTTCTGCTCCTGTGTCAATTCAAAGTCCATGGTCCACCCCTCAATGGAAAGATGGAACAATGGAATGTTGGAATATTGGGTCAATAAACCCATTTGTTTTTGTTTTCCATTATTCCATTATTCCAATATTCCTTATTTTTGTTTCAGTTGTTTGATCTTATCCTTTATCACCGGGAGAATTTTAAACAGGTCTGCCACAATGCCGTATTGGGCAACCCCGAAGATAGGGGCTTTGGGGTCTTTGTTAATAGCAATGATCGTCCCCGCACCTTTCATCCCCGCGACATGCTGGAAGGCGCCGCTGATGCCTACGGCAACATAGACTTTCGGCTTTACGGTCTTTCCGGAGGTTCCCACCTGGCAGCCTTTAGGAAGCCACTTCTTATCGACCACGGGCCGGGAACAGGCAAGCACTCCTCCCACGGAATCTGCCAGTTCCTTCACCAGAGGAATGTTTTCCACATCCTTGATTCCTCTTCCGACGGCAATGAGGATATCGGCCTGAGTGATATCGACCTCGCCTACGGCGGCCTCCATATACTCGAGAAATCGTCTGGCCAGGGCTTCATCCGTCAATGGAGAAGGAACGGAGACGATCTCTCCCGGAAGAGGCTCTTTCTCCATCACCGGAAAAGCTCCTGCCCGGACCGTCACCATATACTGAGGCCCTTTTCTCAAAAAGGAGACAGCGGCGTTGATCTTCCCTCCATAAATCTGACGGGTGAGGTCAAAGGTCTCATTCTTCGGATCGATGCCGATGCAATCCGTGGCCAGAGGAATCTTCAGATGAGCGGCCAGGCATGGCGCAAAGTCCATGCCCATGGCGGTGTGACCGATCATCGTGAGCACGGGTTTTTTCTCAGTGACGAGCTGGGCAAGGACCTTCTCGTAAGTCTCCGAGTTGTAGAATTCGAGCCGGTTATCCTCAACGAGAAGCACCCTGTTAGCTTTGGGTTTAAGGGCTTCCGCCAGGTTCTTCACATCCTTTCCTAAAAGGGCGACCGATAACTCTCCGCCGAGGCTCTCCGAAAGCTGTCTTCCCTTGGAGAGCATTTCCCATGTCACATCCCTTAGTTCTCCCCGTCGATGTTCTGCGACAACAATGATCTCTTTCATCAGGCCACCCCTCCTTTATCCTTCAGAATATCGAACATCTTCCGCGCTATCTCTTCCGGCTTTCCTTCCAGCATCTCCGCCCCTACGCCGACCGGAGGAAGAAAGACCTTGTCGAGCTGAATATCCGAGCCGGCAAGCCCTACTTCCTCGGGTTTGAGGTTGAGGTCCGAAGCTCCGAGGGCCTTGATCTCCTTCTTGGCCACTTTGCGGATGCCCATGATCGAGACATATCGAGGCTCATTGATTCCCGTCTGGATAGTGAGAAGTGCGGGGAGATCGACCTCGACGACTTCCTCCAGGCCGCCCTCCAGCTCGCGATGGGCTTTGATCTTCTTCTCCTGGACATCGATGCGGGTGACGATGGAGACATGGGGAATGCGCAGCATCTGCGCCATCACCACGCCGACCTGACCATATCCATCATCTTCGGCCTGCGTGCCCGTTAATATGAGATCATAAGGTCTTTTGCGAATCGCCTCTGCAAGAGCCCGGGCCGTGGCAAAACCATCGGCTCCCGCAAAAGCAGGATCGGTCAGCCGGAGTGCATCGTCGGCACCCATGGCCAGACACTTTCTCAAGGATTCATTTGAATCCTCTCCTCCCGCCGAGAAGACGGTGACTGTTCCGCCCAGCTTCTCCTTTAAAAGGATGGCCTCCTCAATGGCATAACTGTCCCATTCGTTGAGATCGAATGCCAGTCCGCTCTTGTCGATATCTTTTCCTGATTTATCGATGGAGATATCCGCATCCGCTGTGTCCGGGACCCTTTTGATACAGACGATGATATTCATTCACTTTCCTCCTTTCTAATTAACAGCCTCATCATAGTATGGACACCCCTTGCAATAACCCCCCTCTGTCCCCCCTTAATTTAAGGGGGGGATGAAGGAGAGTTATCCCTCCTCTTGAGATAAGGGGAGGTTAGGTGGGGTTACGAGTCCTCCTGTCGATAGCGTCAATGTATGGACTATTTTGAGACCCTTAATCATTTC
Organism: Deltaproteobacteria bacterium RBG_16_49_23; assembly: GCA_001798855.1. Classification (GTDB taxonomy): domain Bacteria; phylum Desulfobacterota; class BSN033; order BSN033; family UBA1163; genus RBG-16-49-23. The sequence continues at coordinate 5,169 of MGQQ01000158.1, read as the reverse complement.
CGGTCCTCTAATTTTCTTTTAACCTTTTAATTTGCACGAAACCGGTCCTTCCTTCTTCAATCAGCGGAGAAGAAGAGGGGACAGTGATGATTCCACGGTCAGGCATGTAAGAAAGATGGACCTTCATCTTCCATGTTTTTCCAACGGGGGAGGAGATCTCCACCATCTCTCCTTCACCAATCTTCAGAGATTGAGCATCCTCGACATTCATCTCCAGGGAAGGCTTCTCCAGGACCCTCTTCAGATTCTCACTCCTCAGGCTGAGTTCGCCCGATTGAAAGAGCGATGACCTCTCAATCAGACAGAAGGGATAATCGTCAGGTTGAGGTTGAGGCTGAGGTTGAGCAAGAGGGATAAGTTTTGCTTTCCCCATAGGAAAACCATCTTTGTAAAGATACCCGGCCCCTTTCGGCCACTGTTCCCCGTCCTGAAGGTCCTGATATTGGGGAATGGTCTGAGAGAACTCCTGGAAGATGGCCTCCGGAGTTTCTCCTGAAACCGGAACCTCTAAAAGACGGAGGAGTTGAAGGAATATCTCAAAATCTGGTTTTGACTGGCCTTTAGGCGGACGAAGAGGATGAAGCTTCTGGATTCTTCGTTCCAGGTTGGTATAGGTTCCTGACTTCTCAACAAACGAACAGGCCGGAAGCACGACATGGGCCCCCTTTGCGGTTTCGGTCGTAAAGAGGTCCTGAACCACCAGAAGATCCAGATTCTCCAAAGCCCTAAGAGACAGAGCAGGATTCTTTCCCACGAGGTAGAGGGCTTTGAGATTTCCTTCCTCCGCCTTTTTGAAAAGATCTTTCATTCCTTTTGCCTCTGAAAGAATCCCCATATCGATGGCTCCCTGACTGTTACATTTCTCAAGGAGAAGAAGAATTCCCGAGCCTTCCTTACCGATATGGCCGGTCAGAAGGGCGAGATTGGAGCAAGCGAGAGCTATCCTTTCCGAATCAGGATGAGACCATGGGCCAGATCCTACCAGAATCATCGCTCTCTTCGATTGGGCAAAGGTTCTCACTGCTTTCTCAATGGCGCTGCGTTCCTCAGCAGAGAGGCTCGATAAATACTCGTCCTGCTTCTTCCTTAGCTCTTCAATCCCTTCGGTCCACCGCCCGATGAATCCCTGATTTTCAAAACCTTCCTTCAGGATGACTCCGGCCATTGCGTTGAGAAGGGAGAGTTCTCTGCCCGGCTTTACCCCGTTAGAAATAATGCCCCGCTGCTCTGCAGCGGGGTCAGGTTTTAGAATAATTCCGGCGGGGTTTAATGCCCCGCTGGAATTTCTAACGGGGTTTACGGGAAGAAGGATCGAAGAGGGGGAGATGGGTGAGATATGCGTCGCCCGACTGAGGCCGATATCGTAGCCTCCCAGGACAATGAGTTGAGCCTTGTTCTTCCTGATGGCCAGATGGATCTCATTCTTGATAATGGGGTGGGTCTGGGCAGGGTCGACCCCGATGATTAAGATACAATCAGCATCCCGGATTTCTTTAATGGAGTTTGTGGAAGAAGCAAAGCCGAGGGTCTTTGAAAGTCCTCTTGTTAACCCTTGATCATTTCCACCTCCATTGGAAGCGATCTGCTCCGTACCGATAGCTTCCTTAAAGAGTTTCTTGAAGAGGAAATACTCTTCATTAGCGAGGCGGCTTGAAATCACCGCCCCGATACTCTGCGGGCCATATTTATCCTTTATTTCTTCGAGCCTTTGAGCCACAAATCCAAGGGCTTCTTCCCAGGGGACTTCTCCAAGCGATCCATTGGCCCTGAGAAGGGGTGATTTCAGTCTCTCCGGAGAATCAACGAAGTCCCAGCCGAAGCGCCCCTTGGCACAGAGATTCCCATCGTTCGGGCCCTGATCGGGCTGGGAGAAGACCCGTTTGATCTCTCCTCCTTTGGAGCCGATGGTGAGCAGGCATCCGCATCCGCAGTAAGGACAGGGACTGGTGGTCTCCATGAGCTCCCAGGTCCTGGTCTTATAATCAAAGCAGTTGCTTGTGATGGCTCCCACAGGGCAGGTGTCGAGGCACTGGCCGCAGAATTCGCACTGAATAGGACGATGGAAGTCCGTATCGATGAGAGTGTGGATGCCCCTGCGGGTGAAAGAGAGTTCTCCTACCCCCTGAACCTCATCGCAGATTCTCACGCAACGTCCGCAAAGGATGCACTTGTTCCCCTCCCTCTGAAGAAGTGGGGAGGAATCATCAGCAGAGAATGAGATCAGATCCCAGGGATACTGCGTATCGTTGACTCCATATTCATAGACCAGGCTCTGCAGGTCGCACTCTCCCTCTTTTTCGCACCTTGGGCAGGTCATGGGATGGTTGAGGAGAATAAGCTGAAGCTGAACCCTCCGGGATTCGGTGATTTTTGGAGAATGAGTGAGGATCTCCATTCCGTTTTTAGCAGGAGTGAAACAGGACGGCAGAAGCTCTGTTTTCCCCTTCTCCTGGACGACACAGAGCCTGCAGGCGCCAAAGGGAATGAGCCTCCGATCGTGGCACAGGGAAGGGATCCGGATGCCAGCCACCTGGGCGGCCTCAAGGATGGTCCGGCCCTTCTCCACCTCTACTTCCATGCCGTCAATTGTCAACTTGATGGACTGATTTTTGGTCATAATAATTTTGCAATCCGTCGTAAATCGTAAGGCGTAAGTCGTGAGGGGAAAACCCCTTACTCCTCACACTTAACGCCTAACGCTTTAGGTTATTCGATTGCCCAAAAATTACAGGCCTGGATGCAGGATCGACACCGGATGCATTTCTCCAGATCAATCACCGCTGTCGTCTTCTTCTCCCAGGCAATGGCCTCTGAAGGGCAGGCCTTCTTGCAGAGGCCGCACATCTTGCACTTTTCAGGAACGACCCGAAACTTAACGAGATCCGCACAGACCAGGGACGGACACCGTTTATCGATGATGTGAGCCTCATACTCTTCACGGAAATAACGGATGGTGGCAAGCACGGGATTGGGAGCGGACTTCCCCAGACCGCAGTGTGAGGACTCCTTGATATGGTTTCCAAGCTGATTGAGGTGGTCAATATCCTCGATCTTTCCCTCGCCGCGGATGATCCGGTGAAGAATATTGAGCATTACTTTCATTCCGATCCGGCAGGGAACGCACTTTCCACAGGATTCGTCGACGGAGAAGTCCGTGAAAAACCTTGCCGTATCAACCATGCAGGTCAAATCGTTCATGACCACGAGCCCACCGGAGCCCATCATCGCTCCTGCCT
>MGQQ01000158.1:0-1857 GCA_001798855.1 Deltaproteobacteria bacterium RBG_16_49_23 | reverse complement strand
CACAGCCTTATATTCCCGTTTATCAGGAATGCCTCCCCCGATATCAAAGACAATCTTTCGCAAGGTCGTGCCCATGGGGACTTCGATCAGTCCCACATTTTGAACGGCTCCGGTCAGGGCGAACACTTTGGTTCCCTTTGACCCTGATGTGCCCATGGAGGCGAACCAGGAGCTCCCGTTCAGGAGAATGGAAGGAACATTGGCAAAGGTCTCAACGTTATTCAGAACGGTGGGCTGTCCCCAGAGACCGGCTTCCGTTGAACGGGGAGGCTTGATCCTTGGCATCCCCCGTTTCCCCTCAAGGGAGTACATCAGAGCCGTGGATTCGCCGCAGACAAAGGCTCCAGCGCCCGGATAGATGCCGATTTCGAAATCGAAACCCGACCCGAAAATATCTTTTCCCAACAGTCCATAGTTTTTCGCCTGTTCGATGGCAATGTTGAGACGCTGGATGGCGAGGGGATACTCTGCTCTCACATAGACATAGCCCTGATGGGAGTCCGTGGCGTAACCGCAGATGACCATTCCTTCCAGGACCGCATGTGGATCGGCCTCCAGAACGGAGCGATCCATGAAGGCGCCCGGGTCGCCCTCATCTCCGTTGCAGATGACATATTTTGGGAAAGAGGTATAGCGCCTTCCTTCCTCCCATTTCTTGCCCGTCGGGAAGCCTGCGCCTCCACGGCCCCTCAAACCGGAGAGTTTTACCTCTTCGATGACCTCCTCGGGTTTCATGGAGGAGAGGACTTTATAGAGCGCGGCATATCCGTCCCTTGCAATGTATTCATTAATATTTTCCGCATCGATCAGGCCCCGGTTCCGAAGCGCCCTTAATACCTGATGCTGAAAAAAGGGAATGTCCCTCATCAGTGGAACTTTTTCTTTAGCGGACGGCACGGTGTACAAAAACTTTTCCACAAGGCGCCCTTTGAGGAAATGCTCTTCGACCAGAAACGGGATGTCTTCCGGAGTCAATTTTTTATAGAAGATCCCTTCGGGATAGACCACCACGATCGGACCTTCGGCGCAGAAGCCATTGCAACCGGTGATGATTACCTTCACTTCATCGGAGAGTCCGCGGTTCTCTAATTCAAATGAAAGCCGTTCCCTTAACTGCGACGAGCCGCAGGCAACGCAGCCTGTTCCTGCGCAAACCATAAGATGAGTTCGATACGTTTTCATCTTGATCGAATTAGTGCAACTATAATGATTCTTTTAAAATCTCCCCTATCCCCTCTTTATCAAACTGATCCTTACCCATAAATAGGGGCGCTGGACACAAGGGGCACCCTGATAGATTCCCCATCCCCCTCCTGACCTCCCCCTTCAAGGGGGAGGTCAGGAGGGGGATGGGGTATGCCAAAACCTCAATTGCACCAGTCGTACGTTTCCTCCTTGTGTCCAGCCCCCCGACTTATGGGACACGGTTAGTTTATCAAAGAGGGAAATTTTCCCCCTTTGGCAAAGGGGGATGAAGGGGGATTTTGTAAATTTGAATTACCACGGTTGCCTTAATAGGTTGCCTCGCTTCCCCTCGCCAGGGCATAGGCCTCAACGATTTCCCCCCGAATGGCATGATGGAGAAAGATCTCTTTTATCTTCTCCTCGTTGAGGTCGCAATATTTAACCGGAGGTTTTCCCAGGATCTCCACGGTTGCCATGGGTTCGCGGCTGCAGAGCCCTGCGCATCCGGAGGTGGTCACCATCACATCCTGGGTCTTTCTCTCTTCGATTTCTTTCAGGACCGCTGACATCAGTTTTCTAGCGCCTGCGGCAATGCCGCAGGTTCCCATATGGATGGTGATCTTTGCCCGGAATCCTCCCTCCCTCAGGAGGGTCGAGGATCGCACCTCCTCT
>MGQQ01000157.1 GCA_001798855.1 Deltaproteobacteria bacterium RBG_16_49_23 | reverse complement strand
TGGGCAAGTTTCGCAGCAAGTTCATTAAAAAGATTTTCTCCGTATCCGGCTCTATCAGCCCCGTGAAGCTCATATTCTGTAATGTACATTCCGATAAACCAGTTGCGCAAGGTAAGGCTGATATTGACCGCTTTGCTCGCTTGCTTCTCAAGTTGAAGATCAACCTCTTTGATCGAATCGACAAGCCCGTCAAAGGTAAGATTCTTTTTAGGACTTGTCATTCCTTCACCTCCAGCTTCGCAAGGTTCTTTCGAATGAGCTCATTGAGCCGCACTTCCGTCTTCAACTCGTTCAAGTCCTTCGCTTCCAGAAGATCTTTCTGGGCGGCTTTTAAATCTTCAAGAGATGCAATCGCCGGCATGGTTACCTCCTATCATTGATCGCTACGCTCAAGGATCGACCCTTCAGGCCTAGAGGTTGGAGGATCGGTGTTCCACACCTTGAGGCAATATAAAAACTCATAGCACAGCGTATTTTTTCCCCGTAAAGCGTAAGTCGTCAGGTGAAACTGCTAAAAACATAGAGCGAAAACCTCCTTTGATTACCTCCAAATCTTCAAGGGATGCAATCGCTGGGATCATTCTACTCCTTTCGCTTCTTTTTGGAAACAAAAAAGCCCATTCTTTTTGAGAATAGGCTTTGTGTAGTAATCCGCATATTTTCAAATCACCCATCCCTCACCCCCGCCCTCTCCCCTGCCTACCGTAAGCAGGGGAGAGGGGGAAGAGGTAGCTGAGGATGACCTAACTTACCAAATCTGAAATGAATAATCAAGAAAACATCTTAAAGCATTTCAAAGTGTGAAACCCGGTGAACTACCGGCTGGGCTTTAGGCTCAGGAAAATCTCTTCGAACCACCTAAGGAGCCACAAGCAGAGGATGATTCCGAACCCTTTAAAGAGGAGAAACCGGAGAGCACTTTCTCAGGCTTCTTTCCTCCACAATAGGGACACATCAGCGACTCTTCCCCCTCGTTCAGTTTTTGAATCTTCTCAAATATTTCTCCACACTTTCGGCATCGATATTCGTAGATAGGCATGGTTTTCTCCTTAATGTCAAATTTCAAAATCCAAATGCCAATTTAAATCCTAAGTTCAAATGTCGAAAGGTAAAGTCCACACAAGTTGAAATTTTTGAAATTGGAGCTTTGACATTTGTTTGAAATTTGAACTTTGTCATTTGAGCTTGTCCAGTTAATCCTGGACGACTTCATACCCTGCATCAACAATGGCCTTTGCAATTTGATCTGAGGCCACTGATTTCGTATTCTCAAATCGAACCTCTCCTTTCGCAAGGTCTACCTGGACATTCTGAATTCCTTCCAATTGACTCAGCGCCTTTGTCACTGACATCACGCAATGCTGACAGCTCATTCCCTTCACTTTCAAAGTAGTCATCATCTTCTCCTTTAGATGATCAATCGCTTCAGGCTCTTGATCTTTAACCCCAACCTGAACCTTATCCTCAGTTTCAACCTTTTTATCCTCAACCTCAACCTCAGCCTTAACCTCTCTTCTCATTAACTCATCATACCAGATCGTATGGCGATCCTGCACATATTCCGCATCAACCTCTCCTGTGAAGATCGATCTAACCAGAGGCCGGTTAACCTTAAAGATCAATGCGGCCAGATGCGCCAGGACGCCCAGAAGAAAGAAGATGGTCGCAAAGGTATGAGTCAATGTCATCGAAGTAATCAGGACCGGAGGAAGATAGACTCCGGGCAAATTTTTAAGGACTTTTACAATTCCGGTGAGAACCAGGATCAATCCGATGCCGCCCAAATAGGCGTAGGCGAGTCGCTGTTCGGCAAGGTACTTATCCGATTTCGGCTCTTTTCCAAACCCAAACATGCTTAAGATGGTGATCAAGGAAGCCTTAAAATCTCCCTTTTGGGGAAGAAGCCCTTGATGTCCCAGCCATCCATGGAAGATGGCATGAAAGACCATAATGGAGACAAAGACGATTCCCGCCAAATAATGGATCTTCAAGTTGACGAAGAAGTCTCCTGCCCAGCCCAGGCCCGGAATCTGAGTCACCATATACCTTTTATACATGGGGAGCTCTCCAAAGCCTGAGAAAATCAGAAGGAGTCCGGAGAGAGCCAGAACCCAGTGTTCTATCAGTTCAATCGGGCTATGGCGGAGAATGGCCTTTCCGTCTTTGATTATTTTTTCTTTCATTTATCTTTCTCCTTCCCTTCCTTATTCCTGCGATAGAGGGCAAGGCCAATGGCTCCCAAAGCACTGATCAGAGGGGTGATGACGAAACCTTTTGCCCAACGGTTGACATCACGAAGCGGGTTTAGGACCTTTTCCATAGTAAGATTGGATTTCGCCTCTTTTAATTTTGAATCGATCCTCTCAAAAGGGATTCTACTTAAATAAAGGGTTGCGGTTCCGCCATTCTCTTTTTCTCCGTAGATGAAACCATTGATCTCTTTTGCCCTCTCATGGGCCATCTTCAGGATCGCATCCCTTCTTCCGAAAAAGAGAGGTTTCTTGGCTCCCAGTCTCTTTTCACACGCCTCCACACAGGCCGGGACCTGCCCCTTTTTGATTCGCTCATGACAGAGGTCACATTTATACATCACCCCGCCCCCTGCGGGGATGGGCTGGAGTTTGAGATAGATCCCCACACCACTCTGTCTCTGAGGAATATGCCACGGGCAGACCGCTTTGCATTTGGCCCCTCCCATACAGAGGTCATGATTGATCGCCACAGAACCATCCGAATACTTATTCAGGGCGCCAAAAGGACAGAGGTTGGCGCAGGGCGGGTTGTCGCAGTGCATACACCGCCGGGGAATGAAAATTTCCTCTCCTTCCATATCGACTTTCTGCACCGTTGTCCAGTTGTAGGGTGTGAGGGTATTCATCACATCCCTTTTCTTTGACCAGTCATCATGCGTCTTCTGAGGCCAGAGGTCTTTGATCGGTTCGACAGGATTGGGAAACTTCTTCTCGTTCTCCCTCCGGCACGCCTCAACGCATTTGGGAATAGGTTCGTTCTTACACCCATCGCATTTGGTCAAATCGATGAGCGTGGCATAGGTTCCGGTTTTTGCAGATGCAGTCTCAACCATTCCAGTGGCGCAGGCTGCGCCAATGGCCGTCACCATCGCCCCCTTCTTAAGAAAATTCCTTCTTGTTAAACCATTTTTCTCATTCATTAAGATTCTCCGTTTTGTTTTTGGCTTATTATTCCGCATTCCGCAATCTCTCCGAGCCGGAGGGCTCTCCCTCCGGGGCAGAAGCCCCTCTGGGGCGGAGCCTGAGCCGGAGGCCGAACTCCGCAATGGCATTATGCCCAATCAATATACCTTGAGATTGCGGTCTGGAAGTCTTTAAGGGTGTCCTTCTGCATCGTGCCGGGTTTTTTCTGTTTTTTCTCCAGACATTCTTCCATGTAAGCCTGGACGATGACCGTCCCGACCTTTTTGATCGCGGCAGTGGCCGCAGCCACCTGCGTCAGGATATCCGGGCAGGGAGCTCCCTCTTCCACCATTCTCTGGAGCCCCCTCAACTGCCCCTCGATCCTTTTCAATCTCAGGAGGACTTCTTTTTTCTGTCGTTCTCGCTCCATACTATACCCCCCTACGGTATACCATCACACTAACCACATTCCTTTTATTTGTCAAGGGGGATATTTACGTGTGATGATAAATAACGGGGGTATCGAGTTTCTACTCCTTTTTAAAAATCGTTCCCAGTGAAGCGGGGGGAGAGGTTTGAAGGGCCTTGAGCGTACGGATCAGGAATCGTCGCATACCTTCGGGCAGACGGTTTAAAACCCGTTTCGTCCAATCCGCATTGCCAATCGTCACAAGAAGAAGGGTGAGGATCATGACAGGAAAAGGCAGAGTGGAGAAGAGTTGTGTCGGAACATCCGGCATCACACTCTGCAGGAGATTGGCGGCTGTTTGCAGAGCATTGAAGAGAAGCGCTCCCACGGCGGCGCGGATCGGATGCCAGCCTCCGAAAATGACGATGGCCAGAGCGATCCAGCCCGTCCCTTCGATTCCATAAGGTCTTGCCCAGCCCGGTTTGACCATGAGCGAAAAACTCGCTCCGCCCAGTCCCACGATGGCTCCACCGATGAGCGTATAGAGGTATCGCATCGCCGTGACATCGACTCCTCGCACATAGGCTGCGGCGGGCCTCTCTCCCAGACCTTGCAACAGGAGTCCGGGTTGTGTCTTAAAGAAAAAAAACCACACCAAGATGACTGCCATGAGGCTGAGATAGACCAAAGGGTTCTGGTCAAAGAGAATCGGTCCGATCAGGGGAAGATCTGAAAACCCGGGGATTGCTGCGTGGCTCACCTGAGGTCCGGGGATATGAGCATATGCTTTTCCAAACACATAGGCCAGGTCCCGGCATAGCAGGGTCAGGACAAAACCCGTCGCGACCTGGGGTTGATAAAGGGTCATGCTCACAAAGGCGAGGATGAATGCGATGAGGCTCCCCACCACCATACCCGCGAGGAATCCGGCGATGACGCTATCCATATGGAGGGCGACAACAAATCCGACCATGGCGGTGAGCAGGAGCGAGCCATCGAGAGAGAGATTGATGACACCAGCCTTCTCCGTGATCGTTTCGCCTAAGACGGCAAAGAGGATCGGAGGCGATGCAGCTAAGATTGACCCGATAAGAATGGGAAGATCCATTCGTCATCCTTCATGCCGGAGCCACCGGGAGCGAATTCCGTTGATGACCAGAACGGAGAGGACCAGCATTCCCTGGATCACTCCCCCGAGAGAAGAGTCGAGTTGCCGCTGAAGCGGCAGCTGGAGGCTTCCCATGGAAATGGCTGCAAAGGAGAAAGAGATCGGCACACTCCAGAAAGGTTTCAGGTTAGCGAGGAGCACGACGAGAATGGCCAGATAACCATAACCGCTGGAGATCAGGGGATAGAGGTTATGGCGCGCACTCGTCCCCACGATAAGGACCCAGCCAGCCAGGCCGGCCAGAGCGCCGCAGAGCCCAAAAGCCAAAAAGAGGTCCTGATCCACAGGGACCCCCTTCAGAAAGGCCGCCTTCATGTTCATGCCAACGGCTCTCAGCCGCAATCCGAAATGGGTGTCTCTGAGCGCAATGGCTACTGAGGCGATTGCGATCAGTCCCAGAATCATTTCGATGGGACTGGCCTGAAAGTCTTTGAATCCCGGCAACCAGAGCGAGGGAGGGAAAGGTTCTGTGCCACTCGTTGAGCCAATACCGGGTCTCTTCCATGGACCCAGAATGAGATAGACTGTGAGACTGCCTGCAATAAAGTTGAGGCCCAAGCCGCCGAAAATCTCATTCACACTGCCATAGCGCCTCAGTCCCCCAACAAGCATTCCCCACAGTGCGCCACCGAGAAGGCCTGCCAGAGCGGCCAGCAACAGAACCGCAGAAGGAGGGAGAGAGTCTTGCAATATCCGCATCAGCCCCGTAGCAAAGACGGCGCCCATCACCACCTGCCCTTCGATGCCGATGTTCCATAAACCTGCGGCAAAGGTGACGAGCAATCCTGCCGAACAGAGAAGTAAAGGAGCCCATGCCGTCAACACATAGGCCAGCTTGGCCGGAGATCCGAAAGCCCCGGACAGGATGAGGGAGAAGGCATCTATCGGTGAAATGGATAGAATCGTCAGGATCACTGCACTCAAGGAAAGCGCTAACAGGATGGCAGCTATCTGAAGCGGAATGATTCGACGAATGAATTCCTTATTCAAAGCCTTTTCCTCCAATCGATTCCCCCAGATCAAACAGGCTGGCTCCGCAGGTATCCATCATTCGAACCTTTCCACCGAAGAAGATCGCGATCCGGTCGCTCCGTTCGAGGAGTTCCTCCGGATCTGAAGAGATGAAGAGGATGGCCGTGCCCTGCTGGGTCAACGCTTGTAATAACCTCCAGATATATTCCATGGATTCCATGTCCAGTCCACGGGTGGGATGCTCCATCAATAGAAGTTTGGGTTGGGAAGGAAGGAGCGAAAGGAGGGTCCTCTGCTGATTGCCACCCGAAAGATTTCCCACGAAAGTTGTCGGTTGCCCTTTGATGTTGAACTCCCGGATACGTTGAGAAGCTCTCTCCACCGCCATGGTCCAGTCAATGAAAAGTGACGGACCTCTTTCGGTCAAAGCGATATGCTCGGCCAATGTCATTCCTGCAATCAGGCCTTCTTCCAGACGGGCTGCGGGCATGTAACCAATGGATGCTTCGATGAAGTCCTGGTAAGGCCTTCCGGTCATATCCCGATGGGCAATCCATATTCGGCCAGCCGAAGGCCTTAACAATCCGGCACAGGCTCTTAAGACCAATTGCTGGCCGCTCCCTTCCAGTCCGGCAAGCCCGACCACTTCACCTGCCTGAACCTTAAGTGAGAGGTCCTTTACCTCCAGCCGCCAGTCGCTCAGGGAGAGGTTCTGGAGTTCGAGAATGGGCTCGCCAAGTCTAACCTCGCAACGTTTTCCAACGGTGAGGACCTGGCCAAACATCATCTTCACCAGTTCCTTCGTTGGACAGTCCATAGCCGCTTCCCCTGTCACCCTTCCATGAGCCAGAACGGTCACTTTACTGCACAGACTTTTTACCTCATCCAGTTTATGCGAGACGAAGATGACAGTCTTTCCCTCTTCGGTCAATTGAGATAGGGCCCTGAAAAGGCTCTCTCTCTGTTGGGTTGAAATCGCCGTGGTCGGCTCATCCAGGATTAGAACGTTTACGCCCAGCGCCAGCAGGCGAACGATCTCGAGCTGCTGCCGCTCTCCAATGCTGAGTTCAGAAACCCGGGCCTCCGGATCGAGCCTGAAGCCAAACCGGTTGGCCAGCTCAGCCAGTCTCGTTTGATGATACTTCCGATCGAGCAGAAATTCCCGGGGAGATCCCAATAAGAAATTGTCTATTACCCGGAGAGCTGGAAAATCGAGCGGATCCTGATGAAGCATCCCGACACCGAGAGCAACGGCCTCGGCAGGGGAATCGAAACGGATGGTCTTGTTATCGAGCCGAATCTCACCACGATCGGGAGAGAGAAAACCGGAGAGAACCTTCATGAGCGTGCTCTTGCCTGCGCCATTCTCACCCAGCAGGCCGTGAAGGGTACCCGGTTCAATAGAAAGGGTGATCCCATCATTGGCCTGGATCGGTCCAAAACGCTTGTGGATGTCTTTGAGTTCAACCTTCATGGTTTATAAAAAAAAGACGAATGATAGCGAATTTTCCCAATTATCCATTCGAATTCTCCGCCGTCATTCGTCTCATTCGAAATGAGAAAAACCCCGTCAGAAATTCCAGTCGTTTCGATTCGAAAACAAGCGGGGCATTATCTCTTACGGGGTAAAAATCTATTTGCTCCGGCCTTCCATTCCTTGCAGGAGTTGCGGAAAGTACCAGACCTGAAGATCGGTGGCCACCTCACCCTCTTTCAGATAGGTCTTCCCGTTCTGGAACTGGCGCGGCCCTTTAAAGAGATTGATGGAGCCATCCGCCAGTCCTTTGATAAAACCATCCACCTTCTCAGCATTCTCCTGGCTTAGCCCTCTGCTCTTCACAAAACCCACCGCACTCGTATCCGGATGATTGATATCTTTCCAGTCCGGGCCATCCCAGTCCCAGTACTGAGTCCATCTGTTTTCCAGCGCCATCTTCACGGCCTTGACATAGGCCGGACCCCAGTTAAAATAGGGTACGCCCAGGCAAACCTCTTCAGCCTCTTTGCAGGCCTCCTTGTAGTCATACTGGATCGCCCGGACTTTTTTCCCCGCTTTGGCCATCTTGTTGGCTTCAACGAGGGCTTCGGTCGTATCGATCCCGGAAATCACGACATCATAACCGCTTTTGTAAAAGTCAACAGCCACTTTCGTCGGGTCAAGGGTCTGCCCCGGAATATTGAACCAGAAGCCGATCCAGGTGGCCTTGAACTTCAACTTCTTCGGGTCTTTCTTGAGGATATTTGTCCAGGCATATTTTGCCCCCAGGTAAGCTGATACCGCCAGGCGTCGTGTCTCATCATTGATAAGGGGACCGAGGTAACCGATCTTACCCGTCTGGGTTGTCAGTGCGGCGGCGCAACCAGCGATCATCTTTCCATACTCCATCCTTCCCATGAAGTTGCTCAGATTATTGGGGGCCTTGTAATCCTTTCCCTCTTTCCAGGCATGATCCCCCGAAACATTGACGAAGGGAATATTGGGATACTTTTTGGCCGCCTCGAGTGTGCCATCCTTAAAGTCGTCAGAAGTGGTGAAGATAATCCTGGCGCCCTTGGAGATCAGATCTTCTGCCACCTGTGGAATGGTCACCCCTGGTTTGGCGCCCGGATTGACATTATCCACATAGATCATCTTCGCATTGGGGATTTTGGACTCGGCATACTTGCCTCCCATATAGTGAGCTTCACTCCAGCCGTGGTCATTATACGGGCCAACCAGAACGACACCAAAGACAAAAGGCGCAGGCTCCGGAGCCTTCGCCGGCTCCGGCTTTTTCTTTTCGCCACAGGCCGTCAATAACATGGCGAGACAGGTAAAAACGGCTACCACCATCCATAACTTTTTCGAACCCATCATAAAATTCCCTCCTGCAAGATGAAGTTTAAGCATGAAGTGAGAGCAGTATAATATAAGGTTTAAGGAGTGTCAAAGAAAATGGTTTGGCCATCGACGTCAATTTTCTTTTTCGTTTTTGATACTCCTGTTCGGCCTTTTTATGGCAAGAATTTTTTTTAAAAAGATCATGAAATGGGTCAAAAAAGGGACTCTTTATTGATTCCTCTGAGCCATTCAATTTTTAAAAATACATTAAAATCAAAGGGTTACTTAATTAATGAATACATGGCATTGAAATTGCTCTTTTACTATTAACAATTGAATATGCTGATAAAGCCAAACTCCGAGTAATCGGAGGACGGAAAGCCACGGATCCCATCTTGAGCGGGATGGCCGGGTTGCCAAAGCAGAGACCGGATCTATTATCCCTACCCGTGGCGCAACTCAACCACGGGTTTTTTATTGATTGTTTATAAACCGTGTAAAAAAGGAGGAAGATATGAAACTATTACTCACAATGATGATCTCATTCACATTTGTCTTAGGAATGGGAATGGTTGGATTAGCCTTCTTATTTGGAAAGATGGTTTTAGCCTATGCTAAGAACGATCCGAATTTTTAATCCTGGATCAGATCGGAGTCCATAGCCAAACTTCCTCATTGATTAACTATCCTTTTCCAAAATAATGCCCTAAAATGTCTCTTGATGCCCTAAAACGTCGCTTTTTGACTTTTTTCTTTTTCATTGAATCGATTGTCATACCCATAAATTTATCAATTTCTCAATGATATCAACTGGATGTTTATGTCTTGGCCATATAATAAATTTGGCA
>MGQQ01000156.1 GCA_001798855.1 Deltaproteobacteria bacterium RBG_16_49_23 | reverse complement strand
GTCGTCAATATATCTCTCCGGGAAAATTCCTTTTTCTATATAGCCCCTTGTTAAATCCCTAATCTTTTTATTTACCTTTAATATTTTAAAACCCTTAACGAGTTTCTTGAAGTTTCTTCTTAGAAGTTCATTCTTAGTAGCTTCCAATTCTTTTACTGTAATCTCTGAAATATAGACTTGATAAAGAGGCAAGACCTCTTTCCAAAATTTAATTGTTGCCTCCTTTCGTTCTTTAGCTCGATCATCATGATAAGCACTCGGGACAGACGTATCAAGATAGAGAGTTTCTTTCTTCATTTGAATGTTATCCCTATTTCATAAATAATATTATCACTAAATACCGATAATTGAAAGATGTTTCAAATTGTCATGGTGAGCGAAACCCTGCCTACCAAAAGGAAGGGAAGCAACATTATTTTATCGGTTCACCGAAGTATCCCGGTTCCTGAGTTTCTTTCCGGCTACGAAGTGTGACAGGTTGATAATTTCTTGCCGCTAACTTGATTATTTTTTGCATTAACTGAACTAGAGGTCTCTTTGGCCTTTCCTTTGGGAAATAAAACCGTCCCCTTTTCTACTGATTTCAGTTTTGTCCATTGTCAAGGGCTGACCCCAATCCTGCTACAATCCTGCTAGTTGTGCGGAGAGATAGCCTCCTATTTTTTCAAGGACTTTCACTAACTCTGATACCTCTTCCGGTTTTATTTCTATCTTACGTCCTATCAAGGAGGGGCTTACTCCTGTTGTGTCTACGTATTGTTGGTCTATTACGCCCATCTTGTGGGCTATCAGGTGCCGCTTTTGGAATGCTCTGATTAATGACGGCCATTCTTCTTGGGCAAGGGGAACCGCAATGTCTATGTTGAATAGGCTTATAATTTGGTCTCTTGCCTTTGCGATGTTTTGGAAGGAGATGTTTTGTGCTTTCGTAGCGTCAGAAGATTTTGCCACATATACCTTGCAGATTTCTCTTCCGAAGCCGTCAATGGATGAGACTGCATCTTCTAACGCGTTCTCGATAAGCTTATCTGCCACCTCCTTGCCAGCCTCGCCCGATAAGGCAAGCATTTTCCCCACAATGTCAAGGTTGGCGCTTAGGATCTGCAAGGAGTTGTGGACTCCGCAGTCCGGGCAGTAACCGAAGACTCCATATATTGCGTATCGGAGCATGCAACGGTTGCATACCACCTCTGTTTCTAGCTTTTTCTCACGGTAGTACCGGACAGGGAGCGGTCGTCCTTCGACTTTTATCCCGATGCTTATGAATGCGTGTGGGTCGGGTCGTTTTTCTATCTTCTTCAATTCTTTTATGAATTGTCCTGTGATTTGGTGCATCGCAACTGATTTGGCGTATTCTATCTGTTCTTTTGTGTAGAACTCATCATGGGGTCCTGTATGTCCGCAGTAAGGGCAGTGGCATGGCACTTCTCCTGGCAGTCCTGTTCCAAACTGTATTTTAAAGTAGCCTTCACATTTCTTTACAGGGCATTCCCTTCCGGTGAAGCCATCCGCATCTGGCTTAATAGATACCGAAAACCGTTTCAGCCTTCTTCTGAAATCATTCATCGCTCGCTAGTACCTAAACCTTTGACCCCTATGTTGAAAAGGCTTTATTCAATATCCCATTTCTGTAACCGATTGTTTTGTCTTTAAAAAACCTTATCATCATCTCCCTTTCACTTGTTGTGTTAAGGTTTGATATGTGTTTGTAAATACTTTCCCATGTGAGCCGCAGGAATTTCAGCTTTGCGTTCTGTTTAATATGTCTTTGGAAGACTGCCTCTATGTCCTTCTCCTTTTCTTCTGTAACGAGGTTGATTAGGTAGAATTCTTTCCCTGTTTGCTCCGCCATCCATGTGCCGAGGAGCCAGAACCTTAGCAGCTCGTACTTTTGTTTGCGAACTATTTCCTTATAACTCGTCAAGAAAACATTTTGAAACCAATTGCCTCCGCCTGTCGTGTATTTCTTGGGGTTTCTAATTTTCTCTTCTATTTGCTTTTCATTGCTCGGCGTATCGTTTCCTGATGTCAGCTTTGCCTCTATGAAAAACAATCCGTTATCAGTCTTGATTATTATATCCGGCTCTGAGCTTCTTTTTAACTCTTCCCCGAATTCTTCCCTTGCCTTGTTTAACAAAGTCCAGGCGTGCCCTTCTTTTTGGCTGTAGGACCAGTAGATTACTTCCGCATGCTCTTGTGTTGTGCTTGTGAGCTGGCTGATGAATCCTTCTATGAGGTTTTTCTTCTCAAGATATCTGAAGACATTCCATGTTACTGCATCCTCGCTGTTGTCTCTCCCCATCCTGCTTTCTCTTTTAGCCATGGATATTTTATCAAGCAGCGCTTCATCATCCCCGCCCTTCCAGAGAAGGTTGTCCCTGTAATCAGCGTATTCAAAAGTGGATGGCGAAATGTAGATATTGTGCTTGGGGCATTTAAACCTTTCTTCTTTTTTGAAGGATTTGCGTTGCCTTTCTACTGTTTCAGTGCAGTCCTTGAGAGGGCACTCTATTGTTGTTGCCGTGACTTCAATCCTTTGCTTTAGTTCTTGCAGCCCTATCATTTAAGTTATGCTTCAACCTCGAGGTCTCTCAATGCGGTTCTGAATTTTTTCAGCCTCTTCTCTATATTCTTTCTGTGGGTATTTTTGTTTGATGTCCAGAACTCCTCGAACTTCTGGTTAAGTTTTGTCAGTTGGAAGAATGTTGATACGTCCTTTGCTTCTTCGCCTTTCCCTCTTTTTAGCCTGTAAAATGCCAGTGTTGTCCTGAATATATCCTCTAAGGATTTCCAGAGTGGATTCAATGCTTTTTTTATCTCGTACTCGCATGCGTAGCGGAATTTCTGTTCTGCTTGCCCAGAACCTATTTCTTGGGACAATTTCTTCCATGCAAAATTCAGTACGAGCCATTTGGCATAAGCCCTTTCGGGGTATCCATAGGCTACGGATTGTACTTGCCGCATCAGCCAGTAACGTGACAGGTAAAAGGATATTGACCTTGAGCTGAAGATAGAGCGGTAATATCTCTCATCAAACAAGCCTTCTTTCCCTTTTCGCACTAGGGATGGATCAAATTCGCAAGCGGCTATAGCTTGGGCCACTTCATCTTTCTTGACTTGGAAGAATCCCTGGCCCCCTAAGAGCAATCTTGCTTCAGATTTTGTCTGTCTCTTGCGCAGGTATTGGTATCCCCTTTTTCTCATTTCTCGCTCAATAAACACCTGTACATAGTCATTTGATACTAAGTCAGACGGCCTGATTGCATTCTGCCAGTTTGTGGCCCTTACTATTGAGCTTACCAAATCGTCGTAATCATCATCATCGCCGGGGTTTCTTGGAATCTTAATCACTCTTGCTAGAATGCTTCCTTTGTTTGAGGAAACTTCGTTTAGTGTACGCGTTGTCTGCTGTCCGTTTATTACCTGTGGCCTTTCCACCCTTAAATAATCTTGCCCTCCCTGTATTTCGCGCTTTGCAGAGTCGCAAACAATTGTAACCCCGTTGTTGTAGTACCAAAAGTTTTCTGGTTCATTTCTTATTGTCTGGGCCATGGCCTTGTTAATATCATTATTCTCGCCAAGGTATCCTCTGACGTTTCTTGCGAACAATCTGATCCCAGCTTTTCTGTACATTTCACCTATATCCCTTGCAGACATGGAGAATACCCAAGACTCTATCTGCTTTTGTGAGTCAAAGCGGTGGATAACCCCTTCAGTTTGTACTGAGCCTTCTGAGGAAATTCTTAAAGAAAGTGTTGGCACAGCAGGGGCAACGCCTTCCAGATAGTCCTTGAAAATCAGAACAATCTGTGTATAGTCTATTATAAAAATCTCAACAGGACCCTCTGCTTGCCGGACTCTCTCTTCTGCCTCCTTACAGATTGTCCTGCTGCACCTTCCAGTTGTGACGAAATAGAGCTTCATATCATACCCGTTACGCCGGATACGATGGATTGCTTCCTCAAATTTCTGCTTAACAAGGGCATCCAATTTAGAATAATATGCCCTTAGGACTTCTTTGGTTTCCCAAGGGAGCAATCCTAGGTCGGTGAGCCCTATTATATCGTTTCTTTTTTCGCTGTTTTCCCCTAATGAAAGGTGGAATTTCCCTTGAACAAGATTAACCTGTTTAGCCCTCTCATCAATCAATATAGCGTCCACCCCTTTATCCCCCGTGATCCCTGTGAGGGATTTCCGTGCTGTTTCTTCAGAATCAGCCAAGTAAGCACGAAGGAACCAGAGAACAAATGCTGAATCATCTTTTAATTTGGGGTATGTTTTGCGAATCTGATCAATTTCATCCTTAATTTCTTTTATTGAAACCTTTACTTTCATTTTGAAAACCTCCTCTTTTCAGTATCAAAGTGTTTTACGCATGTTCTGTGCCAAAAAGTATAAGGAGTCGTAGGTTATTAAGCGCTTCTTAAAATGCCTCGCTTTCATCCTATTATCCCAATCATTTGAATACGTTTGACTTCCCATCCTACCAGCTTCGTTTTGCTTTTGTATCTTTCGTCTTTAGACCGCCTGTGAGAATTCCGAATAAATGTTAGATCGGTGGCTAAATTCTTTTCCCTTTTGGCGATTCTTATCCAGTTTGATCTACCATTGTCATCAAGCCAAAGGGCACAGGAAGAAATGCCTCTATCTTGCCTTATCACTTTGCCCCCTCCTCGATAATCTTGATCTCCTCAACGGTCAATCCATACAACTCACACACCAGATGGTCGATTTGATGGTCGGTGGCGTTGATCTGGCGTTGTAATCGAATCTTGTCATCTGGAGTTTTTGTTGCCACCAACTGCTTATGGAGAGTCAACATCTGTTCAACCAATTCTACCATTTTGTCGTGGCGAGCTTTGTCCATGCGGTCGGAGAAGTTAATAGGGCGAATGGGAAAATCTTTGAAATAGACATAACTTGGTTCATAGAATCCGCCGCGCAGTTTTGGAAGAATTGACTGAAACAAAAAGAAAATAACTTTGCTGTTCAAGAGGCCCAATAGATACATGTCGGGTAGGGAGATGATAAAGCACTTCTGATTTGTGTAGATGCCAGCTTTATCGAATGTAAACTCTGGTCTCTTACAGATATTTGGATAGATAATTTTGGATTTTTCAAACTCCACATAATAATCAATCGTGTCTTGAATCTCATGCCACTGATATGTGCCAGGCTTTCTCCCTTTCCAGCCAGTTCCTCTCCAATTCTTGGGTTTTGGCATTAGTTTTGCTTTGAAATCGAGTAAGTGTCGTTCAATAGCTGGATATTCCTTGATGTTTATACCGTGTCTGGTAAAAATCAAAAACTGATTACTCCTTGGGGATTGATAACGTTTGATATCCCGTCCTGCTAAAAAGGGCTTGATTATTTCTACGCTCTTGGGATCTGAACGAATGAGTTTATTTCGCATCTCAGCATCAATGACAAAGGCTTCGTTGAGTCCGGTCAGTATGCCTCGAAAGATTCTCCCTTTGACATACTCACCTAATGGCACACCGACAGCGCGAATTTTGTTCAGCAATGCCTGCGTTCCCTCATCAGAGATAGTCCAGCCCCCATCATTAAGGGTGGCTTGTTTAATAGGGGAAGTATGCTCATGCACGTAGTCCTCAAGGTTGACAAAGGCAAGCGTTTTTATTTGTGCTGTATGAAAAATAGCAGAAGGGGGATCTCTCCGAAGCCTAAGAATGCAGGGATAGGTTGTGGCCTTTTGGAACACTGGAAGATCACCAAAATCTACGATCTCTTCGATCTTTTGTTTTTTCATCCATCTTCTGAGTGGCTCGCCGTAATTGGCGCGCATCCACTTGTTTGCAACTATATAACTAAAAATACCACCTTTCTTGAGCAATGATACACCCCGCTCAATGAAATATACGTAAAGATCCGAAACACCATGATAAACAGTGTAATATTCTTGAAAGTAATCCTTCAAAGTACCCAACATCTCCTGCCGCACGTACGGAGGATTTCCTATTACTGTATCGAATCCACCTCCCTTCATGATTTCAGGGAATTCTTTTTGCCAGTCGAAGGGGTTGATGCGATAGGTCTCCTCTGAATCAAGGAAGTTCATTTGTTTGCCCTGGTAGAAATCGGGGCCGATCAGGGAGTTTCCGCATTTGATGTTGCTTCCCAGATCAGGCAAGGCTCTTTCTTTGAATAACTTCATTTGGCGTTCCAGGGTGTCCTGATTTTCGCCTTCGAGAACCTTGAGAAGCAGACTCAGCTTGGTCACTTCAACAGCCTGCGGGTCAATATCTACGCCGTAGATGTTATTCAGGAGAATCCTCTTTTTTTCTTGAATGGTCAGATACCACTGACCGCCCCGACCGCGATACATTTCCTTTGGTGCAGGGCTAAAGCCCTGCGCTACATTTCCCTTTTTTGAGTGATGGGCGAGATACCAATTCAGGTGATAATCTAAGAGATATTGATAAGCTCCGAGAAGAAAAGAACCTGAACCGCAGGCTGGGTCGAGGATGCGTAGTGAACTGATCTGTTTAGGGGTTAATTTATGCTGTAGGGGTGCCTCTCTGTGGGTGCCCTGATCCTTCGACAGGCTCAGGAGGCGGTCACAGAGGACCGCCCCTACACGGCGGGCGCTGAGGCCCGCCCCTACAATTTTACCCACTGTATTCTTTACGATGTAATCCACAATATAGGTTGGGGTGTAATAGACGCCGCCGGCCTTTCTCACCTCTGGTTTTTCTTCCACTTTAGCCCTGTGGCCTTCGGTGAGCCGGATGACTTTTCCCAGGAACTGCTCATAGACATGGCCTAAAATATCCGCTCCCAGGACTGAGAATTCATAGGGTGATTCAGGGTAGTAGAGGTTCTTAAAGATGTCCTTGAGCGGTTTGTCGTCTAATTTAAGTTCTGGGGTGAGCCGGTCTGTTTTAAAGTCGAAAAGACCGGAATTATATTTATCATCGGCATGATAGAAAATTTCCCGGAGACGGTGGTATGTATTGGCGCCGTTAAGGAGAGACTGGATCTGGCCATATTTTTCAATTCCCCGATCCTCACACATCCGGAGAAAGATGATGCGGTCAATGGTGAGCTGAACAGCAAAGTTAAGCTCCTTTACGGAAAGTTTCGGGTTTCTTATAGCGATTTCCTTGGCCAGGGTTTCACGCCACGACTCGATCTCCTTTAAGAATTCGGCATCTACCTCTGTAGTCCCCCGCTTCTGTCTCTCAGATTCTGCAAATTTATCGAAGGACCCTTTCAGGACAGATTCTTTTGAAAGGAGGTTGTAAATCTCCTCAAAAGAGTCGAGGTATCGGTCATACGTATAAAACCGGACTCGTCCGATACTGGGCTTATCACTCGGCTTTGGCCGAAGGCGGCAGTCGTAAATGGCCAGCGCTTCAAAGTCTGTCAGAATGGAAATAGGGAGCTTGGCGCTCCAGGCATATCGTCTCAGTTGGTAAGCCGGGCTGGTCTGCTCCTTGATGTCAACGGAGGGCTTTTTCGTTTCGAGAAAAAACTTTCTAACACCACCCATACGAAAGCAGTAATCCGGGGCTTTAGTGGCGCCGGATACCTTTATCGCATCTTCATGGACGACATCTTTGTACTGCTCCGCATATCCCGCCTTATTGGCCACATCCCAGCCCAGGGCTTCAAAGAAGGGATCAATGAATTCTCTTCGGAGTTGGGTTTCATTGTAAGCAGGACTTCGGTAGGCTTCAATGTTTCGCTCGAAGCGCTCAATAAGATTGGAGATCTGTTTAAGGGATTCTTTCATCGTTTCCAATCTACTGATCGGAGAAGAAAGGGTGGGGTTGAAGAGTCAATATAGATTTTCATCTTTTAGACTGCTTCCTTTCCCTAAGTATCTCGTTGGTAAGAGAAACACCTCTGATCGATAATCCCAAGCCCGGTTCCTGCAATTTATCTCTGATCCTCTTCGCCTTAGGAGGCATCGCTTTATAAAAGAATTCCATCTGAGCTTCGAGCCACTGGAGTTTTTGTTCTGCGGACTTTTTAAGGTAGGCATCAATGTCTTCCTTTGTTTTGTAATATAATAAAGGCATCTCTTTAAGATTACCCGTTTGCCTATTTCTCATCCTTCCATTCACCTACGATCTTTTTCAGGTAAAAGACATCCGCTCGATCTTGTGGTCTGCCTGACTTTTCTTTCATTGCTATAAGTTCCTTTATTGGGACAACCGAGATGAAGATATTTTCAAACTTCATTTTTTTCTCTTTTTGTATACTTTATCAAAATTAAAAGGGATTTCTGTAAAGATATCAATTAGAAAAAATGGGTTCTTAGGGTCATAAAGGCTAAAAACCATCATACCCTTATCCATCCTCCAGCTTTTTCTTTTCTCCGGATCCATAAAGTCTTCAAGCTTAACGGGAATCTTTGGCTTCAAAGCAAGTTTTTGAGCAACCTCGATAAATTTTGACAAGTTTCTTTTTTCAAGCTGTAAAACAATGTCTACATCGCCTGTTGCTCTCTCAATTCCGTAAAGATTTACAGCGATGCCACCCGCCACCAAATATTTGATGGCTGCCTTATTTAAAGAGAAGAATAAACTTCTGAAAAGTTCCATAAGATCTCGTAATGCCGAAGCTGATTAACATTATATTTTTAAAGTGGAAAGGTGTAAAGAAGAAATTGAGGTAGCAATGGCAGAAAAAGAGGGGTTTGACAAACTTGGCCAAAAGGGGATAATTGGGGGACGATGAAAGAGTTCGTTGAAATTGCCGTTGGCCTGCCTGTTCACAAGACCTTCCATTACCGGGTTCCTGAAGACATGCGCGGTTCTCTTCAGATCGGGATGAGGGTCCTTGTTCCGTTTAAAGGAAGGAAGGTTACCGGTTTTAGCATCGATTTTCTCGATCAGCCTCCGAAAGATTTAGAGGAGAAGTTGAGGGATGTGGAGAAACTTTTGGATGAGGCTCCCTTGATTGATCCTCAGATGCTTCGATTCTACCGATGGGTTTCCGATTATTACTTCTATCCCCTTGGAGAGGTGATCAAAACCGGCCTTCCGCCGGGGCTTCATCTCAAGAGTGAATTCGACCTGAGCCTTACACTGAAAGGGAGAGACCGCCTGAATCGGGGGGAATTGGAATCATCCCACGCAAAGATCTTCCGTGAGATCGATCGTTGCGGAAGGATTTCTCTGAAGAAGATTTTGAAAATATTTCCTGAACAGGCCACGCGGTCACTGATCTTTTCCTGTAGGAAAAGGGATCTCCTTCATATTGAAGCGTGTATGGAAGGGAAAGAAGTTAAGCCAAAATTCGAGAAAGTCATCCGGTATCAAAAGAGTGAGCTAACCCGGCCTCTCCCCAAAAAGCAGAGAGAGATCTTGAGTTGGCTGGAAGAGAAAGGAGAGGTCCCTTATTCCGAAGTATGCAAACAATTCAAATCTCCTTCAACATCGGTGCGGTCTCTTCAAGAAAAGGGGCTCCTTTCGGTTTTCTTAAGGGAAGTCTGCCGCAACCTCTCCCTCCGGCCTGAGCTTAAGGCCTATCCGAAACCTAAACTCACCTCTGATCAGGAGGCTGTTCTTTCGGAGATTTTCAAGGGCATCCATTCAAAGCGATTCTCTCCTTTTCTCATCCATGGTGTTACAGGAAGTGGAAAGACAGAGATCTATCTCCGGGCCATTGAGGAGATATTGGCACAGGGAAAGGAGGCCGTGGTTCTTGTCCCTGAAATTTCCTTAACGCCTCAACTCCTCTCCCGTTTTAAGGACCGCTTTGGTGATCACCTGGCCATGCTCCACAGCGGTCTCGGAAGGGGGGAGCGATACGACCAATGGCGAAGGGTCTGGAAGGGGGAAGCGAAAATCGCGCTCGGAGCCCGTTCCGCCATCTTCGCGCCTTTCAGAAAGATAGGGATCATCATTGTGGATGAGGAGCATGATCCCTCCTATAAGCAGGAGGAGAAATTGAAGTACCATGCGAGGGATATTGCCGTGGTCCGGGCCAAGGAAGCGGAGGCCACGCTCCTGCTGGGTTCAGCCACCCCCTCTCTGGAATCGTTCTACAATGCTGAGAAAGGAAAGTTCCGTCTGCTGACCCTTCCGGAGAGGATCGAGAATAAACCTATGCCGAAAGTGGAGGTGGTGGACATGAAAAATGAGAAGGGCCTCCTCTCGGAGAAGTTGAAGGCGGCCCTTCAGAAAAATATCGAGGAGAAGAGGCAGAGCCTCCTCTTTCTCAACCGGAGGGGTTTTGCCAACTTCATCCTCTGCCCGGAATGCGGCTTTACCTTCAAATGTCCCAACTGCAGTGTCACACTCACCTACCACCTGAGGGACCGTTCCCTTCGGTGCCATTATTGTGATTACCGGGTCAAGGCCCCGGGGGATTGCCCGAAATGCGATGGGCACCGGCTCCGGGGCATGGGAATCGGAACAGAGCGGTTGGAACAGGAGATTAAAGACCTGTTTCCCGGGAGAGAGGTGGGAAGGATGGATCGTGATACAACCTCACGAAAAGATTCCCATCAACAGATCCTGAAGGGGCTTGAGTCCGGAAAGACCGACGTCCTGGTAGGAACCCAGATGATTGTCAAAGGACATGACTTCCCCAATGTGACATTTGTTGGAATCGTCTCTGCGGATACCTCCCTTCACTTCCCTGACTTCCGGTCGAGCGAAAGGACTTTCCAGCTCCTCACACAGGCTGCCGGCAGGGCAGGCAGGGGAGAATTCTTAGGAGAGGTGGTGATCCAGACCTTTAACCCGGACCATAGCAGCATCCTGATGGCAAAGGATCATAACTTTGACGGGTTCTATCGAGAGGAGATCGAATTCAGACGAGCCCTGGAGTATCCTCCCTTCTCAAGGTTGATCAATTTCAGGCTGACCGGAAATAGCGAGAAGAGGACAGAGATGGCCTCGGAAGAGATGAAAGGAATCGGACAGTCGCTATTGAAAAGAGGGTATGGAAAGGGGATCGAATTGTTAGGCCCCAGCGCCGCCCCGTTTGCCAGGATGAAGGGCAAGTTCCGTTTACAGATGCTGGCCAAGGGGGTAAACTCGAGGCTTCTTCATCAATTTGCCGAGGAGCTCATGACTCAGATGGAGGAGCGGATTAAAGGAAGAGGGGTGAATCTGAGTGTTGATGTTGATCCGGTATTCATCCTATAATGGACGAACCGAACACATTGGAATGATGGAATAGTTGGTTATTCAATTGTCAATTAGCAATGGTCAATCATCAATGATCATTGAGAATTGTGAATTGATTATTGACCATTGACGATTTAATTGTTCCAATATTCCCACTGAAGGGGGGAGGGCGCTATGATCGACCGGAGACACGGCTTTTTCATCAGGGATAAGGAGACGATGTCAAAGGAGAAGCGGGAAACGTATCAGATGGAGAGGCTCTCTGAAATCCTTCCCCATGGCTATTTCCATTCGAAGGCGATCCGCTCGGGGTTTGAAAAGGCGGGGTTAAAACCTGAGGAAATAAAAGACCTCAAGGATCTGGAGAAACTCCCCATCACAAAGAAGGCGGACCTGGTCAATGCCCAGAAAGAGAGCCTTCCCTTCGGAGGGTTCGAGGTGATCTCAGGGGCAGGGGTGCGAAGGATCTATGTCTCGCCCGGACCGGTCTATGAACCCGGGGAGTGGGATTATGAGGATATGCGCTGGGCTCAAGCCCTCTATTCCTGCGGGATAAGAGGAGGGGATATCGTTCTCAATACCTTCAACTACCATCTCACGCCTCTGGCCCTCATGCTGGACGAATCCCTGCGGATGCTCAAGGCCACGGTTGTCCCTGTGGGGCCGGGAAATATTTCGATGCAGATCAACCTGATGAGACAGCTCCGTGCTACAGCCTATGTCGGAACCCCGAGCTTTCTCATGGCGGTTATCGAGGCTGCCGAGGGCATGCATCTCGATCTCAAAAAAGATCTCCATTTGAAAGCCACCTTTGTCGGTGCGGAGATGTTTCCGGAATCGCTCCGTCAAAAACTGGAGTCGAAGCTTGATCTCCTGGTCCGGCAGGGTTATGGCACAGTCGATGTGGGCTGTCTTGGATATGAATGCCCGGAGAAGAAAGGGATGCACATCCCCGAGGACGTGATTGTGGAGATCGTGGATACGGAGACGGGAAGACAGATCGAGGTCGGGGCGACCGGAGAGATCGTGGCCACCAATTTCAGTAAAGTCTTTCCGATGCTTCGCTTTGCCACCGGAGACCTCTCCTACCTGATCGAAGCCCCCTGTCCCTGTGGTAGGACTTCCATGCGCCTCGGAAAGATCATGGGCCGGACAGACCAGATCACCAAGGTGTGGGGGATTTTTATCCATCCCTGGCAGGTGGATGAGATCATGTCAAAGTTTCCGGCCATTGCCAACTATCAGGTGGTAGTGACGAGAAAGGATTACCGGGATGAAATGGCGATCTATATCGAATTAAAGGAGGAGGTCGCCGATAAGACCGGCCTGAAGAGGCAAATGGAGAAAGAGATACAGGAGACCCTCAAGGTGACCTCCGGAGTGATCTTTACTGTGCGGGGAGGAATTCCAGACCGGGCTAAAAAGATAGATGACCGGAGGATCTGGGAGTAATTCGGATGGGGAACGAGGCTAAAATCAAAGTGGGGGGCATCATGGCGGCGAGCGGTCTGGCGACGGTGAGCATCCTTTCACTGCCAGACCGGCCCGATGTTCCGGGGATGATCCTTCATGCGATGGGAGGAAGGAATATCAATATTGAATTTGTCGTCCACAATGTCGATATCGATGGCAATGGAAATATGACCTTCTGTATCGATCAGAAGAATCTGGAGGCGGCCCTCGAAGTTCTGGAAGCGGTCAAGCCTCTGATCGAGGCCAAAGGGATCTCCTACCATCCCAATGTGGCGACGGTCAGCGTCTTCGGTCCCCACTTCAGGGAGAGGCCGATGATCTCCGGTCTCATGTTCAATGCCCTGGGAACGGCGGGGATCAATGTGATGGCGATCAGCACCTCGATCTCCAGTTGCTCCTGCGTGATTGAGGGCGATCAGATCGAGGATGCCTTAAGGGCTTTGCATGAAACCTTTGATGCTCCCCATCAGGTCATAAAGTTCGCACCGTAATGGAGAAGGGTCTCCCTCTCCTCAGTGGGGAGAGGGAGGGGGTGAGGGGGATTTGGAGACAAAAGTAATATACTCCGAACTCCCTGCCTGCCGAAGCCTCGGCGAAGGCAGGTGAACTCCGAACTCAAAACTAATGATGGAGTTTCTATGGAAAAAGCGCTTGAGAAACTGGCGGAACAGATTCTTGGTTTTGATGAGGCCTCCCTGTCCGGCCTGAGGGAGAAGTACCGGCTAAGGATCGAACAGTTTGATGGAACAAGGGATTGGGAGAGGGCGGTGATCATCTATTCGATCATCAATGCCGTCAGCCTCAAGAACAACCTCTTCAATGAGAACGTCTTGAAGAGGAAGAAGGGGATGGAGAAGCGTCTTTTCAAACCCTCAGGCTTGAAAAGGGTAAAGTAAGTATCCCCCGGCAAAGCCGGGGGCTTTATGATTGCTGGCCCCTCAAAGGGGCCTAATCGCAATCGGAAAAGAATCTAATCCCCCTTCATCCCCCTTTGTCAAAAGGGGGAAATCTTTCCCCTCCTTTTGGAAAAGGGAGGTTGGGAGGGATTTTATAAGACGATTTCAAACAGCTAACGGTAAATTACTACTACTGTTTCGAATGCCAGGCTCTCTGCCCCATCGGAAAGGGAGTCAAATAGGCAGAGATGAAAATCCTTCCTCTTTTCATCTTCTGGTGTCTCTGGTATCTCAATTTTTCGACCCGGACAGTCTTCTCACCCATCCTCCCCCTCGTCGAAGACAGCCTCCTCCTCTCTCACGGGGAGGCAGGGGGCCTCTTCATCTCGCTTTCAATCGGGCATAGCCTCACCCTGATGACCACCGGTCGCCTGGCCACGATTTTAAAATTGACGCCCCTTTCCGGGAGATCCATGGCGCTCGGGGTGATCATGTCCGTGGGAGTTGCCTTTGGAATGGGAGGTGCCCCCTTTCTTCTTGGATTGACTGCTGACCATTTCAATTTTAGAGTCGGGATCTTCTGGTTGGGCTTATTGACCTCTCTCTCCTCCCTTTCAGTCCAACTTTTAAAGGAAGAGAAGTCCGAATAGAGTCTTTTTTTGATCGCTCCTCCCTATTAGCTTCCTTTCCTTCCCTTAGCATCACAATAGCCATTGAGAGGACTTCTGGGAATATCGCGCCTCGGGATAAAATTTACCCACAAATTTGTCGCACACCCCATTTGACATTAAAACTTGACTTTGGGGAGGTTTCCATGTTAACCTTGTAAAAGATCGTCACAAGGACAAGGAGCAAGGAGGTTGGGATATGGAGCTAAGTGAACCATTGATACGAAAGGGGTCCCCCCCCTATCTGCTCAAGTTAAAAAGAAGCGGATCTCTCTTTCTCCGTTTTTTCCTTAGAATCAGCCTGGTGATCGTTATCTCATCCCTTTCCATTCATCTACCCGACTTCACCGTCAAGACCCCGAACAGGGCACAGACTATCCAGGAGATTGCCGGGATACTGGAGAAGTACTCAAAAGACTTGGATAATGAGACCCGGATCGACCTGGCCGAAGCCATCTATGAAGAATCGGTCTATTACAATCATGACCCTAAATTCATCCTGGCTCTTATTGCGATTGAGAGTTCCTTCCAGAACCAGTCTGTATCCGAGAAGGGCGCCAAGGGATTAATGCAGCTTATGCCTTATGTGGCCGAATCTCTTGCCAAAGAACTGGGCATTGAGTGGGATGGAGACCCCACCCTCTTCAACCCTTTTCTCAATATAAGGATGGGAATTCATTACCTTTCCCAGCTTATCCTCGATTTTGATGATGTCAGGATAGCCTTGGTAGCCTATAATTATGGCCCTACGTATGTTAAAAGCCTTATAGAGAAAAAAGAAAGTATTCCAGTTCACTACTACCACCGGATTCTCACCGCCTACCAGACCCTTTAACATCCAGGTTATATAAAGAAAAAGGCTCAAATCCCCCCATCTCCCCCTTTGCTAAACTAACCGTGTCCCATAAGTCGGGGGGCTGGACACAAGGAGGGAACGTACGACTGGTGCAATTAAGGTTTAGCGTACCCCACCCCCACCCCTGCCTGCGCCGAGGCTTCGGCAGGCAGGCCAACCCTCCCCCCTGCCTTCGCCGAAGCGGCTTCGCGCAGGCAGGCTGAAGGGGAGGGATCGCTATGGTCCTCCTAATGAAAGGGAAGGTAATCCCATGTTCCTCCCCCTTCAAGGGGGAGGTCAGGCCGCCGGCTCGGAGAGAGGGGGATGGGGAATCTATCAGGGTGCCCCTTGTGTCCAGCGCCCCTATTTATGGGTAAGGATCAGTTTGCTAAAGGGAGGAAAGGGGGGATTATCGATTTTCATCGTTCAAATTTTGTGATAAGTTATAATGGGAATAAAAGGAAGGTACTTTAATGGTTTTTGTACCATCTTATATGAGCCTTTTTGAAAAAGGAGAGCTTGAAAAGAGGGTCCGGTTCCTTACGGATATCCTCAAGGAGTGCCGGCTCTGTCCGAGGGAGTGCCGCATCAACCGGCTGAGCGGAGAGGTCGGCTATTGCAAAGCCCCTCCGGAGCTGATGATCTCGAGCGCATTTCCCCATTTTGGCGAAGAACCTCCCCTGGTCGGATACGACGGCTCAGGGACGATCTTCCTTACCCATTGCAGCCTCCGCTGCCTCTTCTGCCAGAATTATGACATCAGCCACGAAGGAAGGGGGGAGCCTGTCACTCCCTCTGATATGGCCCGGACTATGAAAAGACTTCAAGAGTTGGGCTGCCATAACATCAATTTTGTCACCCCTACCCACTATACCCCCCAGATCATAGCCTCCCTTCCCGAGGCGATTGAGATGGGACTTCATCTCCCCATTGTCTATAACTGCTCCGGTTATGAATCGTTGGAGGTGATTCAGCTTCTTGACGGGATTGTGGATATCTATATGCCCGATGCGAAATACATGGATGAGAAGTGTGCCCGGAGGTATTCCAATGCCCCGGATTACCCGGAGGCCCTTAAAAAGATTCTCAAGGAGATGCACCGCCAGGTGGGAGACCTCAAAATGAATTCCGCAGGGATAGCCGAAAGGGGGCTTCTCATCCGGCATCTGGTGATGCCCGGGGAAGCGGCTTCCTCTGAAGCGGTCCTGAAGTTTATCGCCGAGGAGATCTCTGTTCACTCCTACGTGAACATCATGGATCAATACCGGCCTGAGTACCGGGCTTTTGATCATCCTGAGATCAGCCGCCGGATCACTCATCAAGAATATCTGGAGGCAGTCCAATTAGCAAAACGCTACCGTCTTTATCGGGGTTTTTAAGGTGAAATTGCAGGAAGCCCTTCGAGAGATTCAGTCCCTTAAAAAGAGTGTCCGTTCCCTCACCCGGGAGATTAAATCGATCAAGACTGCTTCAATAGAAGATCCTTCTCCCGTTGAGAGATTGCTCAGGATGAGAGGGATTCGGGTCTTCAGAAAAAATCCTGCCGATCGGCTTTTCTTTCCCCCTGACCTCTCCGGGTCTTATAGAGCTCGATTCTATGAGGTGATGAAGAAATATTCTTTCCGGCTCGTGCTGAGGGATATGATCAAGAATCAGGATGGGTTTCGCATCCCGGATTTAACCCATTACTGTTCTTCAAAAGTCGTCCTGGGATATTGCGAGACTCTCTATGATATGGGAGTGATCATAAAGAGTGGAAGGGCAAGTTACCAAACTGGCGTCAGGCCCCTTTACAGTTTCGGGCCGACCTTAGAGTGGTTCATTGCGGAAATGTTTAAAAGGGAGTTTGGTTCTCCTGCCATTTACGGAGTCAGTGTGAAAAAGACCCGGTCCGGCGGTGATTATGATGTGATCTCCGAATGGAATCAGAGACTGGTCTATGCGGAAGTGAAGTCTTCCCCTCCCAAAGGGGTTGAACAGGGTGAGATCTCCACTTTTTTCTCAAGGCTTGAAGACCTCCTGCCCCATGTGGCCATTCTCTTTAATGATACCCAGTTGAGGATGAAGGATAAGCTGGTCGTCATGTTTGAAGAGGAGTTAAACCGAAGATATGGAGAGGATTCAACAAAGCTCTATCCTGTGGAGAGACTGGTTGAAGAGCTCTTCCATATCGGGCACCGTATCTTCATTGTCAACAGCAAAAAAGGTGTGGTGGAGAATTTTGGCATTTGCCTCAGGGACTATCTTCGATATGGAGCCCCGCTTATTCTCCCCTCTCCCAGTACCCTCAATTCAAACCCGTAAATTCAAACTTCAGACCCAACCGCAGGTTGAAGAAGTTTATTATAATGAAGGGCCATTGCCTACTCTCGCTCTTAAAACTAAAAAGAGAAGAGGTCGAATTAAAAAGAAGCTAAAAAAAAAGCTTTCGGGTCAGGCTTGCATTATCGCAATTTCGGTGCCCGAGGCTACTGGCCTTTCATTATGAAGTTCTATAGTTTCCTGCTACTTGTAGCGGGGTAGAACAGGAAGTATTGAACACGTGGCTATACGCCAACATCGAATCTTTGGGGAAGTTATTGAAAATTTATACTTTAAGAAATGGATAGGGCTTGGACCGATCCCAGAAGAAAGAACCTCTGGCAATCGTAATAAAGTATTTGACACATGGTGGGGAAATGGAAACTTTCTTGATACGCCGACTCTGCCCGCTTTAAGGCTTTACTTACTCATTATCACCGGGACACCCTGACGATCCCGACTTTATTGACCGCGCTGCAAGCGATGTAGACATTCCCATCCGGCGCCGCCACCATGTGACGGATGACACCACCGCCGGAGGGAATCGGCCAGGTGATGAATGCTCTCGTCTTCGGGTCGAACCGTACGATCGTGTTTGGCCTCACGCCGGATTCACTATACCAGACCATACCGTCCGGTGTGGCTGCAATACCGTAGGGCTTAGACTCCGGTCCGCCGGGAGAAGCCCATTCCTCAATCTTCTTTTGCTCCGGGTCCAGACGGCCCAGACGTCCACGGGCATAGTCGGTGTAGAAGATCATATTGTCCGGCGCCACGGCGAGTCTCCGGGGCCGGGCACCCTCCGGGAGCAGGTACTCCGTGATTTCCATTGTCTCGGGATGGATGCTGGCGAGCTTGTTCGTCCCGAATTCGCAGAAGATAGGTATTCCCTTTGTGTTAGTAACAATCCCATAGGGTTTTGAATTGGGTGTGGGTGAGCGCTTCAGTCTGATAGTACCTGTTCGCGGATCTAACCGGCCTACGAAGTTCCCCCCTTGAACGGTGAACCATAACACGCCCGTCGGGTCAAAAATCAGAGTATGTGGATCGCGCGCAGCCGGATCTGGCATCGGGTAC
>MGQQ01000155.1 GCA_001798855.1 Deltaproteobacteria bacterium RBG_16_49_23 | reverse complement strand
GATCCATTTTATTGAGGGTGATATAACCGACGACAAAAGGGATCAGTGTTCCCAGATCGCCAAAAGCGCCCGCAAATTCCATTTTGTTATAATCATTTCCCCATAACCGCATGGTCTGCCCCTTCTATTTCAATAGTCGATCATGAAACTTCTGTCTAAACCGTTTCTCCACAATCGCCTGAAGGTCCTCTAAAAGGGAATCCGCCATCTCGATAAATGCTTTTCCTTTCGGGGTCAGCCGGGCCCCTCCCCCGTCCTTCCCGCCCAGCTTTGTTTCGACCATTTTAAACCCAGCCCGTTGTTCGATCCTCTTAATCGCACCCCAGGCATGTCGATAGGACATCCCGAATTCATCAGCCGCCCGCTGAATGGAACCCAGTTGATCAACAGCCTGAAGCAGAGCGGTCTTGCCGCCTCCTGCCACCACTTCGCCCTTGTTCTCAATCCAGAATTTCGCCTTGATCTTCATCAGAAACCTCCCCGGAAGAGAATTGTCCTAACGATATGCTAATAAAAACATATTGTCAAGAAAAAGTGGATACCATTTCAAGGTAACGTCAAAGTCAGACTTACATTGCCGAATTCATTTTGGAAAAGTCCTGAACCGAAAATCCCCCCTCGCCCCCCTTTTTCAAAGGGGGGAATTTAAAGTCTCCCTTTGTAAAAGGGAGATTTAGAGGGATTTTGCCAAACGGAATCTATTCGACTTTGACGTAGCCCTGGGGTGCCTTTTTAAGAATGTCGAATAGGTTTCCCTTAAGGTTTTAATTTCTGGGTCGGGGTAAGATGATAGAAGGGGCCTTCTTCATAAACAGGCTTCTTATAGACCTTTTCTAAACCGGTTCCAATAAAGGGGAGCGTCAGGATGATCTCCTGTCTTTCATCGGTGCTATAGCCCACGATCTTCATCATGAGGGAATAGGGTCTTGTGCCTGGGAGAAACCGTTTCTCCTCCAGGACAACTCTTTTCAATAAACCTCTCAGGTCGTGGAAAGGTTTTGAGTCCAAAATCGTTTTCCCCTCTGCCTTGCCAAGAAGGTGGTAATGCTCCATTAATTGACCGCTCAATTCAAAGAAATCACCGGTCTTGGGCCAAGAGTCCGTCTCTTGTTTAAAGTTTTTCAAAGTCAACTCTAATTTGGATATTCTCTTTTCCACCTCGCCATCCAGGGCTGTTTCTCCGTCCCAAAAAACAGGCCGTCCTCCATCGAGGCCGTATTTCTCCGGATCGAGGTAGGCCATCGTCCTGCTATTTGAGTTGAGGTAGTAAAGGGAAATATGGAGATGGGGGGTTTGAGCCCATCGATATTCTATTGGGCCCAGGCCTGAATTTCCGGAGAGGGCTACGATCTCCCCTCTTCTTAATGGCCGGACGCCTCCTCCCAAATACTTCATCACCTCTCCGGAGAGGTGAAAAGTCTCATCGACAAGAGCTCTGTCGAGGTGACCAAAGACGATGCGGTAGCCTGGATGAAAGATATCGACCAGCAGAATATATAACGATTCATGCTCGTCTTTCGTGTGCTGTCTAAAATAGGAGGCCGTCATCGGAACGAGCGGGGTTCCTATAGGAACGTCATAATCCACACCCGGAGTGACGGCGGATCCCTGGATGTGCCCCTGAAAATGGCTGAGGCCTCCGTATCGGGGAGACCACTTAATGGGCGGGCCATAAATGGGGTCCCAGTCTCTGGTCAGCGCCTTATAGCGACCGGTTTTCAGCGTCTCGTCCAGACCGGGGGCGCCCTTATGCAGATTCGCACAACCGGGAAAGAAAAGTCCCCCTGCTGCCGCAGCAATGGCTATCTTCCCTGCCTGCTTTAAAAAATTCCTCCGAGTATGCATAAACAAATTATCACACATCTCTCAACGTCGGGCAACGGATAGGGGTCGCACCTTCATTTTCCATTTCCAGCCCTATGCCTCCTTGATTTAACCCTCCAATTTCTTTTAAGATGTTGCTGATGAAAGGCTTTTTTAATCAACTTTTACGAATCGATCTTTCAAAGCAAAAGACGACGGTTGAGCCCATTCCGGATTCGATTCTCCGTTCCTATCTGGGTGGAAAAGGGTTGGGATCCCATCTTCTTCTGAAAGAAAATCCACCGCATGTGGATCCTTTTTCCCCGGAAAATCGTCTAATCTTCACGCTGGGACCGCTGGCAGACACCCCTTTTTACGGCTCCAGCCGTTTTGCCGTCTTCACTAAATCGCCCCAGACAGGGATTTATTCAGAATCCTATTCAGGAGGAAAGATTACCTCTTCGATGAGCCGGACGGGATATGATGCCATTATCATCGAAGGGAAATCGAATCATCCCATCTTCCTTGAGATCACCGACAGGGAGGTCCTTTTTCACTCTGCCTCTCAACTCTGGGGAAAAGAGACTTACGAGGCAGAGGAGGCCATTCTTAAAAAGGTTGGGATGAAAGAGGCCGGGGCGCTGGTCATTGGCCCGGCTGGAGAGAATCTCGTAAAATTTGCTGTTATTGAGATTGAACGCTGGCGCTCCCTCGGAAGGGCGGGAATCGGTGCGGTGATGGGATCGAAGAAGTTAAAAGGAATCGTCTTCCACGGAAAAAAGCGGAGGGAAGTTGCTGATCTTCCCTCTCTCAAAAGATTGTCGCAGACGTTTAAAGATCGAGTCAAGGACAATCAGATCGTTCACATGTACAAAAAGTACGGGACTCCCATGCTCGTCTCCATCATGAATACCATCGGAGCCTTTCCCACTCAATACTGGTCGAAGGGGACCCTCGATGGATGGGAAGGCATCAGTGCGGAAAGTCTGATGGAGCGCTGTGAGGTCACTCCCTCAGCTTGCCCCCACTGTTTTATGGCCTGCGGGAAGATGTCCCGGGTCAAGAAGGGAAGGCATCGGGGCCTTCGTATCATGGGACCTGAATACGAGACCATCTATGCTTTCGGTGGACTCTGCATGGTCAAATCCATCGAGGAGATTATCTATCTCAATGATCTCTGCGATCGTCTTGGAATGGATACGATCACCGTAGGAAACATGGCCGCCTTTGCCATCGAGGCTTCTTTAAAGGGGAAGATAAGGGATAAACTCCGCTATGGGGATGTCGATGCGATCGCTGAGATTTTAAAAAAGATTGCCTATCGAAGAGGAGTGGGGAAAGTTTTATCAGAAGGGGTTCGCCATGCCGCATCCGTCTGGGGGATGGAGAATGAGGCGATTCATGTGAAGGGTTTGGAGCCTGCTGGATTTGACCCGAGGGTCTTGAAGGGAATGGGACTGGCTTATGCCACCTCGGATCGGGGCGCCTGTCACTTGAGGGCCACCTTCTACAAATCGGAACTCTCGGGACAGATTGATCCTGAGCAGATCAGGGGCAAGGCCCGCCTCTTCATCGATTACGAGGATAAGATGACCCTCTTCGATGCACTCATCCTCTGCCGTTTTTATCGGGACCTCATCACCTGGACCGACATGGAGGAGATCCTCCGGGCGACCTGTGGCTTTGATTTGAAAAAGAAAGAGCTAAAAATAATCGCCTCCCGGGTTATCAATTTGGCCAGGGATTTCAACCGGCAAGAGGGAGTGCGCAAGAAAGATGATAAACTCCCCCGTCGGTTTTTCCGGGAAGTTCTTCAGGAGACAGGGAAAACGATTCGACCCGATGAGCTGGGAGTGATGTTGAGAGAGTATTACCAGTTGAGGGGATGGAGATGATGCGCTTCCGAAGCTTGAAGGCAAAGATCCTTCTCAGCGTGATCATCGTGGTGGTAGTCATCGAAGGGGTCTTTCTCTATCTCAACATCAAGTCCCTTTCCGAACAGATGATTAACAAGACAGAAGAGGAAGCCTTCAACCTCAGTGAAACCATCCGGCTAAGCATCCGTTATGCGATGATGAAAGACCGGAGAGATGAATACCAGCGGATCATCGATGATGTGGCCCAGCGGAAGGGAATTTTGGAGGTCAGGATATTCAACAAGGCCGGGGAGATCACCGTCTCCTCAGACCGGACAAAAGTGGGAACGGTCGTGGATATGAAGGCGGAAGCTTGTTACGGATGCCACCGGGAGGATGAGGCCAAAGTCCTTCTTCCCTCCGATAGCAAAACCCGTGTCTATCATACGGAAACCCAGAGGCTTCTCGGCCTGATCAATCCCATCTACAATGAGCCTTCCTGTTATCCCTGCCATCCGAAAACCATCAATGTTCTGGGCGTCCTGGATACGATGATTTCCCTTGAGGAATTTGACAAGGAAAAAAACCAACTTTACAACCGGATGCTGCTCTCAGGGATTATCAGTGTGATTGTGCTTAGCCTTCTTTCGAGTCTGCTCTTCACCCGCTTCCTAAACCGGCCTATCGATAATCTTCTTGCGGCCACCAAAACGGCGGCTCAAGGCAATCTCGATCAAACCGTGGCCATCCGATCCCATGATGAACTGGGAGAGCTGGCTGGATCATTTAACAACATGATTTTGGAGCTGAAACGGTCCCGGGATGCAATTGAGGGATGGACGCAAACTCTGGAACAGCGTGTTCAGGAACGCACCCGGGAACTTCAGGAGGTTCAGGATCAGCTCATCCGCGCGGGCAAGATGGCCGCCCTTGGAGAGCTGGCGGCAGGGGTGGCCCATGAAATTAATAACCCTCTCACGGGTGTCCTCACCTTCAGTTCCTTGATATTAAAAAAGTTAGAAGAAAATCACCCCTGGAAAAAAGATATGGAGAACATTGTCCAGCAGACGACCCGGTGTCGAAATATCGTGAAGGGACTGTTAGACTTCGCCCGCCAGAGGAAACCCGACAAGAAAGAGTGGGACATTCACTTCCTCATTGATCGAACGGTTACGCTTGTTGAAAATCAGGCCCGTTTCCAGAATATTAAGATCGTGAAGGAGCTGAAGGCCGATATGCCGATGCTTTCCGTCGATGGAGATCAAATCCAGCAGGTTTTTATGAATATCATCATCAATGCAGCCGATGCGATAGGGGGAAATGGCGGCACACTCACCATCAAAACAGAATCCCATGATAAAATAGCTGAGATCTCTTTCACAGATACCGGGTGTGGCATGTCGAAAGAACATCTCTCCAAAATCTTTACGCCTTTCTTTACAACGAAGGAGACAGGAAAGGGAACCGGGTTGGGGTTGGCCATCACCTACGGAATCGTTCAAAGCCATGGCGGGGATATTGAAGTGGCGAGTGAAACAGGAAAGGGATCGACCTTCCGCATTAAACTCCCGGTCGAAAAACGGGAAACTCTCCCATCCCCCTCTTAACCCCCCTCTGTCCCCCCTTAAATTAAGAGGGGATGAAGGGGAGTTATTCTCCCCTTAAGATAAGGGGAGGTTAGGTGGGGTTATGATTATTTAATGTTCTTCATGAATTCGGCCATACGAATTTTGGTTTCTTCTTTCCCGAAGCCGATTGCTCCCAGAAGATGAGTCCCCCTTTGAACCACAAGAACCTCTCCCCGGTAATCATCCTCCCCCCTTAACGTATTTGATTCGAATTGATAAACTTTTCCTTTATTGGCAAGATCGCCCCCGTAATGTTTTAAAGCGTTTATCGCTTCCTGAGAATTCTTAAAAATAGCTACGAAGAATTTAAATTCTTTATCTTCAGTTTTCGCTTTATTTTTATCCTTAACCTTACCCTCAACCTCAACCTTATCTGTATACGTCCCCTGGAACCCTCTACCCAAAAATTTGCGCCCCAATAACCCCTCCGGGAAATATTGAATAGAACCCGGTTTGAGGCCATCCTTTGGGAAAAAACCGATCTCCCTGGGTGGAAGCGAGCGATCGGGGATTTTTTTGGAAATAAACTGAGACCAATCTCCTAAAAGGCCCGGATTCGATTCCGGTCCATAGAGCATGACAAAGTATTTTCCTTGATAGAAAAAACCTGACCGATCTTCAAAATAGGAGTCCAGCCCAACCCCGCCCGGGCGATCGCCGTTTCTGAACCTTGAGAATATTCCAAAGGCATGAAGCACACTTCCCATATCGTAAATATCCAGTTCGACCTGATTCTCTTTATCCTTCCGGTTCTGATAAACGGCGAAAACAGACTTCTGAAAACCATACTTGAAAAAGAGATCTGCCTGTCCGTTGATTCGCTCAAAGAGTGTCTTCTTTGTGTAGACCTGAGGTCCATCGATCAAGATCCATCCCTCAGGTAGATCTTTTTGTGGAATGAGAGACTGGAGAGGAGTCGCTCCTTCAGATAGGCTGTTCCAGGTCAAGAGAAGAAACAAAATAAAAAGGACGGCCGTTTTCATATTATTGGAAATATTTATACCCTGTAGGGGCGATTATCAATATTCTCAAATAATAAAGACATCTATTTGTAAAATCCCTCCTATCCTCCCTTTTCCTAAGGGAGGAATTACCCCTCTTTGGCAAAGTCGAATAGACCCGACCACGGGAGGGGCGAGGGGAGATTTTTCGATGCCTGTATCAATTCAACTATGAAAACCTTAGTAATGCCTGCACCAACCCAATTTGTGTTTTTACATCCATCCCTCTCCTGCAAACCACAGAGCAGGAGGAGCAATCAGAACAGAATTGAATATTTTGTGCAAACGTTCCTTCCTCTAAAACCTCCCGGATGAGTCGATCCTTTTCATAGCCATCGTGATACATGACAACCCTCATCAAGTCCTGATGGGAAACCCCGTTAGGGCATTCCCCGCTGCACCCCCCGCAAAAGGTACAGATCTTTCCCTGGAGGAAGCCATGATATTTCTTCAATTCAAGGATGTTCTGCTCCGTCAACAAAGTCCGCATGACCGCGGCGCACTCCTCTATCTCTTCGACGGTGGTGACTCCCGGTACAGCGCAGGATACATTCTGATCCATGAGCACATATTTAAGAGCCGCCTGGTGTGGACTAAGGCCTTTCATCTTCTCCTTCTTATACCCTCCTGCCTGGGTCTTCATGGCCACAATCCCTATCCCCGACTTGGCGGCAAGAGCAATGGCCTCCTTCAAACTCTTTGAATGGGTAAAATTATAGGAGACGAGCGCCACCTCATGAGTGCTCGATTTCGATGCCTCTATCAGGAGGGAAGCCATGTTGCTGTGGGACGAAAATCCGGTGAACCGTGCTTTTCCCTCTTTTTTCACCTTCGTCATGAATTCGAAAAGCCTTGGATTGGATACTTCTTTTGTTGAATTAAAATTATGCCAGATGAGAACGTCGATATAATCGGTCCGAAGCCTGCGGAGGCTTCTCTCCACCGAGGCCCTCATCTTCTTTTCATCGCCGTCATGGACTTTTGTTTGCAGGACGACCTGTTGGCGTTTCCCTTCGAAGACTTTCCCCACCATCTCCTCATTGCGTCCCCCCATGTAGCAATCTGCCGTGTCATAGAAATTGATGCCGAGATCAAAGGCCCGTTGAAGCACGGCGGGATCACTGCAGTTCATTACCCCCATACTTACAGCCGTCACCTTCAATCCGGTCTTACCCAGGGTTCGATATTCAAGGTTCGGTTTCTTTTCTGATGTTGCGAAAGATGACTCCGCCTTAAAAAGCCGGGAAACCCCTATTCCGATAAGGGCCGAGGACATGGTTTTGATAAACCTTCTTCGCTCCATCTCTTTTGAAGACATCTTAGCCTCCGTGACAAAAATGATTAATGGTTTTATTATTACCTCATTCGTTCCAATTTTCAATGACACCAAGAATGGATAAGATGTTACTAAGGAGTCCATAATTGAGAAGACGTACTCTTCTGAAAATCTCCCCCCTGCCTTCGCCGAAGCGGCTTCGCGCAGGCAGGTCGCCCCTCTTTGCCTGTCTAAGAACAGGAAAAGGATTACCAAAGAGGGGTAATTCCTCCCTTTGGCAAATGGTTCGGCACGCTCACCATCCTGAGCCTGTCGAAGGAGGGAGGGAAGGAGGGATTTATCTTCAGTGTCTATACAATTATAGACTGACTAATAATAAAAGAGCCAGTTAAAAAGTGTTATCTTAGGATTTCCATCGGGGGCCTCTTCTAAAATGATTATTCTCCATGCAACCTTTCTTGAAAGGGTATTTCTCCTGTGGGGAGAAATACCTGACAAACCTGAAACCTCGGTCGCTAAAAAACCAAGAAACAAATACAAGTTACAACATAGTCCAGCGAATCCAACACCTCTTCGCTATGATGCCGGCGCTGAGAAATTATCTTCGGTTCTCAAAGAAATCGGCTTCAATTTCAAAGTCACTAAAAAATCCATCCGACCGATGGTTGCCTGGCTTCCAACCGTGGACAATCAACCTGTCCCTTCCTCCCCACTCATCGGTGAGTCTCCGGAATCTGTTGGAGCGATGGCTCTGGTTCCCTGGAAAGTTACCGGCCTTCAATTACCTATAGCAAAGGCAATAGAATTTTTATGTCGATGCATCGGTAAGCAAATCCTGGGACCAGGGATGATTGTAGGGAAGGATCTTTCCTTCTGGTCAACAGCTTTACGATTCGCCGCCGCGCTCGTGACAAAGGAGCAGTTTCTTCCAGAGGTAAGCGAAATTCGTGGAACCCACTTTTCTCGTTGGAGGCCGATCTTCTCGGGGGTCGATAGTGAAAGGCCCTCAAAGCTTGGCAAATCTATGCCAGACGTTGCACGGGCATTGAGCTTCCAAGAAAAAGAAGCTTCGTCTCCCGCTCCCTCTTCTATTTCACTTCTCTCCAGTTTTATTAGCATCATGGTAGACCATCTCGTTCGGTCAGCAGGGAGAGAAGATTCCGGATACGCCCCTATTACTCAACGCCGCCACTTGAAGAAGATGGACGACTTTTACAGCATCCATGACCAATGGCTCAAGGCATTGTGTTCCCACGATGGCG
>MGQQ01000154.1 GCA_001798855.1 Deltaproteobacteria bacterium RBG_16_49_23 | reverse complement strand
CGGCCATCTGTTCCCTGGGCACATTTGCTGCGGGACAGTAGTTCCCTCCATCGCATCCCAGGGTAATCGGGGGAGTATAAGTCCTGAGCTTCTCAATATTAGCACAGTGCGGGGCGCCAATGGGTACATCGGTAAAAACTCCTGTGCAGAGCGCCGTTGAATCGGCTCCATCTTTTGCTCTCACGATGAAGGATGCCATCTCCGCCCTGGTCACGTTGAGATCGGGGCCATAGAGACCGCCGCCGATGCCCTGAGTGATGTTTAGAAACACCATCCTCTCAACATGTATGAAGAAGGGATGGCCGACCGGCACGTCACTGAAGGTAGCCACTGGCGGAAGCGTCTGTGGCTCCCGGAGGGCCCGGATAATAAAGGCCGCCATCTGGCCTCTTGTTGTAAAGAGGCCAGGACAGAATTGCCCGGAAGTGCACCCAAGGGAAACCCCACTATGAAAGAGTGAATTGATGTGGTTCTCAAAAGGAGAGGTCGGTAAGACATCGCCAAAAAGCTGTGAATCGGTCACGGTTCCGCTAACAGAAACATTCACCACCGGTGTGTCGAAAACATTGGAAGGGATAGTCGCAATTGTGGAAAGCGATGGCGCTGTCAACGTCGCCAAAAATCGAATCAGAAATGAGCAGGCCCCACTTACGGGAAGAATCGTTTGTCCTGAGCAGGTGTCAGCGCCCTTCGTGAAATCGGCATCGCCCGTTACCGTAATTGAGCCTATCGAGAGATCGGCTTTACCCGGATTGGTAACGAATACTTGCAGGATGGCCACGCTTCCGCGATTGACAGCCCCGAAGTCAAAGCTTGTGTGCGACACCGAAATGTCTGCACAGCCTGCTATGAAGATCTCCTGGTTGAGCTCCGGGTTTCCACCAACAACCGGCTCGCCATTCGATTGAAAAGCGATGAGGTTGCCGCTGTTATCCATGGCCGAGTTGCCACTGCCCCCCAGAACCGTATTTGTAAACTGTGAAATCACCCCTGTAGTTGTGATGAAGAGGAAGATCTCATCGTTCAGATCTGCGTTCTGGCCCGCCACAAGATCGCCATTGGATGTAAACGTTATGCGGGTACCCAGGTCAAATAATCCTGTAAGAGCGTCAATGATTGCGGGGTTCGCATTGACGACCGGCGCCAGGGTGTTGGTAATCTGGGTGAAGGCGCTAATGAAGGATTTGAACACGAAGATCTCGGTGTTTCCATCGGCATTGCCCGGCCCTCCGGGAGCTGGGACAAGATCAGCATCCGACTCAAAGGCGATCATGGTGCAATCGAAATTGACCGCGGGATTGTCCATAACGGCTCCGCCGACTGTGAAAGTTAACTGCACAAAGGCGCTCGACACAACGTTGAATAGAAATATTTCCAGGTTGCCGTCAAGATTACCTCCGCCCCCAAAGTCCGCATCCGACGAGAAGACAACGCATGTGCCATTCGCGCTGATGGAGGGAGCGTTGTTGATCTCCCCAGCCACTGTGTTCGTAATCTGGGTGAAAGTTCCCGCTGTCGTGTTGAACATGAAAATCTCGGTGTTGGCATCGGCGTTGCCCACCACCGGAACAAGATCTCTGTTTGATTCAAAGACGATGCGCGTCCCATCAAAATTTATCGAAACATTATCATTGGAGCCTCCAATTGTATTGGTGACTTGGGTGAAGGCGCTTGTCGTAGTATTGAAAAGGAAGACCTCGGTGTTGCCATCGGCATTGCCCGGCCCTCCCGGAGCGGGGACAAGATCCGCATTCGACTCAAAGGCGATTATTATCCCGTCGGCGCTGATTTTCGCCCTTGTGCTTAAACTTCCGGCAGGTGTATCCGTAATCTGAGTAAGAAGGCTATTGCTTCTTACAAAGAGAAAGATCTCGGAGCTTCCGTCGGGGTTTGTTCCTAAGGGATCGCTTGTTGACTCGAAGACAATAAAACCTCCTCCAGCGCTGACGGCTGGCCTGTCGGAATTACCGGCGGGAGTGGTTGTCACCTGGGTTATCGGACACGGAACCTGAGCCATAGAGCCTGGAACCCATGCTCCTGCCATCCCAAGAGCCAAGAGGACCGCGAAAAAAAATTTCTTTTTTTTAAACATGGCTTTTTCTCCTTTCTGAACTTTGAATTCCTTTTAGGAGTGTTTCGTCAGCCCCCCAGCCTATCTTCTTCACCTCCTTTCTCTATTCGTTAAGCTCAAGAATAGCAGAATCTATGAAATAGGACAATGGGATGAAGAAAGTATTTTTTTCGGGGGAATACTGTATTTTATAGAAATAGAATAGCCGGGGTAGGATGCCCCGGCTATTCGGGTGTTTAGGATTCTGCGTTTGCTAAAGGGTGTCGTTTGCAGGGGGTAGGGTGTT
Source organism: Deltaproteobacteria bacterium RBG_16_49_23 (assembly GCA_001798855.1). GTDB lineage: Bacteria > Desulfobacterota > BSN033 > BSN033 > UBA1163 > RBG-16-49-23. The sequence goes on along the minus strand of MGQQ01000154.1, from coordinate 46,507 downwards.
GTTACACCCAAGACCCCACACCCTTTTAGTGTCTGTGTCAGTGATCAGTGTCAGCAAATCTTTTCACAGACACTGTCACTGATCTTTATGGTATCCCTAAAAATCCTCTTGCTATAAAAGCGGCCATCTGCTCCCGGAGGACATAGCCATTAGGGCAATAGTTTCCTCCGCCACATCCCAGTGTCACGTTAAGCGCCTTGAGCCTCTCGATATTTTTGCAGAAGGGATTGCTTGCAAGCACATCGAGAAACGGAGATGGACCGGCACAGGGTCCTTCAAAGAACTGGCCGCCTTCCACGGCTCTCACTATAAAAGCGGCCATCTCTTCCCGTGTAATAAAATTCCCGGGTATATACGTCCCATCTGCATATCCCAGAGTGATCCCGCGCGCCTTGAGCCTCTCTATGTGCATGCTGAAGGTGTCAAACACGGAAACATCAGGAAATGGAGTAGCCTCGCAGGTCGCTGTCGGGTCGCCTTCCATGGCCCGGATGATGAAAGCTGCCATCTGTTCCCTTGTGACTCCATCATCAGGGCAGAATAGCAATGGGCTTGCTGAGCAACCTTTCGTGAGATCATTGTAGAATAACGTGTTAATATAATCTTCCGCCCAGGAAGTCTCCGGAGAGTCAGCGAATACAGGCTGAATGGCTCCTACTCCGGTTAGGGTGATATCGGTTGGAGTTAGGGCGTCATTGGAATTGATCCGGAGTATCGCTGACCAGGCCCCTTCGGATAGCGGGGAAAAGTCGATGATCATGGTGCAGTAGCCGCCGATCCCAACGGTGGGCGTAAGATTCGGACAGGGGCTTGGACCTTCCGGGGAGAGAATAAACATCCCATTGCCTCCTATGAATTCAACGGACGCCACTTTAAGATCTCCTATCCCATTGTTTGAAATGGTGATCAGCTGGGATGAGGCGCTTCCCACGTTGACGGTGGGAAAATCTTTGGACATCGGTGAAACACTGATTTCCGGTTGTGGTGATAGATCGCCGCTTCCAAGGGCTGCAGGGGCAAGAAAAACAGCCGAGTCAATCGTCCTGTCACGTGTATCGGCGATGGCGAGCTTCAAGTGGTGTGGGACCGAAGGGTCCACCGTCACTGAAAAAGTGATGACTTTGCTGAACCCGTCGTATTGTGTTTCAAATGGGGTCGGCAGCCCGAGAAGCTCCGGATCGTTGTTAATGAAAAGGCCCGGGTTCACGATCCTGTTCAGCGTATTGACGGTGACCGGATCTCCCGACTCCGGGATCAGGGCGATGTTGACCCCGTTCAAAAAGAGCCCGAAGATATCATTCCCGGATCCATTCGATTTCCCTACATTTTCGGAGTATTCGTCCGAGGCAAAAACCATTTTAAATGTGATGACATTGTTTGCCGGATCCGGAAGCGTGAAATCAAATTCCAGGACAGCGGCATCAAAGGTAAGAGCCGGCGCTACGATGGCATCGAGTTGAGGGTCTCCGGGAAGATCGGCCTTAACCCCCAAATTTCCCACAAAATTCGGCCCCACGGCATTCAGTATGGCTCCAGTGGTCAGGAGAATACCCTGGTCTATGCCAATGCCGTCGTTCAGGCCTGACGTGAAGGTTCCCGCGGCAATGTTCTGCCCGGTAAATTTCACCGATGCCGGGTCGATGATGGCTCCCGGCATCAGCTCCGCTGCAACAACAGCCGGCGATTTCACATTCAGATCAGCCAAATTCGTGACTGCAAAAGCCCGGCCGCATAAAAAAATGAGAATCAAGAGAATCATTGAAAAGATCGAGGCATGCCTCAGCAGTCCTTTCACCCTCACTCTTGAATTGATCAGTTTCATTTATCAGTCTCCTTTCCTTTTCATTCATTAACCACCCTCATCCTAACCCCTCCCTACCTCCCCTTTTAACTCCCCCTTCCCCCTCTTACCTTAAGAGGGGGAAGGGGGAGGGGGGCGTTAGATTTGGAGGCGAGGTGGGATTAAGGGGGCTTCGCCTCTCTGGAATGAGGGGGATGTTTACCTCACACTTAACGGAGCTCCTAAGACGACTCCACCTCCGGTTGATTCAACGCTAATCGTTCTTACGGTCCCCGGGTCAGGAACAGCGGTTGAGAGGCCTCTGAATTCCCACTTGTTTCCGGCAACCGCTGCCGTGCCGATCACAGGACCGCCGAGATTCGAGCCAAGATGGATCGTTACCGTAGCCCCGTTCGCCGTACTTGACCCGGCAATTCTCCATCCGGCCCCCGCCACAAATTCTGCCCGTAAGATTGCAAGGGCCTCGAAACTTGGCGCCTGCACGGTGATCACTGCGGTTGCTACATTCGAGACAGCGCCAAGGTTGTCTGCCACCGTATAGGTGAATGTGTCTGCACCGGAGAAACCTGCCCGGGGGGTATAGGTAATGGTGCCTGTTGCCGTATTCATGAAAAGAGTACCATTTGCGGGCAGCGAAACTGCCGTCAGTGTTGCCGGATTAAGTGTCCCATCCGGGTCACTGTCGTTGGCAAGCACATTGACCAGGACCGGGATCCCCTGAGGAGTGCTGGCCACGTCATTTGTTGCAATTGGCGGAATATTGGCAGGAACTCCCACCACAGATACCCGGACAATCGCCACATTCGAGACAGCGCCCAGGTTGTCCTGCACTGTGTAAGTGAAGCTATCCGAGCCGGCAAATCCGGCATTGGGAGTATAGGTAATCGCACCTGTTGCAGTATTAACGGAAGTGACACCGTTGGCCGGCTGGTTTGCGACTGTGACCGAAGCTGGGTTCAACGTGCCATCGACATCCGTGTCATTGGCGAGAACACCGATGATCACTGCATTATTCTGCAGGGTCGTAGCGGTATCATCGACTGCCGCAGGCGGCGTATTTGGAGGCAGGGATACCGTTACCCGGACGATCGCTACATTAGATACGGCACCCAAGTTGTCCTGCACTGTATAAGTGAAGCTGTCCGAGCCGGCAAATCCAGCATTGGGAGTATAGGTGATGGCACCCGTTGTCGTATTGACGGAAGTCGTACCGTTGGCTGGCTGGTTCACCACTGTGACCGAAGCGGGATTCAACGTGCCATCGGCATCCGTGTCATTGGCAAGAACATCGCTGATCACAGCATTATTTTGCAGGGTTGTGGCAGTATCGTTCACTGCCACAGGCGGCGTGTCTCCTCCAATTGGTGTTACTGTCACCCTGACAATAGCCACATTTGAAACTGCACCTAAGTTATCCCGGACCGTATAGGTAAAACTTTCCAGTCCGGTAAACGGAGCATTCGGAGTATAGGTGATCGCACCCGTTGTTGTATTGACGGAAGTCGTACCGTTGGTTGGCTGGTTCATCACTATGACCGAAGCGGGATTCAAAGTGCCATCCGCACCCGTGTCATTCAATAGAGCATCGACGACTGCAGCAGTATTTTGAAGGGTTGTAGCCGTATCATCCACTGCCACAGGGGGCGTGTTTCCCGCGATTGGTGTTACCGTCACCCTGACGATCGCCACATTCGAAACAGCGCCCAGGTTGTCCTGCACTGTGTAGGTAAAACTGTCGAGGCCGACAAATGCGGCATTGGGAGTGTAAGTGACAGCCCCCGATGCTGCATCAACCAAGGTCGTACCATTGGCGGGCGCGTTCACAACCGTAACAGTGGTTGCATTTAGAGTTCCCCCCACATCGGGGTCCGAGTCATTAATAAGGACGTCGATTACAACAGCAGTGTTCTGCGGTGTTGTTGCCGTATCATCGGCTGCCAGTGGCGGGGTGTTCGTGCCGGTGGCGGTACAAACCAGTGTTACCGGTGTGACCGGAACAATGGGTATTACTGCCGGGTCGACTGCCAGCGAAAGAGGCAATACCGTCGCATTGCCGTTGAATTTTCCAATTTCAGCATCCACGTAGGAGAGGATCCGGTCTCTCGCACTCGTTAAAGGGCTTGCCGTATAGTTCGGATCGTTGTACGAAACGTTGGGGATGCTTGCCTGAGTCCGGGGATCGAGCCCTGAGAACGGGAACGGGTCTAACGGCTGGGGCGTTGCATCGCACGGGCCATTACAACCTCCGGGGGAAAGCCTCCGGTCAAGATTCCAGGAAATTCCTTCAAAAATGAAAGGAGTCGCAAGCAGATCAAGGTTGATTTCATTCATCTCGGGGGTGGAAACCCCACCCAGGTTCATTCCAAAGGGAAAGAGGTACTGGCCCCATGTAGCAGGATTGCCTTGAACATCAAGAACCACAAAACCGGGTGTCGCAAGCTTCTGGCCGGTCCTTGCCTGAATCTCGTGGGGAATGGGGCTCAGGATGGCGAACTGCTCAGCGATGTTGGTGCCTGTCCCGTTGGAACCGGGGCAAATATTCAGGCCGGCGAACCGGGGATCCGCCCTGAGATGGGCGCAGGGATCAAGCTTTGCATCGGTGGCAATAGTAAAGTCTACATCGTGACGGATCTTGAAAATATTGTTTCCGGCGCCTCCAAGGCCCTGAACTCCGCATGTCCCTGCTCCGGCGGCACTATCACATCCTCTTACCGAAGCCAAAGGAAACTCATGCACTGCATTGTTAACCGGGTCGCGGTGGATGGACCAGATGAGAATATCTGCGCCAACGATGGGGGCTGCCTGAGTCGCATACCCGATGATGAGGGTTCGGGCTCGCTGATTCTGAAATCCGGGAGCGTCGATCTCCACCTCGTCGAGAAATAAATAATCGGGCTGATTGGCCTGGGTCGTCAAGGCCTTATGCACCATGATCGTGTGGGTTGAGAGGAACTGAACTCCATTGATCATTTCAAAGTTTCCTTCCGCAGTGAGAGAATCACCCACCACGATGGGAGCGAACCGTGTTGAATCTGGAACCGGCGGTTCCGCAACGAAAGGCTGGAACACTGGAGCACGGTTTGTCCTTGGACAGAAAGGATCGCCAAGGCCATCAGCCGTCTTCGGGATGCAAAGCGGATAGCCGCTCGAAAAAACATGTGTGTAGTTATCCGGATCGAGGGTAAATCGAGGGTCGGGGCTGCAATTAACAGAGGCAGAACCAGGAGTACACCCAAGACCTGACTGGACGGTATGGCGTCCGGTGGGATCGTTAAGGCGAACCATAACTCCCGTACCGGGATCGGTATTGCCCCCCGGTGCTGCCGGTGTTCCGTTCACCCGGAAATAACCTTCCGTATAATTGATGTAAGTCACGGCGCCGATAACGGCCTCCTTACCCTTTTCGATAAACACATCGCCGGCAATGGTGTTGCCGGCGATGGTGCGGTTTGCGGAAATCGTCGCAAACCCACCCACTCCGGTGGTGTTGCACGGGTCAGCCTTAGCCAGCCCGGTCTGGCCCGTACAGCCCGCCGGAGCCTGGTCAAAGAGCTGCTTCAAAGTTAACCGGTTGGCAGGCAGATCGAGCAGGAGATTTCTTGGGATGATCACGGTCTGTCCTCCGACGACAATGGTTCCCCCAGACCAGTGATCGGTAGGGCTATTGAGAGTGATCCGCTGGATCTCACCGGTGATTGGGGCCTGAGTTGGCACTGCCTGGGATTGGGAACCCAGGCCTGTAATCAGAAGGGCAGTGAAAACAATGATTAAAAAACGGGGCTTTACCAACATAGCAAAATACCTCCTTGAAAATTTTTGATTTCTAAAGTCGACCTAAGGATGCCCCTGCACCAGGGCAGTGGAAAAAGCAGGTTAGATGCGAAGAAGGGTTGAGGTGAGCTTTTTTGTGGAATGAAGAGGGGTTGCCTCTAAAGCTGAAAGAGGGGCGATGGATGGGCTGAGAATAGATTGATAAAAGATGGCCAAAAACATGAATAAAAATAAGAGAGAGACCGACAGATTGTCCTGGTAAACACCGAAAAAATCTAAAAACTCATCCGGCAAAACATTCGAACAAAGGGGATATTCGGAAGCGCTCAGGACAAGATGTAAAACCATACATACCAATATGCACTTGGCCAGAAAACGATGTTTGAATTTCATGGCGAACAGTTCCTTGTATACCAAATAGTGTCTGTTTATAAATTCCACTTTCCCGTCATGCCGGACCTGATCCGGCATCCAGAAGGTCTTGAAAGAACTGGATTCCGGCTTTCGCCGGAATGACGACCTTTTTGAAAACCGTTAGTTAATAAACAGACTCTAAATAGATGAAAGATGGGGATCAGGTAATTGTAATATGGTATTTTTACAAGAACCGTTCCGTGTTCCGAGTTACGAGTTTTTTAACCCGCAACCCGAAACCCGGAACTTTTCATGGTTTATGGTTTTATTAAAACAGTCCCAAAAACGCCCTGGCTAAGAAAGCGGCCATCTGCTCTCTGTTGACCGTGTCCAGAGGCTTATAGGTTCCATCCGCAAAGCCCAGGGTTATTTCAAGGTCTCTAATCCTCTCGATATGCTTGCAGAAGACATTGGGAACTGTCACATCCGTAAAGGGCTGGACGGCGCAGGTTCCTGCAGGATTTCCTTCCACGCCCCTGATGAGGAAAGCGGCCATTTGTTCACGATTGACCAGGTCCGCGGGCTTGAAAGTTCCATCAACAAAACCGAGGGCGATGCCGAGGGCTGCAACTCTTTCGATGTGGGCGCAGAATGGATATCCCACCGGCACATCCGGAAATACGGTTCCAAGGCAGGCAGTAGGATCAACGCCATCGACGGCCCTTGCCAGAAATGCAGCCATCTGCCCTCTGTTGACGAGGTCGCCTGGACAATAGAGCAAGGGGTTTGCTGAACAGCCCAGGGTGATTCCCTCGGTGAGCACCTCTTCAACATACTCCAGAAAGATGTTGGCAAAGGCAACGTCTCCAAAACGAGGGGTAAGGAATTTTGCCGGAGCCATAAACACGGTTGAATCACCAAAGTCGTCAGCGGCTCCAGGCACCACAGGGCCATCGGCGATGACGACTTTGAGGGTATGAGCCACGCCGGGCGTTAGGAGGACTCTGGCCTTCATCACTCTTGTCATGCCGTCCGCCTCAATGGCAAAGGCCGATGGCGCTCCCAGGGGGGAATGGTCATTGTCTTTAAAGAGCGTTGGGGTCAGTATCTTATCGATGTTGAGGACAGACATAGGATTGAGCGTCCCCGGGACAAGGGCGATATTCGTCCCGTTTATAAAGAGACCGAAGACATCATTCGACCCGCCCACGCCTGTCATATATTCATCAGAGGAAAAGACGATGTTGAAGATGGCCACGGGCTGGGTGGGTGTGAAACTGAATTGGACCCCTGCCGCATCAAGGGTTGGACCGGCGATGAGAGCATCGAGAGCAGGATCTCCTGCCCTAAGATGCTGGCCATTGCTTTCTCCGAAATTGGGGCCAGGCACATTCTCAACCCTTCCTGTGCTGAGAATGATGCCGGTCGGAATACTGACCCCATCCACCGGAGTCGTTCCCGTAAAGATTCCTAATGCCTCATCACCTCCAAGGGTAGTTAGCCCTGTTATTCCAAGTCCAGGCATGAGCGTCTGGGAAATAGTCAAGGCTGTTACGGTCACATCGTCTATGGGGGTGGCGGTGAGGGCAATGGCAGATCCATGGCCTGATAAGAAGAGCGCGAGCGCCAGATATAGAAACCGGGTTTTTTTCCGCATGGCATTTCCTCCTTCTTTACTGAGGGTGAAGGGTGCAGGGGGCAGGGTGTTGTGTAACTCTGAACCAAACGCCCTGTATTCCTACACTGATAACTGATCACTGATGACTGATCACTTTTTCTTATATTACTGTGATCTGCGTCCGGGCTGTCCCTTCCCTTGCCTGAGTGATCCAGTTGAGAAAGTCGCACTTGAACGGAATCACGCCGGCCGTTGTCGGCCTCACTATCATCGACCATCTCCGGGCGCTCGTCAGGCGGAACGGCCTGTTGGCCGGAATGGTGAAGGGCTGTGCGTATTGCGTGTGCGCAGTCGTTCCAAAGTTGCGGCCATCTGCTCCGATGACCAGCGCGTCGATCCCGAGTGTGTATTCTTGAATCAGATAATCGGCATTGAGAACGTGGAGCAGAACGGTCTGACCCCTCGGAACGGTTGCGGAGACAACTCCTGCTGATGCGGCGAGATCCGGGTTGAGGGGGAAAGCAGCAGGCGTGATGGGGATATTTCCATCAGGCTGGCCATTGGCTCCTGCAGGAATCGGCACGCCCGTGATCACGAAGATATCGGGTCTGAAATCGTTAAGGATGCCGGTGCTGGTCCAACCACTGCCGACCTGGCCGTTCGGGATGTTCGGATCGGCTCCGTGTGTGAACATGGATTCGTTCACCCCCAGCTCATGCCACCTTGAGTCCATGGAGTCGCAAACCCAGGCCCTTTCAACGTCGTATCGGAGAGTTTTTGTCGCATTATCGAATCCAGGCAGTCCCGGCGTGTTAGCGCTGACATACCCCGGACCTCCTAATGGGTAGGGCGGGTTCGGATCTGCTCCCGGCGCTCCGGGCGGCTTCGGAGGATCTATGATCAGAGCGCCGTAAAGTCCCATTTCAAAATGGAGCACCGTGTTTTTATGGCAATGATAAAAGTAGAAGCCGGGCTCCGAGGCATGCCACTGGTAGGTATATTGACCGACTTCGAAGGAATCATGGCCAACGCCGTCATTGGCAGGCGTGGGCTCGATGCCGTGCCAGTGGATAGTGTGCGAGCCTGAGTGGCCGGATGTGCGGCTATGGACAATTTCCCCCTGCACCACGCGAACTAATTGAGACGGGAATGTGGCTGGTAAGGCTGGGTCGAAAAGAACCCACATCTGGATATCATTGACTCCCGTCGTTGGGTTGGGATAGGGCAAAGGAAGCCTGATGCCTGCGAGAAGTTCCCGGTCCTGAAACCTATTCGGCGGCGCTGCATCGAATGGGGTGCCTCTGTTCACGATATCGGGCCAGAGAGACTTGTTAAACTTCCTCGCAAGCCTACTGCCCGGCACCAAACGTTCACGCTGAATCAAACCAGCCATTTTGTTTTCTCCTTTCTTTCAAGAAGGGTGTAGTGCGTAGGGGGTAGGGGGTAGGGAGTAACTTCACCCAATACCCTGCACCCTGTCCCCTTCAATTATCCGGGCTGTCTTGGGAAATCTACCCCATCTATATCGCCGGTAAAGATGATATGGGAGAGCAGCCCTGCGTTGTAGTTGCCGCCTGCCGCGGTCTGAGATGGCTCCATATGATCGTGCATAGGATAGTCCATCGGACTGAGCTGTATGTTGTTAGGAGTAGTGATGAAAGCCAATTCATCAGACGCATCGAAACGGATGATGGGTTGGTTCTGGAATGGAGCATTCCCCCCCGGATTGCCCGGTTTCACAGGAATATCCGGCGGCCGGATAAACGGGACAAGCCAATCGATTCTGTCCATGGGACCGGATGTCATCGTGTCTATGTAATGGACGTTGCTCTGCACTACCCCGTTAATTGCGACAGGATAGACGTGGTTTGCGTGAATATGGAGCGATTCGGTAGCCAGACCAGTATTTACAATCCTGACAAGGGCCGGTTGACCGACACGGCCATTCGGAGTAACCTCCTCGTCTTCAACGACAAAGTGGCCGCTCTTGCCGGTGATGGTGAAATATCTTGGCAGGAACTGATTCACAAAGTTTATGCGATTAATCGGAGGAGCGCCCGCCGGCTCTGCAAGTGCGTTCAACAAGGGATCGATCTGATGGACGACCCAGACAAACGTTCTTGCGGGGTTCCATGGGTTCCCTGGGAAGTGCGCTGTCGTTCCGAGATCGGCGAAAAGCTGCTGGACATTGGGAGTCGGAATGCTATACGGGATGTTTGGCGTTCCCCTTGGAAGAACGATCAGGACTCCATGAAGGCCGAGAACCCGGTTCACAGGCGCATTCAAAGGATCGTAGTAAATATACGTGCCGGCAGCGGGCGCTGTGAAAACCATGGGCCTCTGCTGGCCGGGATTGACCAGGCCGCTGTTAATCTTGGTGCCCGAAATAGCGACGGCATGAGGCTCATCGAGAGCGTTGGTGATATTGAAGGTTACGTCATCGCCCTCTTCTACAATGATCAGAGGCCCTGGGAAACGGGGGCCTCCTCCATCGTCAAAGACCCAGTGGTAAACCGGAGTCAGGTCTATCATCTCCACCAGGGCATCGGTGATGGTGAGGTTGACCGATATGGCGGCGGCCAGAGCTTCGTTCTTGCCGAACATCCCCGGGACCTTGATGTGCGAGCCCACAGCAATGACCGAGAGACTACTGAGGCCCATCTTGATAAATTCCCGTCTGTTAATTCTTCTCATAGATTCCTCCTTTAGTAAAGGTAGCAACGGGAGTTCGAAAGTTCATTTGTCAAATAAATAAGCAAAAAAAGTGCCAATCAAATTCTGTTGTCACTATCATGAATTATGGTTTTGTGAAGAATCGTCTCACCGGTGAAAACCGGTGTCCAGTGTTTTTATAACGAACTGAAATTACTGGATTCCGGCTTTCGCCGGAATGAGGACTTTTTAAATCCGTTAGTTTATAGACTGCCTCTAATTGCAGCAAATAGGGTAATGTCACAACTGAAACTATCGGGCAAACTTCCCTTTTGAAAGAGAAGTTTGCCCGATTTAGAAGTAGGGGCAATTCATGCCTGCGTGCTGAAACGCCTGCACTTCGGCGTGCAAGCATGAATTGCCCCTACCATGGACCAATTAGATTATGGAATTCCCAGAAACGCTCTGGCGATGAAAGCGGCCATTTGCTCCCTGGGGACGCTATCCGCTGGACAGTATAAATTCGTACCGCATCCCAGGGTTACATTAAGGGTTCTGAGCCTTTCGATGTTGGCGCAGTGAGGAGCGCCAACGGGCACATCGGTAAAAACTGTTCCCAGGCAAGTCGTGGCATCAGCTCCATCCACGGCCCTCACGATGAAGGAGGCCATCTCCGCCCTGGTTACATTGTTAACGGGTCCATAGAGGTTCCCTCCGATGCCGAGGGTGATTCCTCTTATGGCCATCCTTTCGATGTGTCTGAAGAATGTGTCGTTGAATGGCACATCCGTAAACCTTGGCTCAATCTGTCCTCTGATTTCTCCGTTGGGGAAGGCTACGGAGTGAATGTTGAAATAGAGGCCTCTGGCAATCAACGTCGTGATCTGAGCCGGAGTTAATGTCCCGCTGATCGTCACTGTGCCGGTGGTCTGGCCCGGAGTAAATCCTCCTGTAAAATCGACGATAGGCGGACCATTTACTCCAAGTGCGGCCTCGTGGATATGGGCCAGAGTAATTCCTCCAGCCGTGAGGTTAGAGAAGCTGATCGAGCCACCAAGCACTCCTGTTGTCAGGTTTACGGTCATTGAGGCTGTACCCGTAGCTGCGGTTGTCACAACCGGAATTTCCTGGGCTCCGCTCATAGGAACGGTGATGATTGTCGTAGCTGGTTCTCCCTCATCTGCCCGGATGATGAAGGCAGACATCTGTCCACGAGTGACTAAGTTCTGGGGACAGAATTGGTTAACGGTGCATCCAAGGGCGATGCCATTGTTAGAGAGTGAATTGATGTGGTTCTCAAAAGGAGAGGTGGGTAAGATGTCGCCAAATACCTGGGCGTTGGTCCCGGTTCCGCTCAGAGGAATTACCGGCGCTGCACCGGGGGCGTTAGAAGGAATGGTCAGGGTTCCTGCCATTGCGGCTGCTGCAGTGGGTAAGAACCGGACCTGGATAATACAGGTGCCAGCCGGCAATAGGGTCTGCCCGGAGCAGGTGTCAGTTCCCTTGGTAAAGTCCGTGGTCAGTGTGCCAGCAACAGCGGCCGTGCCCATCAAAACATTGACAACGCTGTTATTGGTCACAGTGAAGTTCATCATTTCAACACTGCCCAGATTGACATCTCCGAAGGCCCCGGTGAGCGGGGCAACCGCAATGCTGGCGGCGCTGAATGTGGCTGTAACATTCGTTGCCGCATTCATTGTCGCTGTGCATTGAGTGGGCACTCCAGGGACGGGAGTGCACCCTGTCCAGGTTGTGAAAATACCCACAGTGGGCGTGGCTGTCAATGTAACCACTGTTCCGGGCGCATAAGCCTCTGTACAATCCCCCGGACAGTTGATTCCAACCGGGGCGCTTGTCACTGTGCCTGTCCCATTGCCGGCAAGTGTAACATTGAGACCAAAAGCAGCGACTTTGCCTTCAACCAGAAAAAGATTGGTCGTTGCATCAATAGCGCCCGAGACAGTTACGGAAGAAGGACCAGGGAATCCCGGTGGAATAATTAATGCCGCAGCTGTAACTCCGTCCCCGATATGACCCGGGAAGGCCGCGCCAGTGCCGTTGCCCAGGAAATGCTGAATCGGACCACCCAGTGCCCCGCCAAATGCTGGAGCCTCGCCAACGCCGGTAATGCCATCGTCGGATGTGCGGAAATCGATCCGGAAACCGACGGGTATAGGATTAGGAACTGTGAACGGCCCGAAAGTCCCCCACGGGGTTGCAACCGTATAGTCACCGGGGATAGTCAGATTGTCAAGCCGGATGGTAACTTCATTGATGACCGCTGCCGGGTCCGGTGCGACTGCTCCAGCAGCAAGAACCTGTGCTGTAATGACGAGAATCTCTCCATTCGGGCCGTCAAAACCCCCTAAAGCGCTGTCTGCTGCGGCTACATAGTAAAAAGCCTCAACAATGTTTGCTGCGTCAACCGGCCCTGCCGGGTTGGTCAGCGTGAGGCTTGGGCACGGGGGAGAAAGCCCATCAGCAGGGAGGACATCGCATAGCGATAACTGCACGAGAGGGATATCTTGATAGAATGTTGGGAACCCGGTGACAAGGTCCGTAGGCCCGGTCAAGGTCAGGTCCGCCCGTGCAGTCTGGCCAAACCCAAAGAGCATTAAAGCGATTGTTAATAACGCAAATACTTTGAATTTCATTTTAAACCTCCTTCATTTCTTAGTAGTGGTTCTTGTTACGAATTGATATTAAACATTAGCCTTCCGCCATCTTAGAAGCTTTAAGCGATTGAGATGATTACCACCCCCCTTCGGCCGTAGTATTGCAGGCTAAAGCCTGCGATTACATTTTTTGTCAGATAGTTAAAAAGCTACCACAGGAAATTTTAAAAGTAAATGGGTAAAAGTATGTATTTTTTTGTCATGAGGACTGTATGTATAGGAAGAGTGGAATAATGGAATGTTGGTATCAATTTAGCTGTTTGAAATCTTCTTGTAAGATCCCTCCCCTGCCTTCGCCGAAGCGGCTTCGCGCAGGCAGGCAACCTCCCTTTACCCCGCCATTTGTGGGGATAAAAAGGCCAAAGGGAGGAGAAATTTATCCCCCTTTTGACAAAGGGGGATTAGATAACCTTTTTCAAAGTGCTAAAGTGTTACGAATATTGAAATGCTGGGAAAAATTCATTAAATCCGGGTCAAAAAAAAAGGGGCAATTCATAATATGAATTGCCCCTGCCATAGATTAATCAAATTTACGGAATTCCGAGGAAGGCTCTTGCGATAAAAGCGGCCATCTGCTCCCTCGGGACACTTTCCCCGGGACAGTATAAATTCACACCGCATCCCAGGGTCACGTTAAGCGCCCTGACCCTCTCAATATTGGCGCAGTGAGGAGCGCCAACGGGCACATCGGTAAAAACTGTTCCCAGGCAGGTCGTAGCATCAGCTCCATCCACGGCCCGAACAATGAAAGATGCCATCTCCGCCCTGGTTACATTGTTATTGGGTCCATAAAGTGCACCTCCAATGCCGAGAGTGATTCCTCTTATGGCCATCCTATCGATGTGTTTGAAGAAGACGTTGTTGATTGGCACATCTCCAAACCTTGGCCCGATCTGCCCTCTGATCTCCCCATTGGGGAAGCTTACGGAGTGAATGTTTAAATAGAGGCCTCCGGAAACCAGCGTATTGATCTGTGCCGGGGTCAATGTTCCGCTGATCGTCACTGAACCGGTGGTCTGGCCCGGAGTAAATCCACCTGTAAAATCGACAATAGGCGGACCGTTTGCTCCCAACGGGCCCTCGTGGATATGGGCCAGAGTGATTCCGGTCGTGAGGTTAGAGAAGTTAATTTGGCCGCTAAGTCCTCCTGTCGTCAGGTCAACGATTAACGCTGCTCCGCCCGTAGCTGCGGTTAAGACAATAGGAACTTCCTGGTTTCCGCTCATAGGAACGGTGATGACTGTCACAGGTGGTTCTCCTTCGGAGGCCCTGATGATAAAGGCCGACATCTGTCCCCTGGTGACAGCGTTTCCGGGGCAGAATTGGTTAGGGGCGCATCCGAGGGCGATGCCAGTGTTAGAGAGAGAATTGATATGGTTCTCAAAGGGAGAGGCTGGCAGAACGTCTCCAAATACCTGGGCATTGGTTCCTGTTCCGCTCAAAATAACAACCGGCGCTGCGGTAGGAGCGTTAGAAGGAATGGTTAGTGTTCCTGCCATTGCGGCTGCTGCGGTGGGCAAGAACCGCACCTGGATGATGCAGGCTCCAGCGGGCAATATGGTTTGTCCGGAGCAGGTGTCAGCGCCCTTGGTGAAGTCGGTGGTAAGCGTGCCGGCGACAACGGCAGTGCCCATCAGAACATTGACAACGCCGCTATTGGTCACAGTGAAGTTCATTATTTCAACACTGCCCAGATTGACATCTCCGAAGTTATGAGTGAGTGGGTTAACTGCAATGCTGGCGGCGCTGAATGTGGCTGTAACATTTGCTGCCAAATTCATTGTGATTGTGCATTGAGTAGGCACTCCAACAACAGGAGTGCATCCTGTCCAGCCCGTGAAAGCGCCCACAGTGGGGGCGGCTGTTAATGTGACTACCGTTCCGGGTGCATAAGACTCCGTACAATCCCCCGGACAATTGATTCCGACAGGGGCGCTTGTCACAGTGCCTGTGCCATTGCCAGCAAGTGTAACATTGAGACCAAAGGCAGCGACCTTGCCTTCAACGGTAAAAACGGTTGAATTTATAATCAGGGGTGTGGCAGGACCATCAACACGGAAGACAAGCGCTCCACCTGCAAGGGGCCAGCCAAATCCAGGAGTCAATGGAGCTGGCGTTATCGAATCCCCCAAGAAACCCACCGGCCCGGTGCCATTCGGCACAAAGAATTGAACGGGTCCCGGTAAAGCTCCAACGAAGTCGGGAATAGTCCCGGCGACTCCCAAAGCATCGGGAACAAGCGTGGTATTCAACCCACCTATGAGATCTGCGGCAACTACAGGAACAATGAATACTCCAAGAGGTGTGGTCACTGTATAATTTCCGACGCCGTCAACCAAGTCGGGAATATTCAACCGGAGTAGGGCGCCATTGATGACACTTTCCGGAGGTAAAACCCCTCCCTGGACTTCGATGCGAAGACGGGAATTCGCGCCGGCAA
The DNA here is from genome assembly GCA_001798855.1 of Deltaproteobacteria bacterium RBG_16_49_23. GTDB lineage: Bacteria > Desulfobacterota > BSN033 > BSN033 > UBA1163 > RBG-16-49-23. The sequence continues at coordinate 31,196 of MGQQ01000154.1, read as the reverse complement.
CATTTTCAGCCCGGTAGAAAGTCACCTCTTCAACATTACCGGCTACAAACCCAGGACCATCACCGGGAATAAGGGGGTCGCCCCAATTGATGAGCGCAAGGGCGCCGCATGGCGGCCCGTTGACCGCGGGGAAAGCCGGGTCCTCATTGACTACATCACAGGGGCCAAGCGCCAGTCCATTTATATCCGTAAAGAATGTTGGAAACAGGGTCGCAGGATTAACCGGACCGACTGCAATAAGGTCAGCCTGAGCAGTCTGGCCGATTCCAATGAGCAGTAAAGCTGCCGTTAATAATGTAAATATTTTGAATCTCATTTTGATACCTCCTTACTTGGTTTCTGGAAATTGTTTTTTTATATTCCCCCTTCCCCCTGCCTACCGGCAGGCAGGGGGAAGGGGGGGGGGCTTGGGGAACTCGCCATTCGAGAAGCTTTTTTTATTTTTTGAGTGAAACGTCACCTCCTTTCTATTTTAAAATTGATAATATTTTTTTATCCCTTCCTTCCGTTTTTCGGCCCTTTCTCGGAACGGGCCTTACGGTTATGTAGGGTGAGATCCCCGATCGCACCCTATTTTGACCAATTTTAATTTAATTCTACCACTTAAAGTTTGATAAGTAAATGGGGGAAAGTATGTATTTTCCATTTGCGGACACTGTATATATAGGAAGTGGAATCCACAATTCCATCATTCCATTATTTCATTTCCCCTCACCCTTCCCCTCTCCCCACCGGGGAGAGGGGAAGGGTGAGGGGGCCAACTTACTTCATGATCTGGCTCGTAATCATTTCTTTCAACTCGCTGATCTGGAAAGGCTTGATGAGGCACTTCACCGCTCCGCATTTAATCGACTGGGCCATCTCTGTCTGTCCTGCATTTCCGGAAAAGGTGATAATGGGCACCGAGGGACTCAATTTTTTGATAATCCTCAGGGCATCATTACCATTCAGTCCGGGCATCTTTATATCGAGAAGAACGAATTGGTAGGCATGATCGATGAAGGCCAATATAGCTTCGATCCCGTTGTTGACAAGATCGACCACGTGTTGATCCTCCTCAAGTTCCCTCTTCAGGACCCTCGCGAAGTTCTTATCGTCCTCAGCCAGTAGTATAGTAACCATTGGCTTTTCCTCTGATATAAAAAGAATGCAAGAAGGGTGCCATGATTTAAGGGTCTGAAATTACAAATATTTTTCTGATCATGGGTGGAGGGAATAGGGTAAATTTCCTTATCGGCATGGCATTCTGCCCGAATCCCATAAAAACAGTGTCAGTGTAAGTGTTAGTGTCAGTAAAAAAATATCAATTTGTAAGTGTCAGTTTTCAGTGACAATGCCAGTATAAATCGTAAGTCGTAAGAGGGGTAACCCCTCATCCCTTACCTTTTACACCTAACGTCAGCGCTTCCTCACACTAACACTAACACTAACACTAACACTGATTTAGCGGGCATCGATAGTGAATTTTGCCGTGGATGTTTTCCCCTCGCGGGTGATGATGACAACGATATACCATGGACCCGCCATGATCAGCCTCATGGTCGCTCTGTAATGTTCTCCCTTAAGCCTGGCATCCGTCCGGTAGTTCATGGGCGCCATTCTCGGCATGGGCGGCATATAATAATTGACCAACACTCTGGAGTCCGTAATGGGTCTTCCTGCAGGATCTTTTATTTCGATCTTAAGATTGTTCTCTCCCACCACCGGCGGGTTCTTATCTATTCTTATTTCAACCTCATACTCACCTGCCCTTTTTTTGGCTTCATAGGCGGCAGCATAGGAGATCCCTATTGTTAAAAGAAGGCATAGGATGAGAAAGGTCCGTTTGTTCATGATTTGCTACCCTATTTTCGTAGCCGCACCCTGCAGGGTGCGTTTCAGGGTTGGCATTACATTGGAGGCCGTTTCGCAGGCTCCTGCCGCAGGGCCTGCGGCTACCATACTAATACAAACGAAATAAATGAATTTACATGGAATGTAGGATACGTTCCCCGAACGCATCGTTTAAAGGCATGATCGGGGATCATGCCCTACAATAATGTATTGAAACAAAATTCGTTTGTATTAATACGAATTATTATAACAGAGAAGGCGTGATATGTTATAGTAAATTTTATGATCTTGATTGAGCGGCAGAAGAATATCATTGATTTTATGTTGTCCTCCTTCAAGAGAAGAAAGGGAAAAACGCTTGCCCTCCTTTCTGTCTATTCGCTCGCTGTCTTCATGCTCGCCTCTGTCGTGTTCATTTCCCATGCGATCCGAAAGGAGGCCTCCTTTCTCTTACGGAGCGCTCCGGAGTTGGTTATTCAGAGGGTGATCGCAGGCAGGCATCATCCGATGCCGGTCAGCTATCTCGACAAAATAAAGAATCTCAAGGGGATTGATTCCGCGAGGGCCCGTCTGTGGGGTTATTATTACGATCCCATTATTGGCGCCAACTATACACTGGTCGTCCCTGAGGACTTCGATCAGGGCAGGGGAAATATCGCCATTGGCGAAGGGGTTTCAAGAACTCGCCTGGCATTTGAGGGAGATACGATGGAATTCAGGGATTATGAGGGGGGCCTCTTCTCATTGACCGTCACAAGGATTCTCCCGCCTGGAACGGAGAGGGTCTCTTCAGATCTGATCCTGGTTTCTCAGGATGACTTTAGAAGTCTCCTTGGGATGCCGAAAGATTTTGTTACGGATTTAACGGTCCGGACCAGGAATCAGAAAAATCTTTCCCAGGTGGGCGATGAGATCACCGCCCTTCTTCCCGATAGCAAACTCATCGGGAGGGATGATATGGTTAACGCTTATGGAACGGCCTTCACCTGGCGGGGGGGAATCATGATGGTCGTCCTCACGGGCGGACTCTTCGCTTTGATCATTCTGGCATGGGACAAAGCATCAGGCATGGGCGAAGAGGAGAGAAGGGAGGTCGGTATTCTCAAGGCCATGGGTTGGCCGATTTCCGATATTCTTTTGATGAAATTCTGGGAGGGGCTTGGGATTTCTCTATCCTGTTTTTTATTGGGGACCACCCTGGCTTATGTTCATGTCTTTCTGATCTCCTCAGCCCTTTTTGAACCCGTCCTGAAAGGGTGGGCAGCGCTCTATCCCGATTTCAGGCTTATCCCTTTTATCGATCTCGGCCAGATACTGGCGCTCTTTCTGGCGACTGTTTTTCCTTACACCGTTGCAACCATTCTCCCGGCCTTGAGGGTTTTAAGAATTGATTTAGATTTGGTTATGAGAACATAAAATCTGGAATGTTGGAATAATGGAATAATGGAATATTGGGAAAAGAGAAGAAACCGGAATGATGGAACGATGGAATATCGGAATAATGGAATGATTGAATGATGGAAAGTAAGAATATCGTGAAATACCAGAAGATTGAATTTACTGGAAAGTATCCTGCCAATTTCCCGACGCTTGTTTCTTTTGCAAGGATTCTATTAATTTTAGCAAGCCATTCTCTACTTTGTAATGAAGTTGGTCTAACTCATCATATTCTTCACCTGTAATTTGCCCAGCCCGATTAAAACTCTCATAACACGAATGAAATTCCCCACATGAACCAAGAGCAATATTGAGATGGTTCAAGTACTCTTTTATGCTGCGACGGCAATAACCTTCTGATATATTTCTCGAAATACTGTGAGACGAATCGATAACGTTCGACGCGACTTTTTTAAGTTCAAATGGAAACTTTTCGAATGTTTTGCACGCAAGAATATAGAGCGAGACGGAATCTTGCCAGACACGAAGTTTCTTGAATCCTCTATTAATGTTTTTGCGATCCACAAACTTTTTATCTCATAAATAGCACTTATTATCAACATCATTCCATCGTGCCATTCTTCTAATCATTTACCACCAACATTCCATTATTCCACCATTCCATTATTCCGGGGGGAGTTCCCTCTCCCGCCAGAGCATATAGATGGCCGGGAAGATGATCAGGACGAGCAAGAGAGAGGTCAACAGGCCTCCGACCACAGGAGCGGCAATCCGCTTCATCACGTCGGCCCCCGTCCCATAACTGAAGAGAATCGGGATGAGACCGAAGTTTGTGGCCACCGTCATGATCTTGGGCCTTAACCTCTTGGCCGCCCCGTACAGGATGGCTTCCCGAAGATCTTCCTTCGTCCTCATCCGGCCTTCGCTCTTCCATTTCTGATAAGCCAATTCCAGGAAGAGGAACATGACCATTCCCGTTTCTGCGCTGATTCCGGCAAGGGCGATCATTCCAACCCATGCGGCCGCGCTGAGGTTGTAATGAAGGAGATAGAGAAGCCAGAACGATCCGACCAGGGAGAAGGGGACAGCAAGCAGGATGATCATCGTCTTGGCGACGGACCTTGTGTTGAGATAGATGAGAAAGAAAATGATCAAGGCGGTCAGGGGAATCACGAACATCAATCTTTCGCGGGTCTTCACTAAATATTCGTACTCACCACTCCATTCGATGCGGTAGCCTTCGGGGATCTTCAGAGAGGCGATCTTCTGATTGGCCTCGGCGACGTAACCTCCGACGTCCCTTTCTGAAAGATCGATGTAAATATAGGAGGTGAGGAGCCCCTCTTCGCTCTTGATCACGGTGGGACCCTTGACGACCCTGAAGTCAGCCAGTTCCCCGAGGGGGATTTGAGCGGGACCTGATTCAAGGGTGACGGGGACGAGAACCCTTTTCAGCTTTTCTACATTGGCTCTCAAGTCCCTTGCATATCTCACATTGACCGGGTATCGCTCCCTTCCTTCAACGGTAGTGGTGATATTCGCGCCACCGATGGCTGACTGGATGACCTCCTGGACGTCATCGATGGTCAGGCCATATCGCGCCGCCTCCTCTCTCTTGATATCGATATCCAGGAAGTAGCCCGTCGTCACCCTTTCCGCATAGACATTTCTTGTTCCGGGAATATCTTTGATGAGCGTCTCGATCTCAATTCCTAATTTCTCGATCCGATCGAGCTTTGATCCCATCACCTTTATCCCCAGAGGGGTTCGTATGCCGGTGGAAAGCATGTCAATCCGGGCCTTGATAGGCATAGTAAAGGAGTTGGCCACCCCCGGGATCGTCAATGCCTCATCCATCTCATCCTTGAGCTTCTCCACGGTCATCCCCTTTCTCCACTCCGATTCGGGTTTGAGGTTGATGACCGTTTCGAACATCTCAAGAGGGGCGGGGTCCATGGCTGTTTCAGCCCGGCCTGCCTTTCCGAAAACCTGGGCCACCTCAGGAAAGCTCTTCAGTATCCTGTCCTGAATCTGGAGCAGTTTGGCCGCCTCTGAGATCGAGGCGCCCGGAACGGTCACAGGCATGTAGAAAAGGGAGCCTTCATATAAGGGCGGCATGAATTCCGAGCCAAGACGGAAGAAGGGAATGATCGTCACCCCGCACAGGAGGATGGCGAGAAGCACGACCTCCCTCTTAAACCTCAGGGAGAGTCGGACGAGAGGCTCGTAAATCTTAAGAAGGAGAAGGTTGAGAGGATTCTTCTCTTCCGCCCTGATCTTCCCGCGAAGAAAAAGGGTCATCAGGGCAGGGGTCAAGGTGATGGCCAGGAAAGAGGAGAAGAGGATGGCGAAGGTCTTGGTGTAGGCCAGGGGCTTAAAGAGTCTCCCGGCCTGGGATTGAAGGGCGAAGACCGGGAGAAATCCGACCGTAATGACGAGGAGGGAGAAGAAGAGGGAAGGGCCCACCTCCTTTGCCGCCTCGATGATGACTTCTACTCTGCTCCCATGAGCGCCGCTCTTCTCCCAGTCCTCCAATTTTTTATGGGCGTTTTCCACCATCACAATAGAGGCATCGACCATTTCGCCGATGGCGATGGCGATCCCCCCAAGGCTCATGATGTTGGAGGTTACTCCCAGGTAATAGATACAGATGAAGGAGACCAAGAGGGCGACGGGAAAGGTGAGGAGGACGACCAGAGCGCTTGGAAAATGAAACAGAAAGACGACAGAAACGATGCTGACAGCAAGGATCAGCTCGAAGATGGCGTCCTTAAGCGTCTGAATCGATTTCTGGATCAGATCGGTGCGATCGTAGGTGGTGACGATTCTGACCCCACTGGGCAGGGTCGGCTCAATCTCTTTCTTAATCTTCTCCTTCACCCTCTCGATTACATTGAGGACATTCTCGCCAAATCTGACAACGACGATTCCGCCGGCCACTTCCCCTTTTCCGTCCAATTCCGCCAGGCCTCTTCTGATCTCAGGGCCGAGCTGCAGGCGGGCGACGTCTTTCAAAAAGACAGGCGTTCCAGCGCCATCGGTTCCTACCGGGATGGTTTCCATATCTTTGAGGCTTTTGATGTAACCTCTTCCTCGCACCGTATACTCGATCCCTGAAAATTCGAGAACCCTGCCTTCCACATCCCGGTTGCTCTTCCGGATCGCTTCAATCACCTTGGTGATCGGAATGTTATATGAAAAAAGCTGATTCGGATCGATGGTGACCTGATACTGCTTGACAAACCCGCCCACGCTCGCCACCTGGGAAACCCCGGGAACGCTTTCCAGCGCAAGCTTCAAATTCCAGTCCTGGAGCGAGCGAAGTTCTGAAAGGTTGCGTTGTCCCGTCTCATCTACCACGGCGTATGAGAATCCCCATCCCACGCTCGTCGCATCCGGACCGAGGACCGGATTCACATCGGCGGGGATCTTGTTTCGAACGGCCTGCAGATATTCCAAGACCCTGCTTCTTGCCCAGTAGATATCGGTGCCCTCTTCGAAGATGACGTAGATAAAGGAGCTTCCGAGAAAGGAAAAACCCCGCACCACTTCCACTTTCGGAGCCGCAAGAAGGGTCGTGGAGATGGGATAGGTGATTTGATCTTCCACCAGGTCCGGACTCCTGCCGGTCCATTCCGTATAGATGATGACCTGGGTGTCGCTTAAATCCGGGAGGGCGTCGAGGGGGGTTTTCCTCAAAGCCCAATAACCCCAGGCCATGAGGAAGATAACCACGAAGAAGATGACCAGCCTGTTTCTGGCGCTGTATTCGATGATGTGTGAGATCATATATAAACACAACAATGAGACGTTAGGCGTAAGGCGCAAGTGCGCAAGGGGCCTGCCGCAGGATCTTTTACCCCTCACGCCTTACTCCTTGCGACTAACGAATTCAACCGACCACTGATGACTGATGACTGATCACTGTGTGATTCCCTTCAGTTTGGCTTCCGAATCGATCAGGAAGTTGGGGGAGGAGGCGACTTTTTCTCCGGCCTTCAGTCCCTTGATCACCTCCACCATTCCGTCAGCCATCAGCCCTAACTTCACTTCCCGTGGTTCAAAATATCCCCCATCCCTGTCCACGTAAACGATCTGCCTCTCTCCCGTATCGATGACAGCCTCCTCCGGAATGGCCAGCCTCTTCCCGAGATCGATCTTAATCTCCACTTTGGCGAACATCTGAGGTTTGAGATCTCCGGTTGAATTGGGAAGGATGAATCTCACTTTGGCGGTTCTTGTCTCACTGGAGAGAAGAGGGTAGATGTAGTCGATCCTTGAGGAGAACTCCTTGCCGGGGAAAAAGCTGAGGCTGATTCTCGCCGGTTGTCCCGGTTTGATCATGGGCAGTTCATGGACGTAGATGTCGGCAATGATCCAGACCTCGGAAAGATCGGCCAGGTCGAAGAGTTTCTCACCGGGCTCCACTCGCTTGCCCTGGACGGCCGGCTTCTGCACCACATACCCGTTTACCGGACTATGGATCGTGAAGGTCTTCATCGGTTCTCCCTTGGCCTCGACTGCTTTCATCTGCTCGTCCGTGATATCCCAGAACCTCATCCTTTGCTGTGCGACCTGGATCAGCGTATCCATATCGCTGGTCTGCATCTTTCCGGTCGTCCCGTAGCGGTCCCCCCAGGAAAATTCAACCTCTCTCTGAAACCGATAACTCCTCTCCTTCCTCCACTTCAGCAGATTGAGGTATTCGAGCTGGACGGATAGAAGCTCAGGACTGTAGATCTCGGCAAGGGGCTCTCCCTTCCGAACGTATTGGCCTGTGGTGTTCACATGGAGCCGCTCGATCCAACCTTCAACCTTGAGATTGACGGTGGCCAGTTTCCTTTCATCATATTCAATCCGACCCACTGTCCTGATGACCTTCCGGAGGGGTCTCATAGAAGCCTGGGCGATCTTGACCCCGATGAGCTGCTGTTTCTCAGGGGAGATTTCAAGGGTCTTAGGTCCACCCCCACTTTCCCGGGGGAGGGTCGCATGCTCTTGATGGGAGGAGGTGGCTTCTGACTTTATCGACGTGTCCTGAAAAAGGCTCCTACCTATAAGAAAGAAAATAAAGGCCGCAACAAAAAATATGCCGGCAATCGTTGCAAATTTTCTTTTGTTCATGGTGATTCTCCGTGCTCAATCATTCCACTTATTGATGACCAGCGGAAAGTCTTGCGGCCTTGAGTAGATCAAAGGATAGAGAGGTTCCGCTCCAACCTTCTCACTGAATTTCAACATTGAATTCTCAAGATAGGCCATCAATGACCTGATCGTCACAATCTTATCGCGGTGAGCGTAAGCTGACATCGGAATCTGCGTGTATGCAGGGTTTTCCGCTTCTCCGTTCAGACCCTGTAAAAGAGCATAAGCGAATAAGCCGCGCCCCCATTGCCTGATCTCAGAAGCGTCCTGTCTATAGGTCGATGTCGATAGGATATAGGCGCCGGTCGATCGACCCATCAGCGCCATGGCTCTGCTCTCTTCCAAACCCTTAACGAAGGTTGGCGTGGGCCCGCCTGATTTGAAGAGATCAAAAATGACCACCTTCTTCAAAGGGGGAAGGTTCTTCACCATCTCTGATATCTCGGAGAAAGAGAGTGGATTAGCCGCATCGTAAGGGACGAATTGCCATTCATCGCCGATATTCCTGCTCTGCCCTGCAACATAGAGGATCAAGATATCCTGAGGATTGGCTCTGAGATCAAACAGCTTTTTTCTGAGTCCCTCTTTTGTGGCTTCCCGGTCATACAGTTCGGTGATGTGAATCTTCTTAAAGAGCGAAGCCCCCGTGAGCCCTTCTGCTCCCTTCGCAATATAGAGATGGGTCATGCTTGATGCATTTTTCCATTTTTTTTCGAAAAACTCTTTTATTCCCTTTGCATTCGGAATTGGGAATTGGAGCTTCGATGTGAGATTCTGGTAATCATTGATTCCAACGACGATCAGGTAAAGGTCTGATTCGATCTTGCCGCCGACCTGTCTCACCAGGGTCTCATGAGGATCGCTCTCCGACCCTTCTCTGCTGAGCCCCAGCGCCCTGAAGAGATTATCTCCGGGCACAAGGGTCACCTCATAGACTTTCCGGACCGTGCCATCTTCCTTGCGAGTCATTACCGTTTTCTCCGGTCCGCTGCCGCTCTGCCGGCGATCCCCTATGGCGCTCCCATTATGATAGAGACGGATCGCTCCGATCCCCCCGCCTCTGTCTTTTGCCTCCACCGTGAGAGTCACTGTCTCCGTCCGTATAACGGCGTCCTTTACAGGATCGATGATTCTTATCTCGGGGGGAAGGGAAGCATCCTTTCTGATATCTTCGGACACAGCTGTTTTTTCATCCCTGAGCGCCAGGGCCACCCGCTCTGGATTGAAGAACCTTTCATAGAAATTGTCGAGGGAAAGGACGCTGTTTTTAATCCGCACATTGGTCAGCCTTGCTCCCCCGGGTGAGGATTGGAAATGGCCTGCAGGAGTGAGGGCGATCCACTCGCCATCTAAAAAACTGATCAGCCTGGCCAGCTCCTTCCCTGTGGAGGGAGCCCAGATCCTCGTTGTGCCATCATCGCTTCCTGAAAGGACCGTCTTTCCTCCCGGGCCAAAGGCGACGGAGTTGATCTTACCGGAATGGCCGTGAAATACCCTGATCTCCCTGCCTGTCATGACATCCCAGAGCTTTATAGTCTTATCATCGCTTCCTGAAAGGACTGTCTTTCCATCCCGGCTCAAGGCAACGGAAGTGACCATACCTGAATGTCCCTTTCCTGTCCATACTTCCCTGCCCGTTTCCATTTCAAGGAGCTTGATCGCGGAGTCGTATCCCCCAATAAGGACGTATTTCCCGTCCTGGCTGAAGGCAGAGGTTCTGATAAACTTTGTGTATGTTTTAAACGAGCGGACCTCTTTGCCGGTTGCCGTTTCCCAGATCTTTACCGTCGAATCCCTTGCTCCCGAATAAACGTATCTCCCGTCCGGGCTGAAGGCGACCGAGATGACTCCGAAGACATGGCCTGAGAATGACCGGATATCCCTGGCCTTTGCGATATCCCAGAGTTTTACGGTTTTATCGATGGACCCTGAGAGTCCATATTTCCCATCCGGGCTGAAGACGATGGAAGGGACCAGGTCTTCATGTCCGACGAATCGGCTGATTTCCTTGCCCGTGGCGATCTCCAGGAGCTTCAGGGGGGTACCCTCCGCTCCGCACAGGATGTATTTACTGTCAGGGCTAATGGCGAATGAGATGGAGTCGGCCAATCCGAGGAATACCGGAACTTCCTTTCCTTCATGCTCTCCCATGGGCTCCGGGGCCTCTGCAAGAGACTTAAATCTCTTTACCTCCTTTCCCATAGAGAGATCCCAGAGTTTCAGCATCGTATCAACGGTTCCGAACAGCCCGTACCTCCCATCCGGGCTGACTGATACCATTCGGACGGGTCTCAAATAGCCCTGAATCCTCCTTGCTTCTTTGCCCGTTGTGACGTCCCAGAGTCTGATCGTCTTATCCCAACTTCCCGAAAGGGCGTGTGTCCCGTCAGGGCTGAAAGAGACAGAGGTTACGACCTGTGAATGGCCTTGAAACCTTTTAATCTCGGCTCCTGTTGCCACATTCCAGTATCTCACCGTGTTATCATTGCTGCCCGAGAGTCCATATTTTCCGTCGGGACTGAAGGCGACTGAAGTCACCTGACTCAAATGGCCCAGGAAGGTTTTGAACTCCCTGCCCATGGAAACATCCCATAACTTCAGGGTCTTGTCGACGCTGCCGGAGAGAAGGTACTTGCCGTCGGGGCTAAAGCAAACAGAGGTGACCACTTGCAAGTGTCCCCGGAGGACGGAAACCTCCTTGCCCGTCTCCACTTCCCAAAGCCGGATGGTTTGATCTTCGCTCCCTGAAACTCCATATTTTCCGTCGGGACTGAAAGCAACCGATCGAACGACATTATGACGGCCGGAGAATGCTCTTATCTCCTTGCCTGTCTCCACTTCCCAAAACCGGATGGTTTGATCGTCGCTCCCGGAGAGTCCATATTTTCCGTCAGGGCTGAAAGCGACCGATCGGACGATGCCTGAATGTTTTTGAAACGTCCTGACCTCTTTGCCTGTTTCAACTTCCCAGAGCTTCAACGTTCCGTCGCCAAAACCCGTAAGCGCGGATCGTCCATCCGGGCTGAAAGCAATCGACGTGATCATCGACGTGAGTGATTCAGAGTGACCGAGAAATGTCCTGATCTTCCTGCCTGAGGCCACATCCCAGAGCCACAAGTTATGGCCCATTCCTCCTGAAAGAACGTATTTTCCCTTCGGATGAAAGGCCACGGCATAAATCCCTGAAGGATACTCCGATTGGACAAACACCTCGGGAGCTTCGGCTCCCCACGAGAGGCCTCCGAATAGAAGAAAAAATGAAAGAAGGAATGATAATAAGACCATCGCCTTTTGTGGCCTCATCTGAGGACCTCCTCTCTTAAATGGATGGCTGGGCACAACTGATTGTTATTTTATCTTACTCCTGCCTAAAAAGCTAACCCAAAATATTTGAAATTTGTAACCCCTCAGTTATAACTCGCATAATCTAATTACACCTTTATACCCCTCTTTTGCAAAGAGGGGTGTGGGGAGATTTTCCAAACATTTTTTTAAAATCCCCCTTTATCCCCCTTTGCCAAAGGGGGATAAAAAACAATAACTGAGGGGTTACTTGAAATTTTCGCAATAATTCCCTCCTCCTCGTAGCGGCGGCATTTATTGCCGGCGTCATGAGGCGCTCCCGGTAAACGAGGGCGCTACTTATAAAAATGCCTTTACCCCCGCCGGATGGCGGGAGTAAAGGCAAAGGAGGTGGTTCTAAAAGAGGAAAGAGAGAAAGAAAGTAGGGAACGCATATATGCGTTCCCTACGGGAGACCCAGAAATGCCCTCGCAAGAAAAGCGGCCATCTGATCCCTGGTCACGTTACCCTGCGGCTGGAAAGTGCCGTCGGGGAAACCGAGAGAGATATTCAACGCCTTCATCCTCTCAATGTGTTTGCAAAATGGGCTGGACACCGGCACATCCGTGAACGGCTGCTCAGCGCAAGCTCCCGCAGGATCTCCCTCGAGGGCCCTGATGATAAAAGCGGCCATCTGATCCCTGGTCACGTTACCCTGCGGCTGGAAAGTGCCGTCGGGAAAACCGAGGGAGATATTTCGAGCCTTCATTCTTTCAATATGCTTGCAAAATTGATTGATCACCGGCACATCCGTGAATGGAGGCACAGCGCAGACTCCCGCAGGATTTCCCTCCAGGGCCCTGATGATAAAGGCTGACATTGTTCCCCGGGTCACAAGGTCCTGGGGACAAAAATCCACAGGGGTGCATCCAGAGGTGATGCCGTTGTAAAAGAGCGAATTGACATGGTTTTCAAAAGGAGAAGTCGCCAGGATATCGCTGAACACCTGAGTATTCGTGCCGAAACCGAACACGCCGATGACCGGCGCGGGATCCGGGTCATTGGACGGGATGGTGAGACTTCCCGTTGAACCAATTGTCGTTATGGTCGAGAACCGGACCTGGATGATACAGGTTCCGCCTGGAGGAATGATCTGTCCTGAGCAGGTGTCGATACCCTTCGTAAAATCGCCAGCAGGCGAGCTATTTACAGAGGCGCTCCCTATCACAAGATTGACCGGGATTGCATTGTTCACGGTGAATGTCTTGATGGCCACGCTGCCGACGTTGATACTGCCAAAATCGTGAGCCAGTGGTGTCACTGTAATATTGGGCACGCTGAATGTCGCCGTGACGTTCGTTGCCACATTCATCGTCAACGTGCAGACGTTGGGGTTCACCGCATCAGGGGTGCATCCTGCCCAGCTTGTGAAAAAACTGCCTACGGCGGGAGTTGCCGTCAATGTGACCAGCGTGCCCAGGTTAAACGACTCCGTGCAGCTGAGACCGCAATCAATACCGTTAGGCGCACTGGTGACCGTTCCGGCTCCATTGCCGGCTAATAAGACGGTCAAGGTGGGCTCCGAATCCCCGAAGCCCTGAAGAGGCGGCAGTCCGATGGCAGCCCGGCCGGAAGCGCCCACAGCGAGGACCTCCAAAAGGTCGTCACAAGCTTTTATTCCATCGGTACACGTGAGAGACGCATTGTTTCCAGGATGGCCGTTCGGGACGAACAACTGGGGATGATCGAAAGGAGCCCCCTCGTTTCGAACCCGCGGATCCGTCAGGGCTCTAAAAAATGCCACTAACTCGTCTTTACCAATCTGATTGCCCTGCAATCCGCCTATTTCTCCGATTTCAGGGTCAAGGTTGAGAATGTTGTCAACAGGGAAGTTTCCGCCCCTGGCATAGAAATTAACCACATCAAGCAACGTTCTTTCGCCCCCATTATGGAAAAACGGGCCGGTCAACTCTACGTTGCGAAGGCCGGGCGCTTTAAACCTTCCGTCCACGGACACCCTTTGAATAGGACAGGGCGGCAGGCAGGGCAGGTCAGGAACGAAAGGAGAATACTCGGGGTCGAGAAGGCCCTGATTCTTAAGCATCGAAAGACGTGAAAATGATAGGGGGTTGCCAAAGGGATCGGTTCCACCCCGGCCTATATCGTAGGTTTCAACGGTCGCTGTATCTCCGTTGGGTAAAAAAATTGCAGTATTCCTTGTGACGCCCAGGTTATAAAACCCTTCATCATAAAAAACCTCACCTCCCTGTATGGGGAAAAGCAGCAAGAGCACCGGATCCTCTCCTGGCAATACAACAGGAGCAGCGCCGGAGAATAATGTCCCCTCGTGGCATGCGCTGCACCGGGTGCCGCCGGAAAGGAAGGTATTCAGTCCATTCTGCTGCTGTAAAGTCATTGCTGAAGCATCGCCTATCTGAAAGCGGTCAAAAGGGGTGTCATCGGAGACAAGGGTCGCTTCATACATCTGGATCGCAAGACCGAAAAAGAGGGAAAAATTTGCCTCCATCTGGGTGAATTCGTTTGTGTTCTGCGGAATGCCGGGGTTGCCGATGGTCATCACTCCATTGGGAAACGTGATGACCCTGTCGGAATTCCAGTATCTCGGCTGGAAGGCCGCCCTGATCATGTCAGCGTAGTTTGCCGCAATTCCCGGAGTCCCCACAGCCCGTCCCTGGCTGTCGAGCAGGGCCCTGGAAAAAGGACCGAGGACGCTGTCATTGGGATGGACCAATTGTTTTCCAAGAGGCGTCAGGGTGAGCATCTTCTTTCCGATTTTCGGAAAGGGACGGTTCGCGCAGGACATCTCGAAGTCGCTGCCCGGAGGTCCCACCGCTTGAGAAGCCAGACTCGATTCACTTAGGGCAATCTTAGCGGCCCTCACTCCGAAGACAGGATCATTTATTAGGATACGGGCGTTGACATCTGCAGGGCCAAAGGGATTGACGCCGTTAAAGAGATTGTTCGCCCGGCCGTCTAAGAAATTGGTAAAGTTGAAGACAGCGTTAATGACAGTCGGTGTATTTCTCGGCTCCACTCGCCGCGTGTTTATGCCTCCGACGTTGAATACGGGATCGGGGACGTCATTACAAAGATCTTCCGCGCTTCCGGGCACGATGTCCACAAATTGGGTGTTGAAGACGCCCTGGGAAGAAGCGACATCATCCGTATCGAAAAGGACGGCTGATGCCTGAACATCAACAGGCGCTGCCCGGCGATGGAAGGGGAAATGGCTGGGCTGGAGTGTCGCATTCGCACCGCCAAGGCTAAAAGTGGTTGAGCTTATATGAGGGCTCCCTGAAATTCTATGGAGAAGGCCGGAACTGAACTGGTTTTTAACCCGGCTGTCCGCTCCGGCATGAAAATGGCAGGTTGCGCAGGCCGTGACGCCATCGCTTCCCACCTGCATGTCCCAGAAAAGAGCCTTGCCCAGGCGGATTGCGGCGCTCTGGTCGAAGACGAAAGCCCCGAGATCGGGCGGGTCCGGAACGTTTACCCCCTTAAGCGAAGGCGGCGCGTTCGGGTTGGGCGCCTGCGCCAGCGCTGTCTCTGCAAAGAGCGTCACGATCATAAAAGCCATGCTTATAAAGATGGTCGAAAAGCGTATCAGCCATAAAAGTCTTTTGTCAATCTTTCTATCCATAAATTCCTCCTTTTGCGGTAATTGTAAATGGTTTCAAAATAGGAAAAGCATCGATTTATAAAATCCCTCCTAACCTCCCTTTGCCTAAGGGAGGAATTATCCCCCCTCTTTGGCAAAGAGGGGTGGGGGGAGATTTTCCCATGTTTATGTCAATTCAATTTCTAAGGTATTCCCAGAAATGCCCGGCCGAGGAAAAGGGACATCTCTGCTCTTATGATTGTGTCCGCCGGCCTGAAGGTTACGTCTCCAAAGCCCAGTGTCACAGGAAGAGTTGTATTCTTAATAAAACTGATATGAGGGCAAAACGGGTTGCTTGCCGGAATGTCCGCAAAGGGCGGTGTCGTGCAAGAGGCAGCAGGGTCTGCGCCGCCGTTTAGAGCCCTCGCAAGAAAGATGGCCATCTCCCCCCGGCTCACACTGTCCAGCGGTTTGAACGTTCCATCCGGAAATCCCCTGGCAACTCCAAGCGCTTTAACGAACTGAACATGGGAGCAGAAGGGATCGGCGACAGGAATGTCCGAAAAGGGCTCGACTGCGCAGGCTCCGGTAGGATCAGCGCCTCCGTTCAAAGCTCTTGCGAGGAAGACGGCCATCTGTCCCCTTGTCACTAAGTCACCGGGACAGAATAAACCTGGCAAGCACCCCTTTGCGATTCCTCCCTCCGAGATTGCCTCCACGTGGTTGAAAGCTGCATGATTTAGTAAGATATCGCCATAGGTAGGCGTTAAAGGTGCATTGGACAGGATCGTGCCCTCCATCCCAACACCGAAAAAACCTCCTCCAGAAACGAGCCCAAATAAGTGATGAACAGAGAGCCCTGATCTCTGGGAAGTCCAGCTACTTCCGTCCGGAGAGGTGAGCATTTCACCAAACGCTCCCACAGCCACGAAGGTATCATCCTGAAAGGCGGCTCCAAACAGGTCATCATCGGTTCCTGAACTTTGTGGTGTCCAGTTGACGCCGTTTGCAGAGGTCAGGATCGTGCCAGACGCTCCTACCGCCAAAAAAAGATCCACACCACGGACAACTCCGAAGAGATCATTGGCAGTGCCGGATTGTTGCGAAGCCCAGGACACGCCGTTTGCAGAGGTCAGGATCGTGCCAAACGCTCCTACCGCCAAAAAAAGATCCTCACCACGGACAACTCCGAAGAGATCATTGGCAGTGCCGGATTGTTGCGAAGCCCAGGACACGCCATCCGGAGAGGTTATGATCGCACCCGATGCTCCAACAGCGACAAAACTGTTATTGCCGAACAATACTCCGAAGAGATCATCAACCGTTCCCGATTCCCGGGAAATCCAGCTGATCCCCCTCGAAGATTTAAGGATGGTGCCTGAGGCGCCCACCGTGACAAAGGTATTGTTGCCGGATGCGGCGCTAAATAACCATTCTGCAGGTTCGAACGATCGCGCAATCCACCTGACTCCATCCGAAGAGAACAAAATTGTGCCCCCATCCCCAACGGCAACGAAAGAGCCGCCAAAGGTTACGCCGGATAGGTCCTGGGGAGTTGGCGAGGCCTGTAATGTCCAGGTCACCCCGTTTGGTGAGGCCAGGATGGTTCCCGAACCTCCAACAGCGATGAAGGAGGCGCCGCTAAAGGTTACTGCGGAAAGATCTTGAGAAGTTGGCGAGGTTTGGGGAGTCCAGGTAATCCCATTCACAGAGGTTAAGATGGTCCCGAATTTCCCTACAGCCACAAAACTTCCCGACCCGAAAGAGACTCCGGTGAGCTCAAGCGTGGGTTCTACCGGTTGGGAGGTCCAGGTAACGCCATCCGTAGAGGTCAGGATGGCGGCATGGCCAACGGCGACAAACGTATTGTTTCCGAAAGCCACTCCGAAGAGGGAAGGCGCAGGGGGAGAGTTAAATGTGAGTTTCCTGTTGGCCCAGACAACCCCGTCGGCAGAGGTCAGGATCGCGCCGAGACTGCCTACTGCAACAAAGTTGCCATTGCCAAAGGCCACTCCGGAGAGATCATCAACGACTCCGGAAATTCTGGAAGTCCAGGCCGCCCCATCCGGAGAAGTTAAAATCGTGCCAGCCTTCCCTACCGCAACGAGGATACCATTGGAAAAAACGACCTCCGAAAGATCCTCGGTCACTCCGGATGTTTGCAGGGTCCAGATGATTCCGTTCGGAGAAGTTAAAACCATTCCCCCGCTCCCGACCGCGACAAAGGCGCCGTTGCCAAAGGCTGTGCTCGACAAAGGATTTCCCTGGGGCAGAGGATCTCTCCATTGCCAGACGGTTGGGATGAAGGCCGTTGAGGTCTCCGGGGAGATCATGGGAACGAGACATATCAATATGAGAGGCAGAACGGATAGACTTCTGAAACGCTTTTTCATCGGCAATCTCCTTCCCTGGCAGTTATGGGCTAATCTGAAACGGGATCAGGGCAGTCGCCGTTACAGCATTGCCCCGTGTATCCATAAACTCGACTTTTGCGAACGTATTCATTGTGGTTTCCGCCTTGATCAGCGCATCGAAGCGACGGGCGACGCTGAACGTCATCGGGGTGTTGGCCGGAGCCACATAGGCGTGGTTGTACCGGTTGAAAGGCGGGACTCCGAGGGCCCTTCCATCCCAGGCGGTAATCACCGCATCCACAGGCAGGGTGACCCTGATGTTATTGTAAGCCGCATCCAGACAACGCAAGAAAATGGTCTGCCCGACCCGGGCGTTCACGGACACCTGGGATCCGGACCTGCCGCTGTTGCCACCGGGTGGGATGACGATGCCCGGAGGAATCGTACCCGTTCCACCGGGAGGCGTCGGAACAGGGAGGCCTGTGATAAACCAGTAGTCCGCGCGATAATCGTTGAAGGCAAAGAAATTTTGAATCGCGGGATTTGCCTGAAAATCGTCATCGGCGCCGGGTGTCAAGCCGTGTACAGGGAAGGTAGCAAAAGCATCCGATGCAAGATCGCTCCACCGGGAGTCCCGGTCATCCGGAACCCAGAGAACCTCTACGTCGTAGGGGACGGTGAAGGCATGGGGATGGCCCACTCCGACGTCGTTGGGTCCGGCGACTCCAAAGACGGGGTCGCCCGCAATAAACCCTGGAAACTTAGCCTGGATGCTGGCAGGAAGAGTGAGGAGATTTGCGGCAGTTCGAAATCTCCCGTCCAGACAGGCGCCAACAGGGATGCTGTTTAGGGTCACTGTCCCGTCGGGATTGATAGCGCCGATGGAGGCGAAATAGGCGTCGGGGGGCTCGATGAGAAGCAGGCTGAAAAGACCGAACTCAAAGTGTTGGACCGTGTTTCTGTGACAGTGGTAGAAGTATGAGCCTATGAAGTTGGGCTGGAACTGGTAGGTGTAACTTCCGATCTCCATGGAGCAGTGGCCTACGCCGTCGTTGATGGGAGTTGGCTCGAGGCCGTGCCAGTGAATGGTATGCGGCGGCGGTCCCTTTCCAGAGAGGTCTGCATGGACGATCACGCCCCTGGGGATCCGAATAATCGGACCCGGATACGTGCCCCCAAGGCCAAAGTCTTTGTCCCTTATGGTCATGAAGTTCAGTATTTTTGCGCCGTCCCACGTGGGGAGCGCCAGGCCGTTGAGCAGATCCATGTCCCGTGTATGGGGCCTGCCCGGGATGCCCAGACCGAGAGCCTGCATTACCTCAGGAACGGGGTTGGCCCTGGGGTTCGCCCCGAGTTGAATAGGAAGGGTCGTAACGTCTATGCGCTCCGGCAGGGCGGGACCTGCCCCTACCGGTCTCGGGTCAAACATCTTCACAAATTCAGCTTCTTCTCCCACTACTGATATACGATCGATATGAAAAGCAGGACTTGTAAACGACATATTCTATCTCCTTTCTTTCTCCCCCCACCCACTCCCTCCCCCTCGAGGGGGGAGGGTGAGGGAGGGGGTGAATCGTCTATAAATTACCCTTCCTGAAACCAGGGAGGCTGTACCGCTGTTGGAAATATTAAGCCGTCGACCCCGAACGGGCTTCCCGGGCCGGGTCCATGAATCAGCGGCTGATTCGGGAAGTTCATGGCGCCCGGGGTATTCCGGTCTCCGATGAAGTTCATTCCTGCGATCAATCCCATATTATAGTTGCCGCCCTGGGATGTCTGGGTCGGCTCGGAATGGTCATGGGCCGGGTAGCAGAGAGGCGACAGTTGCACGCCGAGAGAATTCCCGGCTCCATCTGTGAGATTCCCTACAATCTGGAAGGGTGTTACTCCTGCGGGCGCAGGACCCGGCATGAAAGTCCGAATCTCCTCATTGGGGGGCCAGGTTGTCCCACCGCTGACGCCAGCCGGCAAGCCTGCGTCCGCCCTTCCGATGCCGCGGACATTGGGGACATCGGGCGGCCTCATGTATGGGAGAGTGTAGTCGATAATGGCCATGGGATAAACATTGAAGACATCGACCCAGATGGGATTCTCCTGGACCACACCATTGAAATAGGTGACGAAAAAGTGGTTGGCGTGAACATGCATGGAGATTGTCATTAGCCCGGCATTCAGGATATGCACGACAGCCGGCTCTCCCACACGGAAGGTGGGGTTAATGTACGGTGTGTTGTGTGAAAAATGACCCGACTGACCGGAGATAGTGAAGTACCGGGGGATGTCGCTCCCGACTTCACCTTGAATGTTTTCATTATTCGTAGGGCTGAAATCGTCATGCAGGAACCTCTGAACGAACTGGCCTGAAGGGAAATCGAGACCCGGTGTAAAATTGCCCACCGCGGCGAAGAGAGTGGGGCTGGCCTGATGAAACAACCAGATATGCCTCCTGAAGGGCGGGGTGTTGGTAGCTGGATCGCCCTGCTCCCATGCGAGGCCCGGCCACCAGGCCGTCGAGCCAAAATCATCGAAAAGCTGCTGAACAGCGGGCGTTGGCTTGCCGTAGGGAGTAAATTTATGTCCCGGCGCAGGAGCCTTGGGATGGACAATGATGGCTCCATGGAGCCCCATCGCCCGGTTGACAGGCTGGTTCAGGTTGTCGAAATAGAGATGAGGGCCGGCGTTTTTTGCCGTAAAGAATTTGCGCACGGTTTGACCCGGAGCGATTGGCCCGCTGTTGAACATGCCCGGAATAAAAAAAGCATGGGGCTCATCCAGATCGTTTGTGATGTTGATCCGGATCACGTCCCCCTCAGTGGCGAAAATGGTAGGTCCCGGACTTTCGGCAGGAAGGCGGT
This sequence comes from Deltaproteobacteria bacterium RBG_16_49_23, assembly GCA_001798855.1. Classification (GTDB taxonomy): domain Bacteria; phylum Desulfobacterota; class BSN033; order BSN033; family UBA1163; genus RBG-16-49-23. The sequence continues at coordinate 10,710 of MGQQ01000154.1, read as the reverse complement.
CCTCTTTGTAAACCCAGAAATAGCACTGGGCAGTGTTGATGCTGTTATGAGTTCCCATGTCTTTTATTGCATCGGTAATGTGGAAATTAAGGGTGTTAACGCGCGGCGCCGCAATGGCCTCGTTCTTGATCCAATCCAGTCCGGAGCCCACAGCCAGCGCTGCCATGCTCCCCAGGCTATACTTCATGAATTTCCTTCTGCTCACTTCCTTCATAATATTCCTCCTTACTTATATATAGATGACCGGTAATGAGCCAATATGAAACTACTGGTAAATTGCTATATATTATATACAATAAACATGCCAAATCATAACATATTGAATCTACATCATTTTTTAAAATTCAACCCCTTGGGATAGGGCAAATTTCCTTTGTTATAGGGTAATTTTCCCGAAAAATTTTTTACCACCCTTATTATTAGAAAATAAAACGCCCCAAATACTTCCTCTCCCCTCGGTGGGAGAGGATTGAGCACCCCCACCCTCACCCTCCCCAAGTGGGACGGGCATCCTGCCCGTTATGACAGGCTGGAAGCCTGTTCCACCAAGGGGGAGGGAATTATTGGGAAATTTAAAATATCTTTGTTTAGGTATTATTAAAAATAGTTGTGCATTGGATGTATCGAAAACCGATTTAGACAATAGGGTAAGCCACTTTTTTTTGGGAATAGGCGGGTCGCATGAGTCTGAAGCTGCTTTTGCAGGCTGATGCTACGACACGAATCGCTTTTTTTTTTAACAGATTTCGCAGTTAAACTGTTCAGTGAACACTGATCACTGATTACTGATCACTAATCTTCTTTACCTCGCTGTTCCATTTCCAGGTCTGGTAGATCGCCGGATAAACCAGTAACTCCAGAAGAAAAGAGGTGAAAATTCCTCCTATCATCGGGGCTGCGATTCGCTTCATCACATCAGATCCCGCCCCCATGGACCACATGATGGGAACGAGTCCAAGAAACGTGGTGGCCACGGTCATAAACTTGGGCCGAAGCCGCTTGACCGCTCCGTAGCGAATCGCCTCCTGGAGGTCAGCCAGGCTTCGAAGGCGTCCTTCCTTTTTTGCCTGTTCATAGGCCAGGTCGAGATAGAGAAGCATGAAGATCCCTGTTTCAGCATCCACGCCAAGCAATGCAATCAACCCGACCCAGACGCCGATGCTCATATTGTATCCGAGCAGGTAGAGGAACCAGAAGGCGCCGATGGCGGAAAATGGCACGGCGAGCAAGACGATGAGCGTCTTTACGAGAGAACGTGTGTTAAGATAGAGGAGAAACAGGATAAACAACAAAGTAAGAGGAACGACGATAATTAACCGCTCCTTCATCCGCTCCATCGATTCGTACCGGCCGCTCCAGGAGACGGCATAGCCCGGGGGGAGCTTTACCTTTTCCCGGAGGAGCCTGTCTGCCTCTTTGATATATCCGTTCTCATCGCGTCCGGAGATATCGACATAGACATAACCCACAAGCAGGCCGTCTTCGTTACGGATCATGGAGGGACCGCTTGCCACCTTAACAGTCGCAAGTTGTGAGAGCGGGATCTGTTTCTGTCCCCCGAAGGCCGGGACCAGGATACGGCCCAGGGCTCTGAAGTCAGCCCGGAAATCCCTCATATAGCGGATGTTCACCCCATATCGCTCCCGTCCTTCAACCGTTGTCGTCACATTTTCTCCTCCGATAGCCCTCTGTACGACTTCCTGCGCCTCGTCAACACTCAAGCCATAGCGGGCCAGGGTTTCCCGGTTCCATTCGATATCAAGAAAATAACCGCTGCCGGTACGCTCCGCGAAGACGCTGCGGGTGCCTCCTACCGAGGGGAGAAGAGACTCGATCCGCGCCCCGATCTCTTCGATGGTATCGAGATCGGCGCCTGAGATTTTGAGGCCCACCGGGGTGCGCAAGCCCGTGCTCAGCATTTCGAACCGGCCCTTGATTGGCATGGTCCATGAATTGGAAAGGCCGGGGATGCTTAAAGCATCATCCATCTGACTGATCAGCTCTTGCTGGGAAATATGATCCGGAGTGATACGGCGAAAAATCGCTTTGGCCCATTCCGGCGCCCACGAAGAATACCAGGTATCCACCTCTCGCCATTGCAACCTGGGCTTGAGAGTAATGACCGTCTCGATCATGGAGAGCGGAGCAGGGTCTGTGGATGTATCAGCCCGGCCCGCCTTGCCCAATACCCGGTCCACTTCAGGGAACTGCATGATGATCCTATCCGTGACCTGAAGGAGCTTCTGGGCCTCGGTAATGGAGATGCCCGGCATGGTGGTGGGCATGTAGAGAATGGAACCCTCTTCGAGGGGAGGCATAAATTCAGACCCCAGCTTAAAATAGACAGGGACGGTTGCAACTACCAGACCGAGAGCCGCGGCGAAGACCAACCACTTTTTTCTAAGAGACCAGGCTATGGCTGGCTCATAAAGCCGGATCAAAACACGGCTGACCCGGTGTTTGTCCTCAGAGTGAATCCGACCTACAAAAATAGCGTTCGTTGCCCCGCACAACCAGTCCGGTCTGAAGTTGAAGTTCTTCATGTGGGTGAGGAGGATTCGCAAGGCTGGATCGAGGGTGATGGCAAGGACCGCGGCAATGATCATGGAGAGGTTCTTCGTGTAGGCAAGGGGCTTGAAAAGACGCCCCTCCTGACCCTCCAGGGCGAGAACAGGGAGGAACGAGACGGCAATGACCAGCAGGGCGAAGAAGCTTGGACCGGCCACCTGTTTGACGGCATCTATGACAACCTCCCGGTAATCCTCCTTGCGGCCCGCTCTCTCCCATTGCTCCAATCTCTTGTGTGTCTGCTCGACTACGACGATGGCGGCATCGACCAGCGCTCCGATCGCAATCGCAATCCCTCCGAGGGACATGATGTTGGCCGTGATGCCCATCATGCGGAACGGAATGAAGGAAAGAAGGACTGCAACCGGAATGGTAATGATCGGAATCAAGGCGCTCGGGATATGCCAGAGAAAGAGCAGAACGATGATCGAAACGGTGAGGATGATTTCAATGAGGGTGGATTTCAGGTTTTCGATGGAGCGAAGGATCAGGTCGGAGCGGTCGTAGACGGGAACGACCTTGACGCCCGGAGGAAACCCCGGCTCGATCTCCTTCAACTTTGCCTTTACCCGATTGATCACATCCAGGGCATTCTGCCCCTGCCTCATAATCACGATTCCGGAGACGACCTCTCCTTCTCCATCGAGGTCAGCAATCCCTCGCCGCAGGTCCGGCCCCATAACGACCTGGCCGATATCCTTGATCCGTATGGGCGTTCCGCTCTCGCTCGTATCGAGGACAATATCCTCAAAGTCACGAATGGATCGTGCATAACCCCGGCCTCGGACCATGTACTCGGTCCCGCCGAATTCAATGAGCCGTCCTCCCACTTCATTATTTCCGCGGCGCACCGCTTCCACGACGCGGCCTATTGGGATCCCATAAGCTTGAAGGCGATTGGGGTCCACGTTGACCTGGTACTGCTTTCCAAAGCCGCCGATGGGTGCAACTTCTCCCACTCCTGGCACAGACTTGAGGTAATAACGGAGGTACCAGTCCTGGTAGGAGCGTAATTCCGCAAGACTGTGTTTTCCCGTTTCATCCACGAGAGCATATTGAAAAATCCAGCCTAAACCCGTTGCGTCCGGGCCCAGTTCTGTCTTTACGCCATCCGGAAGCCGGGAGAGCACGGCGGAAAGGTACTCGAGAGTGCGGGACCTTGCCCAGTAAATGTCCGTGCCATCCTCAAAGATAATGTAAACATAGGAATAGCCGAAATCAGAGAAACCCCGGACTGTCTTGACAGAGGGAGCGCCCACCATGGCAGAGATAATCGGGTATGTGACCTGGTCTTCGATAATATCCGGACTTCGGTCCCAGCGGGAAAAAACGATCACCTGGGTGTCGCCCATGTCGGGAACGGCGTCAAGGGCCATGTTTTTGATGGACCACACCCCTCCCAGGCAGGCTGCGGCTACGAGGGTAAAGACGATGAGCTTATTATGGATTGAAAAATCGATGATGCGGTTTATCATACACTTGAGTTACTTGGGTTCATTGGGTTCAACACAATAAACTCAACAAACCCAATAAACTCAATAACCCTTACTCTTTTATATAATTATGGGGATTCTGATCGAATTTCTGCTTACATTCATCGGAAGAGAAATAGTAAGTCTTTCCTTGGTAAGTGCTTTTTCTCCCGTATTTCATCGCCTTATTGATGGAGACATCCACACCGCACACCGGGTCCTTGCTCAGGGTTCCAACTATCCCGGCGGCAGCCAGCTCCAGCCGGCTCTCGGAGTCGATCAGAAATGTGCTCGACATAGCAATGCGCTCTCCAGGCCTGAGTCCTTTCATAATCTCCACACGGTTGCCGAAACGCCAGCCGGTCTCCACCTCTCGAGGCTCAAAGAGTCCATCGCCGAGATCGACGAAAACGGTCTTCCTCAGCCCGGAATCGAGGACTGCGTCTGCCGAAACAGTGACAGCGCTTGGAAAGGCGATCAGGAACTCGACATCGGCAAACATTTCGGGACGGAGGATGTATCCGGGATTATCCGCCTCCAAACGCACCTTCAGTGTGCGCGTGGCGGGATCAAACACCGGTAGGACATCGGTTACCCTCGCATTGAAAACTTTGCCTTGATGAAAAAGCGCGGCCTTTGCGGTCATTCCAGGCTTGATGAATTGTGCTTCATGCTCATAGACATCCGTTACGATCCACACTTTGCTCAGATCTGCGATCCGGAAAAGCTCTGCATTCCTGTCGAACTTCTGCTGGGGGGAGACATTTCGGCTGAGCACAATGCCCATAACAGGAGACCTGATCTCGATCTCTGTCGTCAGTTTCTTAGTCCGTGTGATCTCCTAGATCTGGTAGTCTCCTACGCCCAGACTGTAAAGCTCGAGTTTGGCCACTTCCAATTGATCTCTGACGGTATAGACGGCCCCCCCGGTCATACTTGCTCCGCCAGGCGTCGTCGGCACCATCGTGGGCATGGGACTCGGCATGGTCGGTTGCTGCCCGGTCTGAGACTGTGCTTCAGGGGACTGCGGACTCTGAGCCTGTGCCCTGGCTTTCTGTCTGCGCTCTTCGAATTCGAGTGCATAAAGATATTGCTGAAGTCTCGTCAGGAACTGGTAATTGTACACGGTTGCCATCAGCTGGTCCTTTTTAACCACGCTCCCCGTGGTGCTTTCCCGGACATCCCATACCCAGCCTTCCGAGCCTGCGAGCACGCGGTAGGTAAGGTTTTCGTCTGCGGCCACCCTTCCGATGGTCCGCATTCCATGCTTCTGGGGCATCCTTACCACCTTCTCCACACGAACGCCGATCAACTGCTGCTTTTTGGGAGTAATCTTAACAGTTCCCGGAGTGATATCATCCCCGGAGGTTTCACGTTTAGCTCCTTCATGGGCTTGAACAGGATGCGATTTCGAGGGGTCAGCAGGGATGGATTTCCGCTGGTTATACCAAGCGCCCACCAGAAAAGCCCCGACCAGGAGTACAGAGATGAGAAAAGCGTACGTTAGTTTCTTCATGAAAAATCTCGGCCCTTCAGTTAAAGAATGCCATCAAGGGGCTCCTATGAATAAATCCTACTCCCCAAAAAAAAATAGCGAAATCATTCGTCACGTTTATATTACCTAAATTGAGCGATTCTTTTGAAAGGAACCTGTAGCCGCAGGCTTTAGCCTGCGTTTTCCTCTCACCCGTTGGGTGAGAAATCGTTTCCGATAAAATCACGCAACCTAAAGGCTGCGACTACATTTAAAACAATAAATCACTCAATTTAGATATGAGTTATTAGTCAGTTCATAATTGTATAGACATTAAAGATAAATCCCTCCTTCCCTCCCTTTTCCAAAGGGAGGAATTACCCCTCTTTGGCCGCCGGCCCATAGGGCCTCTGGCCCGGAGGGCAAAGAGCGGCGAGCCTGCCTGCCGGTAGGCAGGGGGAGATTTTCAAAAGAGAATGTCTTTTCTATTATGGACTCCTTAATAAACGGGCAAGGTGATTTTGAACCTGGCTCCTTTTCCCTCCTCTGAAATGAAGTCTATCTTTCCACGGTTCTCTTTAATGATCTTATCGGCGACGGAAAGGCCAAGCCCTGTGCCTCCCTTATCACCCTTTGTTGTGAAGAAAGGATCGAAGATTCTATTGGCATGCTCGGGAGGTATTCCCGGTCCTGTGTCGCCGATGATGACATAGACTTCACCTTCATGATTGCCCGTCTCAAGGGTGAGGGCTCCAAACCCATTCATCGCATCGAGGGCATTCCCGATAATGGAGTGAAAGACCTGTATCAGTCCACCTTCATTCAGGCGGATCAATGGCAACCCCCTTTGATAGTTTCTAAGCACTTCAACCCCTTTCAATCTACCCTGGAAGTCCAGCATCTCGATGGCCTTTTCAAGGGTCTCATTGACATGGATGTCCTGGTTTTCATCAGAGGGTCTCTTCACAAAAGAGAGCATGCTCGTTGTAATCTTCTTGCATCGATCCACCTCTTCCTCGATCATTCTCAGATAGCTTTCGAACAGAAGCGACCCGATGTTCTCCTTTTCGATCCGCGCGAGAAGCCCCTCGGTGCAGGCTGAGATGGTGGCCAGGGGGTTGTTGATTTCATGGGCGATTCCGGAGGCCATCTGTCCCAGAGCCGCAAGCCGCTCATTCATAATGAGACGCATCTCGTTTTCTTTGGCTGCAGTCACATCTTTTCCAATGAAGATAGAGCCCAAATAATCCCCGTCGGGGGAATAGTAGGGAAAGACAGAGATCTGAAATATATTCCCGGTCTTTGCGTCCTTCCTCTCTTCCATCACCGGCCTCTTGCCCATCATGCTTTTTTCGTGAGGGCAGTCCGATCGGGAACAGGTGCGGATGATTTCATAACATTTCTTGTCGACCGGGCCATAGGAAGGCAAAGAGTGATATTTTCTGAAAGCCCGGTTTGCCTTGACAATATTGAATTGGGTGTCGACCACGGAGATCTGGTCGGTAATACAATCGAATGTCTCCTGCCACTCTTTTTGAGAGATGGAGGAAAGGGCGAATTGATCCGTGAGCTGCCTGTTCTTCTGATCCAGTTCTTCGAAAAGGTTCCTCAATTTTCTGGTCATGGAATTGAAATGAGCGGTGAGGCTCCCGAATTCATCTCTCGTTTCCGCAGGGATTTGATGTTGAAAGTCTCCCTTCGCGATCGCTTCGGTCCCTTTTTGAAGACGCCTTAATGGCCTGAGAACAAGCCGGTTGGCGGAAAAGACGGCGATCAGGGACACGGCCATGAAGACGAAGGCGAGGAGGAAATAATATCTCCTTTTCAGTTGGGCCATGCCCTCCTTCATTTTCTCTTTGGAGACAGAGAGAAGAAGGGCTCCCCTCACTTTCTCGGTTTTGTCATGGCATTGGTGACATTCAGGTTTATTCCTTATTGGAATGATATAGGAATCGACTTCCCGATGGCCGATCTTTTTGTGAAACTGAGTCAGCGCCCCTGTCCGGAGGGTTTCTTCCACTCTGGGGTCAGGAGGACCCGGGGTCTGCGAAAAGACCTCCCGCCCTTTCTCATTAAAGACCCTCACCTCTTTTATCTCCTCATATCCTTTGTAAAGATTCAGGGTGTTAAGGATGAACGCATGGGCCCCGGCGATCATGGCTTGCTCGATATCATCGATGATGTGGATCCAGATGAGGTTCGCCTTTTCCTGATAATGTTTCTTATATTCCCTGGCGGCAAATTGGTTTGACAGATAAGCGGTAATGCCAAAAACGATAAGGCCCGAAGGAACGGCGATCAGAAGAGCCTTCACCATGACGCTGGAAATTCCTGCTCTTAACCTGGAAAAGCTTAGCATTTGCGCTCACTCCTTAAAAAAGACCCAAAGGATGTCTGAAATTTATAAAATTGTAACACTTTGTTAGCGCAGGATCTCTACCATTTCTGATTCTTCCTGCATTTCAGTGGGTACTGTCTTTATCCCTCCCCTTTGCTAAAGGGGAGGTTAGGAGGGGTTATCTTCAGCGTTAGTGCACCCAAGACGCTTTGCATATCAAGCAATACCTCATTATCCCAAAACCGTATTACGTCAATTCCCTTCGCTTTCAGATATTCTGAACGGGCTGCATCATACTCCTTATTCTCGCACTGGTTATGCTGTCCACCATCCAATTCTACAGCTAGCTTCATGATCGGACAGTAAAAGTCTGAAATATAAGGACCGATGCTGTACTGGCGAAAAAATTTCATAACCCCTCCACACCTCCCCTTAATTAAGGGGAGGCTGGGTGGGGTTACCTGTTTCGCAAGTGTCCCCAGAAAGTCTTCTCCGTCTCGGTCTGATTGCGCCTCAACTCTCGCCGCCGTTGCTTTAATGTCGGGTCATTGCGCAAGAATTTCATAACTCCCCTAACTCCCCTTCATCCCCCAATCTAACGCCCCCTTCCTTCTTCCCCCTCTTAATTTAAGAGGGGGAAGAAGGAGTTATAAGGGGGGGAATAGAGGGGGGGACAAGAGGGATGAGAGAGAGTCTCATTCGCTTACTCCATAACTTTGGAGTTTTCTGTAAAGGGTTTTTGGATCGATTCCGAGAATTTCAGCGGCCTTTGCTCTCTGACCCTCCGCCTCTTTGAAAACCCTGAGGATATGCCCTCGTTCCACTTCGTCAAGCCGCTTTCCAATCCCTTTCGCGTTTGGGGCGAGGTCCAAGGGCAGGTCTGAGGATTCGATCAAATCGTTTTCCGAAAGGAGGAGCGTCCGATGGACCACATTCTGAAGCTCCCTCACATTCCCCGGCCAGGAATAAGCCGACAGAATGGAGAGGGCCTCCTTGCTGAAGGCCTTCTTCCTGAAGGCTGGATTGCTCGTGAGGGTATAGTCAATAAGCAGGGGGATGTCTTCTCTTCTCTCCCTCAAAGGCGGAATATGAATGGAGAGAGCGCTGATCCGGTAATAGAAGTCTGCCCGGAAGCTTCCTTTCTCGACCTCGCTCCTGATGTCCCTGTTGGTGGCAGAGATGAATCGAACTTCCACGGCGATCTCCTTGATCCCGCCCACTCTGAAGAACTTCTTCGTTTCGATCGCCCTCAATAATTTCCCCTGGAGGGAGGAATTGAGTTCAGAAATTTCATCTAAAAAGAGCGTCCCATGATGGGCGATCTCCAGAAGCCCTAATTTTCTTGCGTGGGCCCCTGTGAAAGAACCCTTTTCATGACCGAAGAGTTCGGTCTCCATCATATTTTCGGGGATGGCTCCGCAATTGACGGGGATGAAGGGGCCCTCGCTCTTCTCTGAGGCGTCATGGATGGCCCTTGCAACCAGCTCCTTGCCAACGCCGCTCTCCCCTGAGACAAGAACAGGAAGATCGGAGGTTGCGACTTTCTTCACCGTTTCCAGTATTTGGAGCATGAGGGGATGTTTCGTAACGATCCGCTGGATTTCCGACTGTCTCTTGATCTGCATCTTGAGGTGCAGGTTTTCGCTGAGGAGCTCTTTCTTTTCATAAGCTTTGGCGACCACTGCTTTTAACTCTTCGATCTTAAAAGGCTTGGCCAGGAAATCATAAGCCCCTAACTTCATCGCCTCCACGGCGGAAGGCACCGTTGCGTTCCCTGTCAGTATAATGACCTCGACGGGAATCTCGGCAGCCTTGATGTTTTTGAGGACATCCATTCCGTCAATACTGGGCATATGGAGGTCCAATACCATAACATCGTATTCTTCCTTTTCAAGCATTTCCATTGCCTTTTTGCCGCACTCTGTCACCGCCACATCGAAACCTTCTTCGGAGAGTTCATTCTTAAGAACCTTTGTGAGGTTCTTATCGTCATCGGCGATTAAGAGTTTTGTCATTGGGATGGCTCCAAAGTTGTAATAAAATTTAAATTCATTTTAACATATTAATCCCCCGATTTTGCAACAAAATTTTCACAGCTTCTGAGGGGATACCATCTCCCCCCTCCCTCCCCCCCTCCCCATCGAGGGGCATAAGCGCTAACTTAATTAATCTGATGCCCCGGAGGGGCATACATGACAATAGCCCAGCGATTCATCGCTGGGAAGAAAAAAGATAATTCAACAGTCCCATCGGGACGATTGAATCCTACCCCCCAACCATACCGTTCATCGTAATCGATCCCATGCCGTCTCAAAAATTCAATCTATTCTTCCTGAAATGTCTTTCGCTTGTGATGCTCACCCCGTTAGAAATAATGCCCCGCCCGGTTTCGAGTCGCAACGACTGGAATTTCTAACGGGGTGAACCCTGACTTTCAATATATTGGATCGTATCCTCTAACAGGGAAACATTGACGCTGAAGGCGCCATACCCTTCTTGCCACGCAAATTTCTGTAAGTCAACAAATGTGTCATGAACCCATTTAGAGGAACCGCCTTTAATGAGTTGCACCGCTTTTGCCACTGGAAGGGTTGTGGGAAGCGATAGAAGGACATGAACGTGATCCTGCATTCCGCCGATGGACAATATGCCTTCATCTGGTTTTCTCGTGCGATCCCACCCATATAAGACCACAATCGATTCTGCAAATCGGGACCGATCATGGCCTGACGTTCCTTTGTACTGAAAACGATGTGGACATAGAGGCTGATGTAAGAATTAGGTGTTAAATGCCATGACATCGTGGACAAAATAATGTGCCACGACATCGTGGACACCGTTCCCTGACAATCGAATAG
>MGQQ01000153.1 GCA_001798855.1 Deltaproteobacteria bacterium RBG_16_49_23 | reverse complement strand
GGTGTTGAGGTTTTTAAGGAAAAATTTCTCAGGATATGAACACCATCGACGTCTAAAACCATTATTTCCTCTTCCCCCTTTTCAAGGTCTTCGATGAGGTCATAACATTTGCAGTAGAGGGCTTTGCATTGATCGATAGGCACTTCAAAGGAGACGAATTTATTGATCCCTTTTGCCTTCAATTTGCCGATTAGTTTGGGGTCATCGATGGAAGGATAAGAGGTTAAAATTAAAATAGGTCCTGTCCCTGAAAAAACAATCACTGCCTTCATATAATTTCCTCCTCTGAAGAAAGTCATTCTGTAACGTTTAAAAGATGACACGAAAAAAACTCAATTGGAGATCACTCCCCTTTTCAGATTGGCTTTGCGAAAAAAAACCCAAGAAATCGCAACGGAGCAAAAGATACATACCACACTCCCCTTCCATCTTTCAATAGGTAATATTAACATGATTGGTATCTTTACCCAATTTATTCCCACTAATTGGAACTTATGATCCTTTTAGATGTTTTAAGAAATATATTTGCAGCTCAAAGCCTCACCCGTGACACCTCAAGCCTTACAATTGTTCGGATGAGACGAAGACTGTGGAGCCCTAACCATCTGAAGAAACCCGATTCGTTCATCGTCTCGATGACCGTCATCATGCCGAAGATGAAAAGGAGGGTCTCCCAGTTTTCATAATGGAGGAGATCCTGCGGCGTTAAAATGAAGATAAATGCCAGAACCGCGCCCAGGATCGAAGCAATCGTCCTGCTCACTTTCTCTGAGATGATCAATCCATAAGAGAGGACAAAAATCCCCAAAGCGATCCATTGCTGCATCGTCATGCTATCCCCCATTTGCGTTTCGCCTCAGAAGATATCTGCGGAGAAAATGCAAATCTCGGTGTCTTTCTCTTTCCACGCATTGGAAGGAAGGCCGGCTTTCTGGCAGGTATGTTCGAGAAAGGCTTTCCGGTCCCATCCGTACTCCGTGGCGACCTGAGGAAGAAGAAGGCCGGAGTACCATCCCTTCTTGACATAGATCCCGTGCTTTCCCACCTCGATCTCTTGGATGTCGGTGATCTTCCTTAGAGGAGTGAGAACCGAGATCTCAATCTCGAGTTCAGGGAGTTCCTTCTCCGCCAATGGCGAGAAACGGGGGTCGCGGAATGCAGCCGCCTCCGCCATCTCTTCGATCGTTTTATGAAGGGGGCCCCTGCCCTCGATATATCCGATGCATCCCCTCAACTGCCCTTTTTTATGGAGGGAGACAAAAGCTCCCCTATTCTCTTTTAAAACAGGGGAGTCTATCTTAAATTCGGGAACGGGCTTTCCTTTTGTCTTGCTTTCAATCACCGCCTTTGCAATCTGGCGGAGCGTCTTCTTCTCTCCATCACTCAACCCCAGATCCACGCCTATCTTCTTCTCTCCCTTCATCTTCTCTTCACCTGCTTTATAATTCTAAACACTTTAGCGCTTTCAAAAAACTGATCTAATCCCCCTTAATCCCCCTTTGTCAAAAGGGGGGAATCGTTTTTTACCTCCCTTTGGCAAAGGGAGGTGAGGAGGGATTTTAAAAAGTTTTTCCAAACTGACAATTTGATACAGCAATCCTTATCTTACGCGTCAATTTACCGACTCTTTTTAAAATTTATTGTAGCCGAAGTCCCGCCAATGGCGGGATTAGCCTGCGGTTTCCTTTCACTTATGCTCTTTTGCTGTCCAGGAGAAGAGTGACAGGCCCGTCATTAACGAGGTGGACCTCCATCCTGGCCTGAAACTCCCCTGTTTGGACGGGGATGTTCTGTTCTCTCAATCTGGAGATGAATTGTTCGTAGAGATCTCTGGCAAGGGCGGGATCTTCTGCTTCTGTAAAGGAGGGTCTTCTTCCCTTCCGGCAGTCTCCATAGAGGGTGAACTGGGAGACGACCAGCATCTCTCCGTTGATTTCCCTTAAAGAGAGATTGAACTTGCCGGCCTCATCCTCAAAGATTCGGAGGTCGGGCAGTTTTGTGGTTAGATAGGAAAGGTCCCCTTCTCCATCCCCTCTGGCCACGCCTACAAAAACCAGAAGGCCCTTTCCAATCTTTCCGGACACACGGCCATCCACAAGAACTTCGGCGGATTTCACTCTCTGGATGACAGCCCTCATCTTAATACTCAATGGTCAATGATCAATAACCAATGGTCAATATTCATTGTTCATTTTCATTGATAATTGCTAATTGGCCATTGCTAATTGGTCATTAATTATCAGTCTTCTTTTTCCTTATCTTTCTTGGCCTGGGCGATGATCTTCTCCGTTAACTGGGCGGGCACTTCCTCATAATGGGAGAATTCCATGGTGAAGATCCCTCTCCCGCCTGTCTTGGAGTTCAGATCCGGGGCATATTTGAGCATCTCTGACATGGGGACATTGGCCTGGATGACCTGGTAATTTCCTTTTCCATCGACCTTTAAAACTCTCCCCCTGCGGCTGTTGAGATCGCCGATCACATCGCCGATGCTCTCGTCCGGAGCCGTCACCTCAACCTTCATCACCGGCTCGAGAAGCACGGGATTGGCCTCCTGCACCCCTTTCTTGAAACACATGATCGCCGCAAGCTTAAAGGCCATTTCCGAGGAATCGACCTCATGGGACTTTCCATCGTAAAACCGGACTTTCACGTCAACCACGGGAAAGCCTGCCAGCACACCGCTCTGCATGGCCTCGGTAATCCCCTTCTCCACCGCAGGAACAAAGTTCCTCGGCACATTCATTCCCACAAGGGCGTTCTCAAATTCAAAGCCTGCTCCCCGGGGAAGAGAAGAGACATCGATATGGACCTCTGCAAACTGCCCCCGGCCGCCTGTCTGCTTTTTATGGCGGTAGATGACCCCCTGCTTCGATCCGCGGATCGTCTCCTTGTAGGGAACCTTGGGAGTGCTTAAATTCACCTCCACACCGAATTTTCTTTTTAATTTCTCAACGATCACCTCCACATGGGTCTGTCCTACTCCGGAGAGAAGAATCTCCCCGGTCTGCTCATCCCTGCCCACCATGATGGTCGGGTCTTCCTCATGAATCCGGGCCAGGGAGGCAGCGATCTTCTCCTCGTCTCCCTTTGATTTCGGCGTGAGGGCATAGGAGATCATGGGCAAGGGCAGCCTGGTCTCCTCAAAGACAATGGGATTTTTCTCATCGCTGAAAGTATTGCCGGTGGTCGTCTCCTTCAATTTGGCCACGGCCACAATGTCTCCCACGCCGGCAAAACCCATGGGTTTCTGTTTCTTCCCTTCCAGAAGGAAAATCTGTCCGATCCTCTCCTTCACATCCTTCTTCGAATTGTAAACGGTCGAATCGGCATTGAGGCTTCCCGAATAGACCCGAAAGAGACTCAACTTCCCTGCAAAGGGATCGGCAATCGTTTTGAAGATAAAAGCCGAGAGGGGGGCTTCTTCCTTTGGCTCTCGTGAGACGACCTCCCCTGTCTTCGCATGCTTTCCCTGAATCGCTCCTCTCTCCAGGGGCGAAGGAAAACAGCGGATCATCAGGTCAAGAAGGGGCTGAACCCCGATATTCCGGGTGGAGGAACCGCAGACCGCCGGCATCAGCCTTCTCTCCATTGTCCCCTTCCGGAGGCATAGGATCACCTCCTCGTTGGAAACCTCTCCGGACTCCAGATACTTCTCCATCAGCCGGTCGTCCATCTCTACAACCGCTTCGATCATCTTTTCGCGGAGCCGGTCCACCTCTTCTTTCAATTCGGAGGGAACTTCTTTTAATTCGAACTGACCGCTCCCGTCCTCTTTGTAGAGGTAGGCTCTCTTCTCAATCAGATCGACCACTCCCCTGAAATTCTTTTCTCCTCCGATGGGGAGCTGAACGGCAACAGCGGGCTGGGACGGAAACCGTTTCTTCACAGCCTCAACCACCTTGAGGAAATCGGCCCGTTCCGTATCCATCTTGCTCACATAGAGGATCCGGGGGACCTGGAACTCATTCGCATATCCCCATACCGTCTCGGTCTGGACTTTCGCTTCCGAATTTCCCCCGATGACAATGACCGCTCCATCCACCACTCTCATCGAAGACTTTGCCTCTGCGATGAAGTTAGCGTACCCTGGCGTATCGATCAGATAAAAACGGTGCTTATCCCATTCGAAATGGGCAAGGGAGGCGCTGATGCTGATCTTCCGGTTGATCTCCTCCGGCTCAAAATCCATCAAAGAGGAGCCATCGTCCACCTTTCCCAGGCGCGTATTCTCTCCCGTATCGAAGAGGATGGCTTCAACCAGGGAGGTTTTCCCCTCTCCGCCATGGCCAAAGGTTCCTATGTTTCGAATATTCGTCGGTTCAACTCGCTTCATCTCCTCTCCTTTCCCTTAACCCTTCGATCAAATTGAAAACGTTACACACTAAACTAATTTTTTTTAAGGGGAAAGTCAATCATGCTATTTGTAAGCGCTATCTTTAAGGCAATGGCCATGAGGCTCGAATAAAGGCCCCTCTCCCCTTAGCGGATTCGATGTCAAAAGAACCGCCTGCGAGTTCAACCCTTTCTCTCATGCTTGAAAGCCCCAATCCCCTCTTCGTGGTCTCCTGAGAACCGACCTCCTCCACGTTGAATCCCAGGCCGTTATCCTGGAGGCCGATTTCAATCCGGTTCCCCAGTTTGCGCAAGGACAAGCGAATATGATCTGCTTGACTGTGTTTGGCAGTGTTGTTCATTGCTTCTTGAATGACCCGATAGATCACGATCTTCAAGGGCCCGGGGATATTACTTTCCTCGATAGCGACCTCCCGTTCGACGGAAATTTTTGAATAAATCGTCTGGAACCTTCGACAGAACCAGGAAAGGGTGGGGAGGAGACCGAGATCATCCAGCATCGGTGGCCGTAAATCCATCTGTATTCTTCGGCATTCCTCGACCCCTTCTTGAATCAGAGGAATGATCGCGCGTAAAGATTGGGGCGTAACGCTTGGAGCCTTTTCGGCCTGATGGAGAACGTCCTCCACCTTGAATTTAATTCCGCTCAGGCAGGCTCCGAGGGTGTCATGAATCTCACCGGCCATGATCTTTCTCTCCTCCTCGTGGGCCGACAGGAGTTTTGAGGATAGATGCCGCAATGCTGCGTTCGCTTTGGCCAGTTCTGCCGTTCGTTCCTGCACTCGTTGCTCCAAGGTCTGGGTGAGTAGATGAAGTTCCAAAGTTTGCAGCCGCAGGGCCTCCTCGGCCCGCTTGTGCTCGGTGATGTCAATCGTGGCGCAGGTGACGCCGGTAATCTGACCGGACGCATCGCGCAATGGTTCTACAGAGAAATCAACAAAACTAGGTTCTCCCTTGAGGGTCAACCAGGCTTCTCCCCTCATGCCTACTCCACTCTCGATGACTTCGCGCTTCAATTTGATCAAGCGAGCGGCATCCTCAGGTATGTAGATTTCTTCAATTTTCTTTCCTAAGAAATCTCCATCAGAGAACCTTGGAGGGGGATTATAGACCCAGGTAAAACGAAGGTCCTTATCATGCTGAAAAACAGTAATGGGAGAACCCGTAATGGCCACCCTAAAACGTTCTACACTCTCCCGCAGGGCCTCCTCCGCTCGCTTGCGCTCTTCGACTTCTTTTCTCAATGCATTTCTCGAAACGGTAGTAGCGTTCAATCGTTCCGCCATAAGGTCGAAAGAGTGGGAGAGTTCCCCGATTTCATCATTCGACGAAACCCCTATTCGATGGCTCAGATTGCCGGCGGCGATGATCTCCGTTCCTTGCCGGAGTTTAGTGAGCGATCTGGAAATGCTCCCCATCATCCGGAACAGGATAATGGTAAGTGGGACGGTAACGGTGATGAGAAGGAGAAAGATCAGCGTATTGATTCTCCTTTGGGTAGTCGTAATCTCATTATCGAGCAGGTCTTCGAGGCGGACCGCATCGGACAATACATCTCGCAATCTGATGAGGACCTGGCCTGAAAGCCGCTCTTCCGCCTCTTTGTGCAAGGCGCTCCCTTCAGCCGATTGGGGACGCTCATGGCTCAAGACCAATTTGAAGAACGAGGCTCTCATCGTTTCACTATTCTGGCGAATGAACTGCAAAAGCTCCATCTGTTCTCTGTCCCCGAAACGGGCCAGGTTCAAGATCCCTGTCATTGAATCATGTTCCAGCAGGAACTGCTGCTTTGGCCGCTCTTCGTGATAGAGCATATAGGAATGGGCAAAGCTGTTGAGCTCATTTATGCTTTGCATGATCCGGTGGGCTATACTGCCTTTCGCACGGGTCTCCTCAATGTTTCTGTAAGAGAAGAGCAGAGCGAGGCCGATGACGAGCGCCATGAGTAAGGGAGCCAAGGTGGCAAGCTTCAATCTCGCAGCAATTTTCACGCTCTGCTCCTATTTACCGGTAATTCTGACAGCTCCAGGCTCTATTGCTTTCAGGCCGTCCGCATAAATGAAATCCATGAAATTCGGAAGCTTCCGGTTGCTGCCGGTATCTCTCTTAATCAACCATCGTGCCTGGTCTTCCAGATTCAATAACAAGCTCTGGTCCAGCCCCGTATTAAACTTATAGCTCTTCCATTCCCTTTCGAAAAAAAAGCTGTCTATTCCAAAATATTTTGCAGAGATGGCGCGCGTCTCATCAGGAGCCTCTTTGATAAACCTGTTTGCCCGGAGAACAGCGCGCAGAAATTTCCTGACCCTTTCGGGATTCTTTTTGATGAGATCCTGTGTTGTTACGATATTCCAGGTCATGATATAAATATCCGGGTCGTGAAAAATAAGCCCCTTGGGGCCGAGTTTGTCCCGCAGCGCCATCGTATGGGGCGCCCAGGTGCTTACTGCGTCAACCTCTCCGTTCAAAAGGGCGTCAACCACCTTATCGGGCGCAAGGTTGACGACCCGAATACTCTTTGGATTGATATAGGAAGTCGTCAAATAGATATGGAGGAAGAAATCGGCAGTGGTGCCGGTGACCAGGCCGATTCTCTTGCCCCTGAGATCATTAGCGGCTGAGATGCCTCTGTCTCTTCTTGCGATAATCAGGATCGCCTGATCAATTACAGAAACAGTAGCAATGACCGCAAGGGGCTTGCCATCGATGGCAGCACGGGCAATGGGCGTCTCACCAACCGTGGTGAAGTCCGCCCTTCCGGAAAGTACAGCATCAAGTCCCAGATGTCCCGCTACATAGGAGTGAAGGGTTACGTCGAGTCCCTCTTCCCTGAAATAACCTTTTTCATAAGCTACATAAAGAGGAGCAGAAGCAGGCCAGGGCGTGACGGCAAGGGTAATTTTCTCAAACTGCTTTAATGCGCCTTTTTCCTCTTTCGGGCTGCAGCCGGAAATGGCGGCAACGATTATGAAAATAATGGTTAATAGCACTCTGGTTATCTTAGCCATGCACCTTATCTCTTATCTCAAATGTCATATCTGGAAAATTGGATTTGCCCAGAATCTTTTTACAATGAGGCGGTCGAGCATTGTCCTATTCGCTCTAACCGATACGAAGTCTCTTCAAATCCTTGGTCCAATGTACTACAAGCCTGGCCAATACGGTCATCCTCACCTGCCTGGTATTTTTCTACATCAAAATAGAAAAATGATCAAGGTTCTTTTTGAGGCAGACAGGTGGGCCGGGAAGGTTTGAAGCCTGTCTGCTTTTCCTCATTAGCGAAACTGGAAATATTTTATCTCCTTCCTGACTCCTTCATGGAATTGACACCTTGCCGCCATTAACTTAGAATGCTGGAAATGCTGGAGCAGGAGGTTAAGCATGAAGAGCCAGGTCTTCTTTTCCGATCTGAAGGTGGAATCGAAAAAGACCCTTTTTGACAAGCTGGACACCCTCCTTGATCGGACCGACCTGAAAGGAAAGATCAGAGAGAGGGATCTCGTTGCCATCAAACTCCATTTCGGAGAGAAAGGGAATACCGCCTACGTCAGACCCATTTTCCTAAGAAAGGTCGTGGACCGGATCAGGGAATGCAAAGGGAAGCCCTTTCTGACCGATACCAATACTCTCTACATCGGAACCCGGAGCGAGGCGGTCTCCCATCTCACCACTGCCTATCAACACGGCTTTACCGAATCGGCGGTCAACGCCCCTGTCCTCATTGCGGATGGTTTGAGAGGCAACAGCGCCGTCAAAGTCAAAATCGATAAACCCATTTTCAAGACCGTCTCCATTGCCCATGCCATCCATATGGCCGATGCCCTCGTCTGCGTTACCCATTTCAAAGGGCATGAACTGTCGGGATTTGGAGGAACGTTAAAGAACCTGGGAATGGGATGCGCCAGCCGGGAGGGAAAGTTGGCCCAGCATTCAAACATCTCTCCCAAAGTGAAAAAGAAGGCCTGCAAAGGGTGCGAGCTCTGCCTTTCCTGGTGCCCTCAGAGCGCCATCTCCATGGTCCAATCCGATTCGGGAAGCGAAAAAGGGCCTCATTTTGCCTTTATCGATTCCAAGAATTGCATCGGATGCGGGGAGTGTATCCTCACCTGCCCTGCCGGAGCCATCCAGATCCAGTGGAATGAATCGATCCCTCTCTTTCAAAAGAAGATGGTGGAGCATGCTTACGGGGTCCTTCAGAAGAAGAAGGAGAAAACCCTCTATTTGAGTTTTCTCACACAGGTCTCCCCTGCCTGCGACTGTTACGGATTCTCCGACACTCCGATTGTAAAAGATATTGGAATCCTCTCCTCCGAGGACCCCGTTGCGATCGATCAGGCCTCCGTTGACCTGGTCAATGGAGAGGAAGGGAATCGATCTTCCCAACTGCCCCAACATTGGGAAAAAGGAGAGGATAAATTTCGCGCCCTCTACCCGGAAGTGGACTGGACCATTCAGTTGGCCTACGCAGAAGAAATCGGACTGGGCACAAGAGAATACGAGTTGATTAAAATATAATAAATCACCCTCTACCCTTACAGATGGGATATTAAACCATGATTTTTATAAATTATTGCAAATCATTGCTGACCGTTTTTTTGCAGACGGGGGGCAGGCAACGGAAACACGGTATTTTCTTTTTTTCCCCTTGACCACACTTTCCCCATCCTTTTAACCAATAACGAATTACCGTTGCCTGGTACCAAGTCTTCATATTGACAACAAGAGGCATTATAAATGTTGGGCTAAAGCTTTTCCCATTGTTCCTTGGAGACTCCAGCTTGGCGCAGAATTCTCGCCAAAAACTCCCTACCAATATCTTTGTGGTGCGGATTTGGAATTGTAAGAGTCAGATCCCCCTTCACCATGAACGGATGTTTCCCCCCAGAATAAGGGCCGTCAAAACCACACTTGCGGAGGCACCTGATGAGAACATCCCTTTTGACCGGGCCGAACGTAGGCATCAGGCGGCTACCTGTTTCTTGATCTCGATTTCGATGTTGTCAATTGGAGGAATGGGGAGGTTTTTATAAACGCGAAACAAAACCCACTCCTCAAGAATCTCCTCCAGCTGGTTTCTGCACTGCTCCAGGGTCGGAGCATTCGAGTAAACACCAGGGCACTCGAGAATCTCACCGTAGTATGTCCGGTCATCCTGGAGGATTTCATACCTGGCGTGATCCATAGCTGTCTGAATGTACTTTCTGATCATATCTTCTCCTTCCTTCTATGCCTAACGAGTCTGTAGGAAAAGTCCTTTTGACGAGTGGGAACGACGTTTTCGGGGGTCACTTGACCCTTCCCAAGCATGAGATCGTTGATTGTGGGGCATTATGTGAGTTCATTTTTTTCTTCTTCTCGTACAAGAATCTGCTTGACGACTTTTTCTACAGACTCAACGCTGCGGATCAGCGGCGCGGGCACTAGCCCGCGTCCGTCTGAAGCCGCTTGATACTATTTAAGGCCTCCCCCTAAAGATGGTAATGTAAGTTTGCAACAAAACCATATCCCAACCAAAGGAGGAAGCCCTA
>MGQQ01000152.1 GCA_001798855.1 Deltaproteobacteria bacterium RBG_16_49_23 | reverse complement strand
GCTATTCGATTGTCAGGGAACGGTGTCCACGATGTCGTGGCACATTATTTTGTCCACGATGTCATGGCATTTAACAAATAGCCAATAGCTTATGGCGTATAGCATATGGCTTATAGTTAAGCCGTCATTCGAATTCGCCTTTTGCAATAGGCTATCTGCTATTAGCTGTCAGCAAAATTTATGATCAGCGGATATCTTATTACGATTCTCATCACCATCATCGTCTATGCCATTCTGGCCCATAGCCTCAATATCATCACAGGCCATGCAGGACAGATCTCTCTCGGACATGCGGCCTTCTTCGGCATCGGCGCCTATACGTCGGCCCTGCTCTATACAGGGGCCGGTTTCCCTTTCTGGGTCTCCGTGCCGCTGGCCGCTGCCGTTGCGGGAATCGTCGGAGCGCTTTTTGGGATTCCCTGCCTGCGCGTCCGTGATGATTTCCTTGCCATTACCACGATGGGAATCAATTTTGTGATAGAGGCTGTCTTCCTCTATATTCCTTTCTTTGGCGGAGCCATGGGCATCGGAGGGATCAACCTGCCCAAATGGTTTGGCCGGGAGATGAGCAAAACGGAGTATTTTCTTCTCATTCTCATCGTTTTTGTCCTTCTGCTTCTTCTTGATCGGCGATTGGGCCGTTCATGGATCGGTCTGGCTTGGGCCTCGATCCGCGAGGATGAACAGGCGGCGGAAGCGATGGGCGTGGATGTGGTTCGATTCAAAGTGATGGCCTTTGTCCTCGGAAGTTCTATTGCCGGGCTTGCCGGAGGATTCTATGCTCACTTCCTGACCTTCATCATGCCCCAGAATTTCGGGTTTGGCCAATCGATTGTCATCCTCTGCATGGTTGTATTCGGCGGAATCGGCACGCGCTTGGGCCCCATCCTGGGAGCAGTGATCCTGGGAATTCTGCCGGAAGTCTCCCGCCCCATCATGGAGTATCGCACGCTTGTCTATGGCCTTCTTCTTTTGGCCATGATGCGATTTCAGCCCAGCGGTCTCCTCGGGACCGAATCGATCCTTACGAAGGCATTTAAGCGCATCGCCTATCATTCTTAAGATTTGGAGCATGGGAATATTACTTTTGAAAGTGACCGGCCTGAGCAAAGAGTTCGACGGCCTGCGGGCTCTGGACCAGGTAAGTTTTGCGGCTGAGGAGGGAGAGATCCTGGGAATCATCGGTCCCAATGGGGCCGGCAAAACAACCCTCTTTAACCTCGTCTCAGGCATCTACCCGGCTTCGGGCGGAGAAGTTGCCTTTCAGGGCAAGTCGATTCTTGGTATGAAGCCTCACCAGATCAGCCGGCTGGGAATCGGAAGGACTTTTCAGATCGTCCGGCCCTTTCAGAACCTGGACGTGGAGACGAATGTCCTGGTGGCCTATGGTCATCGTTTCTATCCCGGACTCTGGAATTCCATAGGGCCCTTTCAACGACCTGACATTCTAAGGGAAGTTGGGATGCTCATCGAGGGGACAGGCCTTGAGCCCTACAGGAAACAATTAGCGAAAAATCTTCCTCTCGGCATTAAGAAACGGATCGAAATTGCGCGGGCCCTCGCCCTCAAACCCAGTCTTCTCCTTCTGGATGAACCCTCAGGGGGACTCCGGTTTGAAGAATCCGCACAGCTCATGGACCTCATTCGCAAGGTGAGTGACCAGGGCATCTCCGTTCTTCTCATCGAACACAACATGCAGGTCGTGATGGATCTCTGCAAACGAATCGTTGTGCTCGACCACGGCTCCAAGATTGCGGAGGGTTCTCCTGAAGAGATTCGCTCCAATCCCCAGGTCATCGAGGCCTATCTGGGAAAGGAGGACTAAATGCTCGAAGTGCGCGGGATCGAAGTCTCTTACGGTGAATTCCTGGCGCTGAAAGGGATCAGTTTCACGGTGGATGAGGGGGAACTGGTGACGATCATCGGCGCAAACGGGGCGGGAAAGAGCACGATTCTGCGGACGGTGATGGGGTTGGTGAGATGCAGGAAGGGAGAAATTTTATTTGAGGGAAAGGATATGACTTCAAGCCCGCCGCATCACCGCGCCCAATTGGGTATCAGCCTCGTTCCGGAAGGCCGGAAGATTTTCCCTGACCTCACCGTGGCCGAAAATCTGTTGATGGGGGCTTACACCCAGCAGGACCGAAAGGCGATAGAGTCGGGCATGGAAGAAGCCTTTGGGTTATTTCCTGTTCTGAAAGAAAGAAGGAATCAGGTGGGCAAGACCCTCAGCGGAGGCGAGCAGCAGATGCTGGCGATCGGCAGGGCATTGATGTCCAGACGCCGGCTCATACTGATGGATGAGATTTCTCTTGGATTGATGCCCATTTATGTAGAGGAGACGTTCAAGGTCATCAAGAACCTCCACCGGCAGGGGGTGACCATCTTGCTCGTCGAGCAGAACGCCCGTAAGGCCCTTGCCGTGGCCAACCGTGGTTATGTACTCGAAACCGGGCAGATCGTCCTGAGCGATACCAGCCAGAACCTTTCTGCAGCCCCCCAGGTCAAAAAAGCCTATCTTGGCGGAACCTAAAGAAGGGTACCCTATCCGAGGTGAATCATGGAGAAGAAAAAAGTTAAAGTGAAAGAAAAGGTCGAAACCCTGGCCGGCGTTCAGGTGGGGATCAAAGCCCCCAGAGGATCGAAGATCACCTGCAAGAGCTGGCAGACGGAGGCGGCTTTAAGGATGCTGATGAACAACCTCGACCCGGAGGTGGCAGAGAAGCCGGCAGAGCTGGTTGTCTATGGAGGATCGGGAAAAGCGGCGCGGAACTGGGAAGCTTACCATCTCCTGGTGAAATGCCTGAGAAATTTAGAAAATGATGAGACCTTGCTGGTTCAATCGGGAAAGCCCGTAGGCATTTTCAAAACCCATGAGAATGCTCCACGAGTGTTGATCTCCAATTCGATGCTTGTCCCCAACTGGGCCAACTGGGAGAAGTTCAGGGAGCTCGAGGAGCTGGGACTCACCATGTATGGCCAGATGACTGCAGGAAGCTGGATCTATATCGGAACTCAGGGAATTCTTCAGGGAACTTATGAGACATTTGCCTCTGCCGCAAAAAAATATTTTGGAGGTTCTCTCAGGGGAAGACTCATCCTTTCCGCAGGCCTGGGTGGAATGGGAGGGGCCCAGCCCCTGGCCGCCACCATGAATGATGGCGTCTTCCTTGGCATTGAGGTCGATCCAGCGCGAATTAAAAGACGCCTCGAAACAGGGTACCTCGACGTGATGGTCGATCGCCTGGAGGATGCATTGATCCTGGCCTTAGGGGCGAAGGAGAAAGGAATTTCGAAATCGATTGGTCTTCTGGGAAATGCCGCCGAGATCCACCCGGAGATCGTGAAAAGAGGAATTGTTCCTGATCTGGTCACAGACCAGACTTCTGCCCATGATGCACTGAATGGTTATGTTCCTGCAGGACTGACCCTTGATGAAGCGATTGAGCTCAGGAGGAAGGATCCAAAAGCGTATATTCGTCGTTCAATGGAGTCAATGGCCATCCATGTGCAGGCCATGCTGGAGTTACAGAAGAAGGGATCGATTGTTTTTGACTACGGGAATAACATCCGGGCGCAGGCGTTTCAGGCCGGCGTAAAAGAGGCTTTCAATTACCCCGGATTTGTTCCGGCCTTTATCCGTCCTCTCTTCTGTGAAGGGAAGGGGCCTTTCCGGTGGGCGGCTCTGTCCGGGGAACCCGAAGATATCTATAAGACGGATGAAGCCATTTTAAAGGAGTTTCCCGATGACCTCTCCCTGGCCCGGTGGATCCGGCTGGCAAGGGAGAAGGTAAAATTTCAGGGACTACCGGCAAGAATCTGCTGGCTGGGTTACGGTCAGAGGGCCCGTATCGGAAAGGTTTTTAATGATATGGTGGCCGGAGGGAACCTGAAGGCGCCCATCGTGATTGGAAGGGATCATCTCGATAGCGGTTCGGTCGCTTCCCCTTATCGCGAAACAGAAGGGATGAGGGACGGAAGCGATGCCATTGCCGACTGGCCTATTCTGAATGCCCTTCTCAATGTGGCGGCAGGGGCCACCTGGGTCTCGGTCCATCATGGAGGAGGGGTGGGGATCGGTTATTCCATTCATGCAGGAATGGTCGTGGTCGCTGATGGAACAAAAGATGCCGAGCGCAGGTTACTGAGGGTATTGACCACGGACCCCGGCACAGGCGTCATGCGCCATGCCGATGCCGGTTACGAGGAGGCAATGGACACTGCAAAAGAGAAAGGGATCAAAATCCCGGGTGTAACGATCTATCAGAGGTGATATCCTTTAATAATCCCTTCCCTCCCTTGCGGGGGAAGGTTAGGATGGGGGGAAATGAATAAAATAAAAAGCCAGAGAATTGAGAAAAAATCTAACAGAAGCGGAACGCACCTTATGGAGGTACTTTCGTCTTCGTCAATTTGATGGAAACAAATTTCGTAGACAACAACCCATAGGAAAATATATTGTTGATTTTGTTTGTTTTGAGAAGAAGTTAATAGTGGAAGTAGATGGAGGCCAGCATAATGAACAGGTTATTTATGATTCCGAGCGTAATGAATGGTTAGAAAGGCAGGGATTTCGTATACTGAGGTTCTGGAATAACCAAGTATTGAAAGAAAACGATGCAGTCAAAGAGAGAATAATGGAAGCGTTAAGTTCTTATTCTTATACCCCCCACCTTAATCCTCTCCCACAAGGGGGGAGGAGGGGTTAATGGGGAGCCTTTAACATAGAGAATTTTATGAAGACTATAATTCTTGATGGCAAACATCTTACCCTGGAGCAGGTCCTGGAGGTGGCCGAAGGCAGGGCCGGAGTGAAGATTTCTCCTTCTGTTGAGAAGAAAGTGAAGCGCTCAAGGGAATTTGTGGAGAAGGCCCTTGAGCAGGGCGAGAAGATTTATGGCGTGACCACGGGATTCGGCCTGCTCTCCGATCAGGTCATCGATCGCTCCCAAATCGAAGCCCTTCAGAGGAATCTCATCCGGAGCCATTCCGTCGGCGTGGGACCTAACTTCGATGAAATGACGACTCGTGCAATCTTGCTGCTCCGGGCAAATGTGATCGCCATGGGTTATTCCGGGGTTCGCATGGAGGTGTTGAAGACCCTCATCGAGATGATCCATCGGGGAGTCCATCCGCTCCTTCCGGAACAGGGTTCCGTAGGCGCCAGCGGAGACCTCGCGCCGCTGGCCCATCTCGCATTGGTTTTGATAGGCGAGGGAGAAGCCATCTATCATGGAAAACGAATGTCAGGGAAGAAAGCCATGGAGAAGGCGGGTATTCCGACCCTTACGCTGAAAGCGAAAGAAGGTCTTGCTTTGATTAATGGCACACAGGTCATGACGGCGGTGGGTCTTCTCGCTCTTCTCAGGGCGGAACGGCTCTGCAAAGTGGCGGATATCGTGGGCGCCTGCACTTTAGATGCCCTGAAAGGGAGTTTCAGAGCCTTTGATTTTGACATCGATAAGGTCAGACCTTTCCCGGGATCGTTTGCCGTTTCAAAGAATTTTCAGAAACTGGGTCGGAAGGATGAGATCGCCGAGTCTCATAAATTCTGCCCAAAAGTCCAGGATGCTTACTCCCTGAGATGCATTCCACAGGTCCATGGGGCGGTGAGGGATGCGCTTGCCTTCATCCGCAAGACCCTCGAGATTGAAGTCAATTCTGCCACGGATAATCCTCTCATTTTTGCCGAAAAAGGGAAGATTCTCAATTGCGGGAATTTTCATGGAGAGCCCATTGCCTTTGCCATGGACTTCCTTGGAATAGTGGTCTCTGAATTAGGGGGAATCTCCGAGAGAAGGATTGAGAAGCTGATCAATCCGGCCCTGTCAGGCCTCCCCGCTTTCCTGACCTCCGAGGGAGGGCTCCATTCCGGGCTGATGATGGTCCAGGTCAGCGCCGCGGCTCTGGCTTCCGAGAATAAAGTCCTTGCTCATCCTGCGAGTGTGGATTCCATTCCGACTTCTGCGGATAAGGAAGACCATGTCTCCATGGGAACGATTGCCGCCCGAAAGGCAAGGGATATCGTGAGGAATGTGGAGCACATTTTGGCCATGGAGTTGCTCTGTGCGACACAAGGATTAGAATTCCTCCTTCCCCTGCAACCGGGTAAAGGAATTAAAGAAGCCTATCAAGTTGTCCGGGAAAGTGTCCCACCGATCAGAGGCGATCGCCGGTTCAGTAAGGATATTGAGAAAATCCAGCGCCTGATCGAATCCGGTGAGTTGCTTCGTCAGGTTGAGAAGACGGTGGGAAGGCTGAATTAAGCATACCCGAATAGCTTTGGGATGATCATGGAGATGCCGGGAAAGTAGCTGAAGATCAGGAGAACCCCGATCAAAAGGAGAATGAAAGGCCAGATCGCTTTGGATAACCTTTCAAGAGAAATTTTTGCAATCGTACAGCCCACAAAGAGGCAGACCCCAAGGGGTGGGGTGATCATTCCAATGACCAGGTTGAAGACAAAGATAAACCCGACATGGAGGGGATGAAAGCCCACTCCGGTGAGAATGGGGGCAAGAATAGGAGCAAAGAGGATGATAGCTGCTCCTGTCTCCATGAAACATCCCACAATGAGGAGAATAATATTGACAATAAATAGAAGGACATAAGGATTTGTGGAGATAGAGAGAAAAAGAGTGGAAACCTTCTGAGGCACCTGCTGGGTGGCTAAGAACCAGAGCGTCACATTGGCCGTTCCAATAATAAGCATGATGATCGAAGTGGTGATGGCGCAATTGACAAGAATCTTTGGTATGTCCTTCAGGGTCAGCGTCCTGAATAAGAAAAATCCAAAAACAAAGGCGAAGAAAACGGCAATCGATGCCGCTTCCGTAGCCGTAAAAACACCTGACATGATCCCGCCTAAAATAACAACGGGTAGAATTAAGGCTGCTACCGCCTCGCGGCTTCCTTTAACGATTTGCCGAAAGGTTGCCCTCTTCTCATTTCTCGGATAATTTCTTTTCCGCGCAAAGTAATAGGCCATCGCCATCATGGAGACTCCCATGATCAGACCGGGCAGGCATCCCGCTAAAAAAAGACCGCCAATAGAAACTCCCATGGTCACTCCATAAACGACCATGGTGATACTGGGCGGGATGATGGGACCTGCCGTAGCGGCCGTGGCCAGGATGGCTGTCGAAAATTCTTTATCGTAACCTTCCTTGACCATCGAGGGGATCATCACCGAGCCAAGAGCGGAGGCATCCGCCACGGCTGACCCCGTTACACCGGAGAGGAACATCTCAGCCACCACCAGGGTATGGGCAAGGCCGCCCCGGATATGTCCAACCAGCAGATTAGAAAATTTGATCAGGCGGTCCGTAATGCCTCCCAGGTTCATCAGATCTCCGGCCAGGATGAAGAGGGGAATGGCCATCAGGGCAAACATATCCATTCCATTAAACATCTTCTGGGCAACAATGATGATCGGATATCTTCCTTCAATCAGAACGATGGCGAGAGAGGAGAGTCCCAGGCAGAATGCAATCGGAATCCCGATGATCAACATGAAGGCAAATACAAAGAGCATGATCAAGAGAACCATCTTTTTCCTCTACCTTCTGACCCAATCCTCAATGAGAGAATGAATGGTTTGAAGGGCCATGAAGAACCCTCCCACAGGCACCGAAAGATAAGCATAGGCCATGGAAAAGAGAAGGGCAGGGGAACTCTGATCCCGAACGGCCCAGGTAATTTTTATTCCTCCGATGGTGAGATAGGTGAGAAAGATGAGGATGAACATCTTTGAAAGGATAGAAACCCATCTCCTTGTTCTCGAACTAACCCTGACGAGGAAAAGCTCGACACCGATGTGGAGGCCCTTCTGCAAGGCAAGGCTGCCCCCCAGGAGAGCCGTCCAGATCATCAGATATCTCGCCACTTCTTCAGACCAGGAAAAGGAGAAGGAAAAGACGTAGCGGAGGAAGACCTGGACGATGACGGTCAACGTCATCACAATCATCATGACCACCAGGGTATAATAAACTGTCTTTTCAGAAAGGAGGCTCAATTTTTCTGAAATTTGTCTGAGGTTCTCCATGGGTTCTCTTCTAAAAAAATGGGGAATGGACTTTTTTCATCCATTCCCCATTTCCTTGCGGATGAGCTTTATTCCATTTCGGACGCCTTTGCTGATTTCAGAGCCATATCAATCCATTTTTTATCAACATTCTTTTCCGCAAAGGTCTTTTCCAAAAACTCGATCACAGGTTTCTGGGATTTATCCCTGAACATCTGGAGCTCTTTTTCTGTCGGGGCATAGACCTCCATGCCCTTATCCTGAAGGTTTTTTACCCCGTTGGCCACGAGATAGACATTCTGGCCCCGGGAGATGGTGACCATGATTTTTGCCGTATCCGCAATGATCTTCTGGACATCCGGGGAGAGGGAGGAGAAGAATTTGTCGTTGATCAGGATCGGCAGGATGCTGTAAACATGGCCGTCCAGGGTGAGGTATTTTTGGACCTCATTAAACTTGGCGACCTGGATAACCGAAACCGGGTTTTCCTGACCATCGACCACTCCTTGTTGAAGAGCCATGTAGACTTCCCCCCAGGCAATCGGAGTCGGACTGGCTCCCATGGCTCTTACCATGGCCATGTGGGCAGGGTTTTCCATGGTCCGTATCTTCAACCCCTTCAGATCGTCCGGATTCCGGATGGGCCTCGTTCTGTTGGTGAAATTCCTGAAGCCGTTCTCCCCGATTCCCAGAGCCCTGACGCCTGTCTTTTTCCTCATCTCCTCGAACAGGCTTTTCCCAAAGGAGCTATCGAGGGATCTCCAGGCAACAGCCTCATTGGAATAGAGATAGGGAATGCCGATCGTCATGATCTCGGGTAAAAAACCGGCAATCGGGCCGTCTGCGATCATGCACATTTCGATCGTTCCTAACTTGACGCCCTCGAACTGCTCCCGTTCCCTTCCCAGTTGATTGGATGGATAGATTTCCACTTTCACTTTTCCGGCGGTCTTCTGTTCCACAACCTTTTTGAAGACCGATACGGCCCGGTGAATGTTCTCATCCTCAATCGGCGGCATCCCGTGGGCGAGTTTGATGGTCGTCTGAGCCCATCCATCGGACCCGAAAAAGAGAAGTGTTCCCATGGCAAAAGACAGTAAAAAACATTTTAATAGCGATCTTCTTTTTAACATCTCTTAACCCCTCCTTTTAAATGAATTGGATTGCCTCTGGTTTTGGATTATGAGTTTAACCCCTAATCCCCTGTAAAATTCTCCCATTTTTTAATATTTTCTTTCCCTTTTGTCAAATGTTTTATCCTGTCCTGTGTTATCCTGTCCGCCGGGAAGGGAAGAAGATTGATTCTTGACAACATGGGCTGATCCTTTGATAATGAGTCCACATCATTTGGGAAGAGGAGAAAATCCATTGAAAACAGACCGTTTAGCGAGAAAAGGGATCTTAAAGATCGCCTCCTATATCCCCGGGAGGTCGATCGAGGAGGTCCAGAAAGAGTACGGGGCGAAGAGATGGGTCAAGCTGGCATCGAACGAAAACCTCCTTGGCCCTTCACCCAAAGCTTTGGAAGCCATCCGGAGAGAGCTTCCGAATATCCACTTCTATCCGGAGGGGCCCAGTCCGGTTTTAAGGCAGGCCCTGGCGAAAACCTTTTCCCTGGCCGAGGGAAACATCGTTATTTCGAATGGAGCGGATAACCTCATCCTCATGATTGCCAACGCCTTTGTGGATGAAGGGGATGAGGTGATCATGGCAGATCCTACTTTTCCTGTTTATACCAATGTCACCCAGATCATGGGCGGGAAGCCCATTCGGGTAAGATTGCAGGATTACACCCATGATCTCGACGGCATGTTAAATAGAGTGACCCGGAAGACGAAACTCATCTTCGTCTGTAACCCGAATAACCCGACCGGGACAATCGTCTCCGAGTCATCCTTCAATCAATTTCTCTCCAGATTACCCGGACGGGTCATCGTCATACTGGATGAAGCCTACGGGGATTTTGCTGAAGCTCCCTTTTATCCCAACGGTTTAGATTATGTGAAGGATGGAAAGCAGGTGATTGCGCTCCGGACCTTTTCAAAGGTCTATGGACTGGCGGGCCTGAGGATCGGCTATGCGATCGGAAGGGAAGATCTCATCCATTGCCTCTATCAGGTGAGGGATCCTTTCCCTGTCCACCGGTTGGCGCAGGTCGCTGCTGTTGCTGCGCTAGCCGACACGGATCACATCCTTAAATCGATTCAACTGGTTTAC
This sequence comes from Deltaproteobacteria bacterium RBG_16_49_23, assembly GCA_001798855.1. Classification (GTDB taxonomy): domain Bacteria; phylum Desulfobacterota; class BSN033; order BSN033; family UBA1163; genus RBG-16-49-23. Next base: position 28,523 of record MGQQ01000152.1, on the reverse strand, counting down.
GAAGGGAGAAGGTATCTCTATAAGGAGCTGGAGAAGATGGGAATCCTCTATGTTCCCAGCGAGGCCAATTTCATTTTCATCGATTTCGAGAAGGATGTTGAAGAAGTCTTTCAAGGTCTCCTGAGAGAAGGAATCATCATCCGTCCCGGAAAGACATGGGGTTATCCCACCTGCAGTAGAATTACGATCGGAAGAATGACGGATAACCGGAGATTTATCCGGGCCCTTAAAAAGATCCTGACCAATCGTTAATCCCCCTTTTTCCCCCTTTACAAAAGGGGGAATATTTTCTTCTCCCTTTATGAAAGGGAGGCAGGGAGGGATTTTGATTATGCTTGAAAAAATAGAGATCGACCTTCTCATTAAAAATGCCAAAGAACTTCTAACCCTTTCCTCCTCCTTTAAAGATGAATCAGGACTGGGAATCATACCCAACGGCGCCGTCGCCGTTAAAGAGGGCAGGATCTTCTGGATCGGAAAGACAGGCGAATTACCAAAAGATTTTGTTTTAAGTTCGGAAGGGCAGGTGATCGATGCGAGAGGAAAGGTCGTGATGCCGGGCCTCATCGATTCGCACACCCATCTCATCTTTGCCGGTTCAAGAGAGAATGAATTTGAACAGAGAATTGAAGGTCACACCTACCTGGAGATTGCCGGAAGGGGTGGCGGAATTCTTTCAACCGTTGAAGCAACGAGAAAGGCTTCCTTTGAGGAGCTCCTCTTTCTGGGAAAGCGGAGGCTTGATCGACTGCTCTCAAAGGGTGTTACGACCATTGAGGCCAAAAGCGGTTACGGGCTTTCGCTTGAGGATGAATTAAAAATTCTCCGGGTGATGAAGGCATTGCAGGAAGATCACTCCGTGGATATCGTCCCGACCTTCCTGGGGGCCCACACCATTCCAAAAGAGTTTAAAAATGAGAGAAGAAGATACATGGATCTTCTCACCCAAGAGATGATTCCAGAAGTTGCCGGAGAAGGGCTGGCAGAGTTCTGCGATGTCTTCTGTGAGGAGAAGGCTTTTCATCTCGAAGAGTCGAGAGAAATCCTCGAGACGGGAAAGCGATACGGCCTCAAACCTAAAATCCATGCGGACCAGGTGAGTCCGGGTGGCGGAGCGGAGCTGGCGGCTGAGGTCGGGGCCTATTCTGCGGATCATCTCGAATATATTAGCCGGCAGGGGATAGAGCGGATGGCGGAGCAAGGGGTGACAGCGGTGTTGTTGCCCGGAGCCAGTTTCTTTCTTTCAATGAAGAAATATCCGCCAGCCAGGGAGATGATTGAAAAGGGAGTGGCAGTCGCCCTCTCCACCGATTTGAACCCGGGTTCCTCGATGACCGAATCCCTTCCCCTGATGATGACCATGGGCTGTCTCTTCTTCAGAATGACCCCTAAGGAAGTGATCCAGGCAACAACCACCTATGCGGCCAGGTCCATGGGGCGGGAGAAGGAGATCGGAAGCCTTGATACGGGGAAGAAGGCCGATCTGATCATGCTCGATATTCCGAATTATAGATACCTCCCTTACCATTTTGGCGTGGATCATGTTGAGGTGGTGATTAAAAATGGGGAAATCGTTTATAAAAATCAATGATCAATGGACAATAAGCAATTGACAATTATCAATGATTGCTGGCAACTGGACATTGACCATTGAAAATTGACCATTGAATATTGTCTACTGCCTGCTGTCTGCTGCACTCTGCCGACTGAGAGTAAATATGCGCCTTTTAGAATGTGTTCCCAACATCAGTGAAGGAAGAGATCCGGATAAGATCGCTTCTATTGCCGGAGAGATTAGAAAGCATAAAGAGGTCCGGCTTCTCGACATCTCATCGGATAGGGATCACCACCGGAGTGTCTTCACTTTTGTGGGTGAACCAGAAGAGGTGAAAGAGGCGGCCCTTTCCTTTGCCCTGAAGGCCATTGATCTCATCGATATGAGAGAGCACAAGGGAGAACATCCCCGATTAGGGGCAGTGGATGTCGTGCCCTTTGTTCCCATTCACGGGGTTGAAATGGAGGAGGCTGTAGGGATAGCCAGGGAATTTGGAAAAGAGCTGGGGAAAAGAGGAATCCCCATCTTCTTTTATGAAGAAGCGGCTCTCCGAACGGAGAGGAGGGAACTGCCGGCGATTCGAAAAGGTGAGTATGAAGGACTTCCTGAAAAACTGAAGGATCCTGAATGGAAGCCTGACGAAGGACCAGCCGAATTCAGTCCAAAGTCCGGGGCCACCGTGGCGGGAGCCCGGTTTCCTCTGGTGGCTTACAATGTTAACCTTAAAAGCAAAGATATCACCCTGGCAAAAGAGATTGCCAAAAAGGTGAGATTTAAGGATGGCGGGTTTCCCCATGTCAGGGCGATGGGGGTGGGATTGAAGGAGAAGGGTATGGTTCAGGTTTCGATGAACCTGACCAACTTCCGGGTATCCAATATTCCAAAAGTTTATGAGTTCATCAGGGAAGAGGCGATCCGTAGAGGGATTGAAATCGGAGGGTCCGAGATCGTAGGATTGGTTCCTCTCGCTGTTCTGGAAGGCGTTGTCCAGGATTATTTAAAGTGTCCGGAGTTTTCAACGCATCAGGTCATCGAGCAGCGGATCTTAGAATTCGAATAATCTCCCACCCCAATTCCTTTTCCTTTCCGATACAGCGTTGTCATTCACCGTTCGCCCTGAGGCTCTCGAAGGGTGAATCCAGCGTAGCCCGTAATTCAGGGCAGGACCTATCTACTCATAGACGGGTAGGGGTAACAAGGAGACATAATGGAGATCAAACGTTTTTTAGAAAAATTAGCTTCCGATGATCCCACTCCAGGAGGCGGAAGTGCATCGGCTCTTGCCGGAGCGATGTCTGCAGCCCTCATTGGAATGGTGGCAGGCCTGACTCTGAAGAAAGAGAAATTGAAGCAAAAAGAGATGATGATGATTAAGAAAAGAGGCGAGCTGATGCAGAAAAGGCTTCTTCAGGCAGTTGATGAAGATGCCCGATCTTATCAAGAGGTTTTAAAAGCATTTCGCCTTTCCAAAAAAACTGAGAAGGAAAGGCTTTATCGAAGCAGGATGATTGAGAAGGCTTTCAAGAATGCGACCGTTACTCCTCAATTGGTTTGTCATTTTGCCCTCCACCTCATGGAGGATTCTTATACCCTTATTGTTAAGGGGACGCCAAATGCTTTGAGTGATGCAGGAGTGGGAGCTTTTCTTGCGGATACCGCCTTGAAAGGCGGATTGATGAATATTCAAATTAATTTAGGTTCAGTGAAAGATGAGGCCTTCATCAATAAGATGAATGTTCTGACAAGAAATCTGGAAAAGAGAAGACATCGCCTGATGGGAAAAGTTTTGAAATCTCTTGCGAAAACCGGGTAATCCCCTTGAACTCTATCTCATAGCGAAAATTCATCCCTTCTGACTTCCCTTTACCTGTCTAATAACAGGAAAACGATCCTGAAGAGGTATTACCCCTCTTTGGCAAACGGTTCGACGAGACTCACCGTCCTGAGCTTGCCGAAGGAGAGGGGGGAGGGGAGATTTTTTAATGCTGATGTCAATTCAATTCTTGGATTGTTAATATCCAATGAACGAAAAATAAGCAAAGGGGAACGACTTCCCCCGACTTCGTCGAGGGACTCGTTCCTCTTTATTTATAAGTTATCAGTACGAGGCGCTTACTTCTTCGGTGGGACGATGGCCTCTTTGCAGGCCTTGGCAACCCGCATCTTCACCACGGTTTTGGCCGGGATGTTAATCGGCTGTCCTGTTGCGGGATTTCTTCCCACCCGGGCTTTCCGTTTCACCAGAACGAGTTTGCCAATCCCGGGAAGGGTGAAGGCGCCTGCCTTTTTGGTCTCCGCGATGGCTAAGGCTGCCATTTCGTCAATGACGGACCCAGCTACCTTCTTGGAGAAATCAAACTTCTTTGCGAAATAGGAGACGGTCTGTGACTTGGTGAGTGGTTTCTTTCCTGCCATGTTTGTGCCCTCCTCGAGAAAAATTTATTTTAGAAAGATTATACAGAAAACTTTTTAAAAAGCAAGTATAAAATTTCGGCTCCGAGGTCAGGAGGCCTTTTTCTCTCTCCTTCCGCTATGAAGCTCTGTGTTGTTCCGGTGTTCGTTCATATCCCGCCGGAACTCCAAAAGTCCCATTTCAAACTTTTCGTGTTCTCTCCGGTTCTCCTCGATATGCCGGTCGAGCTTCTCATTGATCATTTGGATGCCCTCCATGACCGTGTCAAATTTCTCCTTGACATCCTCCAGGACAATATTCAATTCATCCGGTATAACCCACCCCTACAATTAGTAAACTAACCTAAATCTTTTTAAACTCCTTGTCAACACCAAAATTTAAAAAATTTAAAAGGAACTGATTTTGGATGTGAGCGCCTAATTCAATGGTCCAGCCTAATGGGATAGAGATGGAGAAGTCAGGCAAGGGTTTAATGCCCCGTGTGAGCCCACCCGTGAAAGGAGAAGACTTTCTAACGGGGTTTACTGCATAAAAATTGATTATTTTGTGCAGTATGGGTTAAATTTTCCCGAAAGGGTAGTCAGGGCGGTCGCATTTTAACCTGTATTAAAAAAATAGGGTCTTCGTGGAAGTGAGTGGGTAAAAACCTTATGAAGATATGGGTATCATCCTTATTATCCCCCTTTGGAAAAGGGGGGCGAGGGGGGATTTTAAGAACAAATTCTTTCTATGGAGTTGTTTATGATTTATAAAATCTCCCCTGCCCCCTCTCCTTCGGCAAGCTCAGGACGGTGAGTCTCGTCGAACCGTTTGCCAAAGAGAGGTAAAGAGAAGGGAATCTTTACTAAAGGGGGGGAGAAAATAGTCAGAAATGACCCACTCACTTACGCGAAGACCCCCAAAATATTTTCAATTGATAAGGAGGTAGAGGGTCATGAGAAGCAAGGTCGCGCCGGTTCTATTGGTTGTTTTCATTTTCCTTTCATTGGGAAGGGAAGCAGGGGCTGCTCAGTCATTATTATTATCCACCGAAGACGGACAAAAGATTTCCGCTGCCTGCTATCCGGCACCTTCTCCGGATTCACCCGGAGTCATCCTGATCCCGGATACCCGTTGCGATGGCAGCGCCTTTGGAAAATTTCCTTCCAGACTAAACAAGGCAGGCTTTGGGGTTCTTGTGATGGACTTGAGATACAAAGACCTTATCGCAAGAGCAGGAAGGAGAGAAGAACAAATCACACTTCTTCAAAGTCAGGATGTGTATGCGCCCGTCAATTATGAGCTGAAAAGCGCCCTTGAATTTTTAGCGAAACAAAAGGAGATAAATCCGGGAAGGATCTGTCTGATCGGCGCAAGCTACGGCGCACGAGTAGCAATCCATTCAGGAGTCAAATACAATGTCAAAGCTTTGGTATTGTTTTCCCTCTCCGGCCAGGAGGCCCTTCCTGGAAAAGCGGTAAAGGAACTTCTGGAAGAGTATGGTCCCAAACCTATCCTTTTTATGACCTCAGAAAAGGATTGGGGAGGTAATTTTAAGGCTGCCGAGCACAACCGGCTCTATTTTGACTGGGCAAAGGGAAAGAAGGAATTGAAGATCTGGCCCGGTTCCTATCACGGAGTTGATTTGCTGGACATTAAAGGCTCCACTGAACTCATTATCGCATGGTTAAAAGAATACCTTTGAAAACAAAAAGGATGTATATGGCTAATATGCTGAATCCATGAATTACAGTACTCTTCACAAATAAAAAGGCAGAGCCATTTGACCCTGCCTTTGCCCTCCTCGAATTAAATTGATTTATTTTTTAAATTTCCTTCTGGGTTATAGTGAATGGAACGGGTCGAAAAAATCTAACGGTTTTCTCACTAATGGTCACTTGAGTGAAGAAAATATCCTCATAATCGAAGTCGTTACCGAAAACTTCTTTCCCCCATCGCATAATAGATTGTTTTGTTATTCTTCCAGAGTTCTTTCTCTTTTCAGGGAGAACACCGATGATCTGGTATCCCCCCTTTGGATCAAGCCAGTAAAATTCATAAGCCTCCATACTGCACCATTCCTTTCAATTCCTGAACTTCTTCCTGAATCCCCAAAGTCCCAGCAGACCAGACCCGAGAAGAACCATGGTAGAGCGTTCGGGGACGGGAGTCGGAGTATTAAAAGTGATCGATCCTTGATTCAGCGTCCTCATGGTTTAGCATAAAACAAATGCACCAATACATTATGATTTCAAGCATTTTCCATACCAATTCAGAATATTTATAAGCTCTTAAAACTATAGAGCTTTATTAAACACAGATAGCTCTGTAACAGGTCAGAAAGTAAAGTTTACCGACAGTGATATTATCCTAATGGAGTAATGTATTTAATTTATTGAAGAAAATTATTCTTTTAAAGTTGTAAACAATTCTGACAAAATATGAGGATTTGTGGTCACTTGGGAGGCCCAATTTAATGCTCTTTCTATTCTTTCTTGTATAAATGGAGCCCAAAGAAATGCTTGCGAGCTAATATAATTTGCGTATAATTGACTCAGAACATCAAGGAGGTCCTTTAGCCATGACGATGAAAAGAATGAATTTCTATTTAGCGGATATACAAATTAAGAAGCTGAAAGGGATTCAAAAGAAAACCGGTCTTCCTCTTTCTGATATTTTAAGGCGAGCCATTGATAAGTATTGGGAGAGGTTTGAGAAGAAAGGTAAACGTACATGATCAGATTTATTAGATTAGAACAGCTTTTTGATTTAATAGGGAAGGAGATTTTATGTTTACAACATTCCTGGTAGTTTTCTTTACTGCATTGGTTTCATATGCTTTCGGGCGTGCTAAGACATTCTTGGAAGCAAAACAACGAGCGTATGTTGAAATATTACCCATCATTTTAAAGGTTGCTTATACCGGCAAAACCGAAGATCAGGAAGAATTTAACAAGGCAGTGGCAAAATTATGGATATACGGTAACAGGAAAGTCGCTAAAAAAGCGGACCGTGTGCTTTCCATACTGGTTAAACCTACAAGAGGTGATCTTACAAGGGCATTGCAAGAGGTAATCGTTGAAATGAGAAAAGACGTTCAATTTATCTTCATCTGGCAGAGATTAAAACCGGAAGAAGTCAATCATATATTTATGCGAATTACTGCAACCCAAGAGCAAAAAGGAGGTGACCGATGAAATCATTATTGGGAGTTATTCTTATCGGACTTTTAATGTTTACCTATGCGGAAGTGGGGGGGGCAGAATGTGCATGGGTGTTGTGGGAATAGATAGAGAAAACGGTTTTCGAAAAAGGAAATACTTATCCTAACTATTCCGTAACGTGGGGGTTGTTTATGCCGTTCCGAAGTTCGAGCAGTGTTTGCAACTCTCAAAAGCTAATCTTGAGAAACGTAGCGGTTTATATACTAAAGGGAAGTCCGAGGGTGGATTTCCAGGTATCGAGATAACGGTGGCGCCCGAAATTATAATACTGAACGGGAGAGGATATTTGGAGACCATTGAATTTAAGTGTCTTCCAGACACAATTGACCCAAGGAAATGGAAGGAGGTGAAGATAATGAAAAAGATTGTATTGTTTTTAATTTTCATAATAATGCTTACGATGGTTGGATGCGCGGAGTTAAGAAACCATACTCAAGTTGAACAGAAGTATGGTCCACCAGCAAAGAAAGAAGAAAGAGAAGGCACGATTGTTTATTATTACTATTTTGAGGGACGAAGAAAACGTATTCCTTATGAACGATATAAATCAACTTATGAATTTACTTTTGATAAGGATGGGAACCTTATAGACAAAAAAAGATATTTTACACAACCAACGTTGGAAGAGGTGAAATGAAATGGTAAAGTCAGAAAGGAAAGGGAATCAGAGGTTGATGGATTGAACCTCTTTGGAAAACAGAAAGAGAAAATAAAACGGCTCAAAATGGGGGCTGTTTTTTTTGGTCCTATCTGCACCCCAGTTGCACCCTGCACTCATTTTGGATCAAAAAAAGGGGGTTAACCGTTTTAGCTAACCCCTTGATATTAAAGTTGGAGCGGGCAACGGGGATCGAACCCGCGACCCTCGGCTTGGGAAGCCGATGCTCTACCAGCTGAGCTATGCCCGCCTCAATGAGCAATAAAATAATTGAAAAGAAAGAGGGTTGTCAAGGCCATTTTTTGTTTATTGGGTCTATTGAGTTTATTGAGTTATTAACAGAATCAAAATAGTAAAGACATCGATTTATAAAATCCCTCCTGACCTCCCTTTTCCTAAGGGAGGGATTATACCCCTCTTTGGCAAACGGTTCGACGAGACTCACCGTCCTGAGTTTGTCGAAGGAGATGGGTGAGGGGAGATTTTTCAATGCTTATGTCACTTCAATTATGAGACTCTTAACCCAAATAACCCAAGTAACTCAAGGAACCCAAGGAACAAATCAACCTTAACCTCTATGTTAAACTACTTTCATTTCTGTCGGCAGATACGTCAACACTTCTGCTCCCTGGGAGGTGACGAGGATCATATCCTCGATCCGGACTCCTCCCCATTCCGGAATATAGATGCCCGGCTCGACAGTGAAGACCATTCCTTCTTGAATCAGTCCTCTATTTTCACCGTTGACAACAGGGTCTTCATGCACTGCGAGGCCAATCCCATGGCCTAACCCATGACCGAAATAGTCTCCATAACCCTTTTGCTTAATATGGTCCCTTGCTATTCTATCTATCTCGCAGACGGGAATGCCCGGTCGAATCGCCTCGATGGCCAGATCGTGGGCTTCTTTGACGACTTGATAAACCTTTGCCTGTTCCGGTGTTGGTTTTCCACAGATGAGGGTGCGTGTCTGGTCAGAGTGGTAGCCCTGAAACCTTAAACCGAAATCGATGAGAATGAAGTCTCCCAGATCGATTCCCTTATCGCTTGCCCTTCCATGGGGCAGGGCGGACCTCTTCCCCGAGGCGATGATGATATCAAAGCCGATCGTTTCCGCTCCATTTCTCTTCATGAACCATTCCATTTCAAAGGCGACTTCCCTTTCCAGCGCCCCTTCCTTAAGAATCTCCATGATATGGGAAAAAGATTTTGCCGAGAGATCGATGGCTGTCCGGAGGAGAGATAATTCCTGTAGGTCTTTGACTGCCCTTAAGTTCTTGATCTCATCATCCAGAGGAATGAACTCCACTTCAGCCCCCAATTTTTTTGTAAGAAACTGGTAGGATGAAAGGGCGAAAAAAGGACCTTCCACACCCACCTTCTTCAACTTCGAGTCTGAAAGGAGAGAAGCAATCCCTTCCAGTTTTTTCTTGTAATGGACAATCCGGGAATGCTTGACCTCCTCTTCCGCCTGCGTCCAGTACCGCGAATCGGTTAGGAAGAAGGCCTCTTCCCGGGTGAGGAGAAGGGTCCCGTCGCTACCGGTAAAACCGCAGAGATAACGGATATTCTCAAGATGGGTGAACAGAATACCATCCAGTTGATTGAGATCGATGATTTCCCGGACAGACCGTTGTCTTTGGTCAAAAAAAGAATTCTTCATCCACCTTTTTTCCTTCCACGAATATTAGTCAGCCACTTCTCAAGGAACCGTATCTTCTCCTCCCTGGAAAGGGGAAGAGGTGGAGGAGAGGGGTGAGAGGCGTCCATTTGCTTCCCCAATTCATTCAGCTTCTTCTGAATCTCCGTATCGGAGGGATCTCTTTCAGAGAGGATTTTATAGATCTCGTACGCCTCCTGAAGATAACCCTGTTTGAGATAGATCTCAGCGAGGGTTTTGGTTGCGATTTCATCCATAAATGATCCCCATCCTGACAAGGACTTCCTAAAAATTAGAGAATTGTCGGTCAATTGTCAAGCTTTCTGAAAAAAGTTCTTCAGGTTTTTCTATGGGTCCTGTCTTTATCCCTCCCCTTAACCCCCCTCTATCCCCCCTTATTTTAAGGGGGGGAATAAAGGAGAAGTTTGTCTATCCCCTCTTATCTTAAGGGGGGATGAAGGGGGGTTACAAGAGGGGGGATATATCTGCACAAAAGCCGGAAGAACCAATAAAAAAATGACGAAAATATTGACATAGAGGCAATTATCAAATAATATTATGCGGCTAAAGTAGAGATGGTTTAATCTTCGTAATCTAAAATAATCTTAGTAATCAGGTATAATCCATATTCTTTATCTTGGGATTATACCAGGAGGTTTTATGGAAAAGAAGTATCTCTTCTCGCCCGGTCCGACCATGCTCCCGCCCGAGGTGCTCCTTAAGATGGCAGAGCCGGTCATGCACCACCGGGAGCCTGAATTTGAAAAGATTTTTGGTGAAATCCGGGAAGGGTTGAAATACCTTTTTCAGACAAAAAACGAGGTATTGGTCTTTACCTCCTCCGGCACAGGCGCCATGGAAGGAGCGGTTTCCAACATTCTCTCCAGAGGGGACAAGGCCCTGGTCATTCAAGGAGGGAAGTTCGGCGAGAGATGGGGAGAGATCTGCAAAGCTTACGGAATTGAGTTCATCCCCATCGATGTGGAGTGGGGGAGGGCGGTCGCGCCGGAATTGATTCGGAAGACGCTGGAGTCCGATCCTGCGATTCGGGCGGTTTATACCCAGGCCAGCGAGACATCGACCGGAGTGAGGCATCCCATCCGGGAGATCGCCGAGATCACGAAGAGATACGAAGATAAGGTGGTCGTGGTGGATGCCATTACAGGAATCGGGGTCTTCGATATCCCGATGGATCAATGGGGAATCGATGTTCTGATCAGCGGGTCTCAGAAGGCCTTAATGCTTCCTCCTGGCCTTGCTTTTGCCGCTCTGAGTGAAAAAGCGTGGAAGCTGGTGGAAAGATCGAACCTGCCCAGATACTATTTTGACCTCAAGAAGGAGTTGAAGTCGACGAAGAAGAATCAGAGTTCATACACTCCGGCCATCTCCCTCTTTGTTGGGTTAAGGGAGTCGCTCAAGATGATCCGAAAAGAGGGGCTGGAACCCCTCTTCCGGAGACATGAGAAGCTGGCACGGGCGACACGGGAGGCAGTCAAAGCCCTTGGTCTGGGTCTCTATGCGCCCGATTCACCGAGTGATGCGGTCACCGCGGTCAAGATCCCGGAGGGAATAGACGGAGAGCGATTAAAGGACCTCTTCTTTGAGAGATTCGGAATTACGGTGGCAGAGGGACAGGACCGCGCCAAGGGGAAGATCATTCGAATTGCCCACCTCGGGTATTATGGAAGGCTGGACATGGTCATGGTCATCTCCGCCCTGGAGATGCTTCTCAAGGAGATGGGCCACCGCTTCGAGCTGGGGGCGGGCGTGAGAAGACTGGAAGAGGTATTGATGGAATAGGGGGCCAGTATGACGGAGACGAGGGAAATGTAAATGGAGAAGGTGATGAAGGTATTGGTCAGTGATCCGCTGTCCCAGAAGGGACTGGAGATTCTGGAGCAGGCGAAAGGGGTGAAGATCGATCTTAAGCCCGGCCTCACACCGGAAGAGTTGAAGAAGATCATCGCAGAATATGATGCGATCATCATCCGGAGCGAGACGAAATTGAAGGCGGACATCATCGAGGCAGGAAATCGCCTGAAGGTGATCGGGAGGGCAGGGATCGGACTCGACAATATCGATCTTCCAGCAGCAACGAAGAAGGGAATCGTGGTGATGAACACCCCTCAGGAGAATGCCATTGCAGCGGCAGAGCATACAATCGCCATGATGTTCTCCATCTCAAGAAAGGTTCCCCAGGCCGCCGCTTCCATTAAGACAGGCAAATGGGAGAAAAAGAAGTTTATGGGAGTGGAGCTCTATAACAAGACCCTTGGACTGGTCGGCATCGGAGTCATCGGAACGATCGTTGCGGATCGCGCCAGGGGATTGAAGATGAAGGTCATCGGCTACGATCCTTATCTTTCACCGGAGGCAGCCGAGAAGAAAGGGGTTGAGCTGGTCTCCTTTGACGAGCTTCTGGGCCGGTCGGATTTTATCAGCGTCCATACCCCGTTGACTGACGAGACCCGGAATCTGATCGATCAGAATGCCTTAGCAAAGACGAAGAAAGGCGTCATCCTGATTAACTGTGCCCGGGGAGGAATCATCAACGAAAAGGATCTCTACGAGGCGATTCGGGCAGGAAAGGTTGCCGGAGCGGCTCTCGATGTGTTCGAAAAGGAGCCCGCCATTGGGAATCCTCTCCTGGAGCTGGAAGAGGTGATCGGCACCCCCCACTTAGGGGCTTCCACGGAGGAGGCCCAGGAAAATGTGGCTATCGCCATTTCACGTCAGATCGTTGATTATCTGGTTCACGGAGAGGCCCGCAACGCAGTCAATATGCCGGCCGTCAGCCCGGATATTCTCCCATTTTTACGACCCTATCTCCGGCTGGGCGAGAAGCTGGGAAGTTTCCTGGGCCAGATTTCCAACTACGCCATTGAAGAAGTTTTGATTGAATACCACGGCGAAATCGTAGAATATGGAACAAAGGCAATCACCACATCCGTCTTAAAAGGACTCCTTACCCCCTTTGTGGGTGAGACGGTCAACTTTGTGAACGCTCCCATCATGGCCAAGGAGAGAGGGATCCGGGTGACCGAGTCCATCAGCGAGATCTCAGAGGACTTTGCAAGCCTGATCGCCCTTACGGTGCGGTCGAAGATGGAGCAGAACTATATAGCGGGAACGCTCTTCGGAAGGAAGGAATTACGAATCGTCAAACTGAACGATTTTTTCATTGAGGCCCTTCCGGAGGGATACATCCTCCTGGTGAATAATTATGACCGGGCGGGGGTAATCGGAAATATCGGAATGGCGCTGGGAAGCCGGAACATCAATATTGCCACCATGCAGTTCGGCCGTGATCGAATGGGCGGGATGGCGATGTCTCTCCTCCATCTGGATTCTCCCTTGCCCGCAGGAATGCTGGGAGAGATTTTGAGGCTGCCCAATATCATCTCGGTCCGCCAGATCGAGCTTTAACCATTTTTTAAAAGACAGAAGGTGAATATGGCAAATGTTGTGATCGTAGGCGCCCAATGGGGGGATGAAGGCAAGGGGAAGATCGTTGACCTGTTGACCCGTTATGCGGATATCGCCGTCCGCTTTCAGGGAGGGAATAATGCAGGCCACACGATCGTACTCAAGGGAGAGAAATTTGTCTTCCATCTGGTTCCCTCCGGCATCCTCTATGAGAATAAAAAATGCATGATCGGCAGCGGGGTGGTGGTGGACCCGGCCGTCTTGATCGAAGAGATCACCGAATTAAAAAAGAGAGGGTATTTGAAAGATGATTCGCAGTTGATGGTGAGCGAAGAGGCCCACCTCATTCTCCCCTACCACCGGAGGATCGATATCGCAAGAGATAGGGTCTTTAAGATCGGCACCACAGGCCGCGGCATCGGGCCCGCTTATGAAGACAAGGCGGCGCGTTACGGGATCCGGATGGTCGATCTCATGGATGAGGAGGCTTTCCGGAAAAAGCTAAAGGCAAACCTCCTCCAGAAGAATCTCTATCTTTCGGAGGTATTGAAGGAGGAGCCTTTTGAGTTTTCAGAAATTTATGATGAATACCTACGATATAAAAACCAAATTCAGAAGTATGTGAAGGACACATCGAGGATTCTCTATGAGGAGATTCAAAAAGGGAGCCACGTCTTGTTTGAAGGGGCGCAAGGAGCCCTCCTGGATCTGGATCACGGGACCTACCCTTATGTGACGGCTTCCAATACGGTTTCAGGGAATGCCTGCGCCGGTTCAGGGATCGGTCCGACGATGATCGATTCCGTGGTCGGTGTGGCAAAAGCCTATACCACACGGGTCGGAGAGGGCCCGTTCCCAACCGAGCTGAAAGATCAAATCGGAGAGCGGATCCGTGAAAAGGGCGGGGAATACGGAGCCACGACCGGGAGGCCGAGGAGATGCGGCTGGTTCGATGCCGTGATCGTAAATCATGCCATACGGATCAATGACATCCGGGAGATGGCCATCACCAAACTTGATGTCTTGGACGATTTTGACAGAGTGAAAATCTGCGTGGGGTATCGCCTCAATGGAAAGGTTCTTCAACATGTTCCTTCCAATCTGGGAATGCTGGAAAACTGCGAGCCTGTTTATGAAGAATTGGACGGCTGGAGAAGAGAGGTGAAAGAGGCGAAACAAATCTCAGACCTTCCCGTCCAGGCGCAAAACTATCTGAAAAGGATCGAGGCATTGGTCCGGGTGAAGATCACGATGGTCTCCGTGGGTTCGGAAAGAAATGAGACAATAGAAGTCAAAAATCCGTTTCAAAATTTTAAGTAACGACTTGACAATTCGGAAGGTTTTCTCTTAACTTTGTTGGAAAGGGCCGTTAACTCAGGAGGTAGAGTATCTGCCTTTTAAGCAGAGAGTCGTGGGTTCGAGTCCCGCACGGCCCACCATTTCGAATTCGGAATTTAGAATGCGGAATTCGGAATAAAGACACTTAATTTCGCATTCGCCAATCCGCAATCCGCAATTTAAAGAGGGTCCCCATCGTCTAGCCCGGCCAAGGACACCGGCCTTTCACGTCGGCGACAGGGGTTCAAATCCCCTTGGGGACGCCAAGCTTATTGTCGAAAAGCCTCGACATCGGTCGGGGCTTTTCGTTTTTTATTTTGAATTCAAAAACCTTAGGCTTGGAAGGTGTGAAAAAATCACATTTATAGAATCGGCATCATTCCGGCCCACAGGGTTGGGGGGATTGGAGAAGCTTTAGGGCGGAACCTCTAATATTAAACTACGTTGTCTAAATCTGGGTATGATCGCTATCTTACCGGAAACGAAGGTTACCCATAACATCTAATGATCCGCCTTCTAAAGCTTGGACAAGACGCCCGACCCTGTGGGCCGAGGCACAGTCCGTCAATTTTTTCACAGCTTCTTGGTAGTTAAAGTAGAGAAATTAATATTTTATCTATTTACTTTTTGCTCCTACTATTTTAACCTATGTCAGAAAATACACGCGATTATTTTCTTATGGGGATAAAATAAATGGCAAAACATATCACCCGTTACATTGAACAACCAGTGACGGAAGATGTTCAGCGGAAAATGGTTTTTATCGGGGGGCCACGGCAGTCAGGAAAAACAACGTTAGCCAAACATCTTTGCGAACAAGCGGGATTTGACGTCAAAAAGCGATATCTAACCTGGGATGATGCCGAGGATCGCGAAAACATGATGCGCGAGCGGTTTCCGGCCGGGTCAGGTTTTCTCATCCTTGATGAAATCCATAAATATTCACGATGGCGGCAGGTCGTAAAAGGACTCTTTGATAAAAGGGGAGATGAACTTCAAATCCTCGTTACCGGTAGCGCCCGGTTGGATTATTACCGTCGTGGCGGAGATTCCCTGCAAGGGCGATATCATTTTTATCGGCTATTTCCCTTGTCATGCGCTGAGTTGGGCGTCTCGACGCCTTCCACCGTTCGGGATTTATTGATTTACGGTGGTTTTCCAGAGCCTTTTCTATTACAGTCCGAGAAAGAGAGCCGTCGATGGAGTAGAGAGTACCGTTCCCGTGTCATTCAGGGGGACCTGTCTGACCTTGAACAGGTGCAAGATGTGGGAATGATCGAGAGAATGGTCATTCGCCTGCCTGATCTCGTGGGATCCCCACTCTCGCTGAATGCCCTGAGAGAGGATTTGCAGGTTTCACATCAATCCATAACCCGCTGGATGGGAATGCTTGAAAATCTCTATATGGTTTTTAGAATCTATCCTTTTGGTGCGCCGAATATACGTGCGGTTAAGAAAGAATCCAAACACTATCATCTCGACTGGACAGTTGTCTCAGATATGGGGTTACGTTTTGAGAACTTGGTTGCCTGTCATCTGCTGAAATGGATTTTTTTTATGCAGGACACCGAGGGCCACAATATCGAACTGCGCTATTTTAGAGATGTCGACAAGAGGGAAGTGGATTTTGTAATCGTTCAAGAGGGAGCGCCGACACAATTCATTGAATGCAAATCGTCAGGCAAAACTCCGAGTCCGTCTCTTCGTTACTTAAAGACCCGTTTTCCTGCCGTGCCAGCCACCCAATTAGTTTTCGATGAGGGTATGGATCTGATGACCAAGGAAGGGATTCGGATTTGTTCTTCCCATCTTTTTCTGAAGGATCTGGTTTAGCTCAACATTCCCAACTCCCCTCCCACCCCCCCTCTGCAACACATACCTGAACGAATGGCTTGACGAACACCCACAAAAAAACGACCTCGAAGCCCAACTCTTCCCCATACCATACAAAAACCTGGTAAGAAAAATAAGAAACCTGACCGAAAAAGTCCTAAACAAACGCCTTACCCCACACATGCTAAGACACAGCTCAGCCACCTACTGGGCACCCAAAATGAACCGCTACCAGCTCTGCGCCAAATACGGCTGGGCATTCAAAAGCAACATGCCAGACAGATACATCGAAAGGAAGGGCATCATCTTCGATCAGATCGCGGAAAAAGGAGACGAGGACCAGACCACCAGCCTCCAGAAGGAAAACAGGCAGCTCATGGAGAAGGTGGAGATGTTGGAGCAGGATTACAATATTCGGCAGATTACCCATTACGACAGAAATCATGCTCATCGGCTTATGATCGAGCTTATGAGAGAGAATCCTGCGGTCAAACAGGAAGGCGAGAAGCGATGGGCGCGATATGCGTATTTAATGTAATTGCGCATAGAACGTCACTCTATGCGCAGGAATTGCTTGCACGTATTTCCGAGCGCTAATCAAATTACTTTGGCAAAGGCGGGTGGGATTTCAAGAAGTCGTTAACGCCTTCGCCCCTTGAGCCTGACCTCCGTAGCTGAGTTTATTCCAGCGAAGGAGGTGGAGAGGGAGAGGGTGGGAGTGAGGGGGTAACGTAGTAAGGTAAAGTAGATGTAGGGTGGATTAAGACCGGTAGGTCGAATCCACCAAATAGTGACGTAGGGTGGATTAAGCAAAACCCTGCACCGCATGGTGTTCAGGGTGAAGCGAATCCACCATTAGCAAATGACCTATGGTACGTAAACAACGCACAAGTAAGGAAACAAAAGAATTATTCCGCGACTCCTCCGGTCAGCCCCATCTGTTTGAGAAATCCTATCAGGAGGAACTGGAGGCCAAGGCAAAGAAGCAAGTAGAATGCCTCGGAATGACCTTCGAGAACGATGAGGCCCGGCGCTCCTATTTTTTGCAAAAGCTTAAAGAAAAACTGAAGAACCCCGAATTCTGCAAGATCGAGGGATTCCCCATCGGCTCGGACGAGAACATCCTGGTGCTGTCCGACCCGCCGTACTACACCGCCTGCCCAAACCCGTTCATCGCGGGTTTCATCAAGCACTACGGGTGTTTATCTCGGAAGGGGTTAAGACCGTTGCGCATGGCGGTATCTCAATCGAAGAGCTAATTGTCCCGTTAGTTCGAATGGAAAAGAAATCCTCATGACAGGAATAACCCAGATTGGCTTTAGCCAAAGAATTAGGTTGGAATGGCTTGAGAGAACATCTAGGCTTTTTCTTGCTGGAAATACAAGAGAGGAAATCGAAACAGAACTTCAAGATTTTCTGCAAGATAAGTTGTCCATAGGTTGCCGTGCTGAAAGAGGAGCTCGCGAAAAAGCGATCACAATTCTTTTGAAAATATGGGTATCCGTTCCCGGGTCTTTGGCGGCATTTCACCAATGATATCACAACTGTTTCCTGGAATTCTGAAGGATCATGTTCCCCCCGACATCTTCATCCGGGCCGAAAAACAAGCCCGCGTCGCTTCATCAAGACTGAAGGATGTTGGCCCGGAAGAAAAGCAGTAGAAGAAGAAATCCAAGAACAAGATGCAACAGGAGTTCGACTGGTGAGGCCGCAAGCAGTCTCCATCCCTCTGGAAAGCGACAGAGTCGAGTGGAAGCAATCACTCGGCGAATGGAAGGAGATCGTCGAGACATGCGCTGCCTTTGCTATGGCCAGGATTGTGTTGAGAAGGTTTTACCAGGGGAAAAGATTAGAATTCAGTGGCACTTTTTTTTATAATTCCATTAGATTGAGAAATGAGGAGGTATTTATGTCCGTAGCTCTAACAATTGATATGCCTGAAACCGTATTTTCCGCGATCCGCAAGAGCCCTTCTGAATTTGCAGCGGAGATGCGCCTCGCTGCAGCTGTTAAATGGTATGAAATGGGGGTCATATCACAGGAAAAGGCTGCGGAAATCGCTGGCCTCACCCGGGCGGACTTTATCTTCTCTCTGGCCCGCTTTGGTGTCTCCCCGTTTCAGTCCACGGCCGACGAAATAAAGGAAGACCTGCGCAATGCTGATTAATCGCGTTGTCGTCAATGCTTCTCCACTTAGCCACGTCGTTGCAGTGCCGTTACATCGGGACTCTCGGGATGGTCGCTCTTGCCAAAAAAAGGGGAGTTATCCATTCGGTTCACGAAACGTTAGGTAGAATTCAAGATGCTGGGCTTTGGGTATCAGAATCACTTGTGAATGAAATCTGCCGAACGGTTGGGGAGCAGTAGGGTTCATTTCTTGATTTCATGCCGGTTCATTTGTTGTCTACCTGTTTTCTTCTCACGGGGTCGCACCAAGAAAAGTCATTGATTTTATGAATTAAGTGTGAAAAGAAGGGGCTGATTTTGACCTTAGACTGGCATTTTGGGGGTTGAAATAGCCTTGCTAAGAAATTCTGAAGAAGGTCAGGGCCAACGGGGCATTACCTCCAGGATATGTTTGCATAGGCGATCCCCTTACTTCCCTGACAAAAATCTTAAAAATAAAAGCAGCCAATCCCAACAACCCCTGTAGCTCCCAATTCGACTTGGCTTTTCCGTTTATAAAGGCATGAGGAAATGAATCGTTCTGTGAACGGAGCACCTTATGCAGCGTTGCGGATGACCTCCAATTCTGCCGCCGTGTCAACCTTCTCAAGGATCTCATCCACACGCTTCATTACGGGGTCATCTAAAAATTATTTGTTGCCTCACTGCTTAATCTCAAAGCGATTTAGCGGACCGGGCGTTGCGGCAAACGGCCCCTGCGGGTCCTGCTGCCGAAGGAGGGCTGAGGACCAGTCGCCTGGAGTGCGGTTTGGAATGGGCGCCCTTTCTTTGAGCCAGTAGTAAAGGTTCGGTCATTAAAAGCTCTTTCGCGCTCCGGTTGGCCACGGGGCGCTTGCCTCTGCCCTGGAAAACCCTTGTCTCTCCCCGGGGGTGAGGGCTTTTGATAATCGAAGTCGTTCAGCCTTCGACGCTCCAGTCTGGCGCCGAGGACGAACTCGATGTTGCGCACTACGGCTTCATCCTCGCGAGTGACCAAGGAGAAGGCATCGCCTGTCTTCTCAGCCCGGCCGGTGCGGCCGATCCGGTGGGTGTAGGCATCGGTTGTGTCCGGCATGTCATAATTGATCACATGAGAGATCCGTGAAACATCGATGCCCCGGGCGGCAATGTCGGTTGCAACGAGGACCCTGTACGAGCCGTTACGGAATCCGCGGATGGCTGCCTGGCGCTGGTTCTGAGATAGGTCCCCCTGAAGGGATGTCGTCGGGAGGCCGGCCTTTTCGAGTTGCTCTCCCAAACGCTGGGCCCGATGTTTGGTCCGCGTGAAGATGAGGACAGAGGCCGTTTCAGTATGGTGCAACAGTTGAAGGAGAAGAGCGGTCTTGAGGTGAGAGGCGACCGGGTAGAGCGCATGCGCAACCGTCGCTGCCGGCGCAGGCGGATCGACCTGCACTGTGATAGGGGCACGGAGGACTTCCCGGGTCAGCCGCCGGATGTCGTCCGGCATGGTTGCAGCAAACATCAGCGTCTGGCGCACGGTTGGCACGTGTTTGACGATCTCCCGGATATCGGGAAGAAACCCCATGTCAAACATCCGGTCCGCCTCGTCGAGCACGAGCACCTCCAGGTTTGAAAGCCGGATCGTCCCCCGGCGGATGTGATCGAGCAACCGACCCGGGCAGGCGACGATGATTTCGACTCCGGATCGGAGATCGCGAACCTGCGGGGCCATGGAGACACCACCGTAGATCGGAAGGCTGCGCAGGCGCGTCTGGCGGCCCAACGCTTCGAAGGTTGTACTGATCTGGTCGCTTAACTCCCGCGTCGGTGCGATGACGAGGGCCCCGATGCGGCCCCGGGGTCTTTTGACCAGACGCTGCAGGATCGGCAGCACAAAAGCAGCGGTCTTGCCTGTGCCGGTCTGGGCCAGACCTAACACGTCTTGTCCTTTGAGGGCCGGCGGAATGGCCTGGCGCTGGATCGGAGTGGGTGTGGTATAGCCGAGCGCCTGGACGCCGGCAACAATCTGGGGGTAAAGATCGAACGAATCAAAATTCATATGTTCCTTTCTTTCTGCAAAGATACGCCCAATTTTACAGGGGGCGCTTCGATGTATGCACGGGGCAGCCCTTCTGCAAAACGGGATGAGAGTTGACGGCCTTGCGTGATTTCGCTCAGACCGCCATGATGTAGATGGTCAGGATGATTGACTGAAAGCCTGCGGTAAATCGAAGGTTGGCAGATGAAAAGGCAACCACCTGGTAGGACCTTTGTGAGGTCCGATTAGAGTTTCTTGACGTTAATCGCCTTGAGACCTTTCGGTCCCTTCTCCGTGTCGAAGCTGACCGCGTCCCCTTCCGACAGGCTTTTAAAGCCTTCGGCCTGGATAGAGGAGTGATGGACGAAAACTTCCGTCCCGTCGTCTCTGGCGATAAAGCCGAATCCCTTGCTATCATTGAACCATTTCACCGTTCCCTGAGCCATTTTTTTAGCCTCCCTTTCTACTTTCTAATGACGTCAACTAAAAAAAACCACAAAGTCAAAAGTCTTTGTGGCCGTTTGAACGCAAAAACTTCTAATTGATAAGATTTATATAGCACATCCTCGATTCAATGGCAAGGCCCTAGAAAAAGTATTTTAAAGGTCCCCTCTATGTTTTCTTGTTTACCCCATGGCGTAGATGACTTTAGAAGTTTTAAAGTCGTCTTTAGAATCGTGACCGATTAAAGATTGAGTAGCCGAAAGAACCTTTCCCAATTATTGAATTTATTTTTTGATGACAAATCCTTCTCGTGTATTCTTATCCGGCCCAAACGGTTAATGCCGAAACCTGATTTCATCTTTATAAAGTCATTACTGGACATTAGGAACCCTAAAGGGTGGGTTTCTCCGCTGGGCTTCTGCAAAAGAATGACAGCCCAATTTCGATTTTCAGAGGAAATGAGATGAGCAGTCTCCTCCCAATTGGGAGATATTTCCCAAAAGCCGCACAGGCTTTCATGAATGAATAAAAAATAAGGCTTATGATGATCCTCAAAGCGATAAAGGTGTAAATGTCTTTTTATCAGTTTAAAATTGAAATCAAATCCCTTTTGTTCTAAATTGGTTTTCAGGTTTGATAAGAATTGTTCCAATAATCTTGCAGGAGGCGACATCCGCATTTCTTTACACCTTATCAACTCTTTACCCAAGACCGAATCAATCAAGTTAGGCCGGATTAGGTCAACTTTCTCACGTCTTCCCCTTTATATCTGCTCGTGAAAGAATCGACAGAAAATGGGCTAGCGTCCGGAAAGTCAAGGAGTGACTCTCACCCATTAAAACACGGTTTTCCCGCCGGGCCTCCGGGGCTTGCCCTTTTTGGGACATCCATTGGAAGCAGAACGATTCTTATCGGGTGTCAATTGGGATTTCTGCTTGTAAAGGGCTTCCATCCTTTCTTCCTGCTTTTCCGTTAGCGCCTGGTTTCTATCGAAGTCTTCCGATGCTGTTTTCAGAAATACGTCTTCAGCCTTTGTTAGCCCATGCTGGTTTAAACCTGAAATAACCCAATCAAGCCTTGCTTTATCCATAATGCTCCTTTCCGTCCTGATGGCTGTCTTTAAGTTCTTATGGCTATCTTCTCCCGAAGCCGCGTTTTTCCGTCGCCTCTTTTACCAGCAAATTTTTCCCCATGAAATCCTGGCGGTTAAACATGGAAACAGCTTTCCGACCTTCCCATTGCGTGGACATTTCCACGAAAGCAATGCCTCTCGGCTGCCCACTTTGCCTGTCCTGGACAATCTTGACAGACATGACATCCCCGGCTTTCGAGAATAGGGCCTTGATTTCAGGCTCGGTGGCCTGGTAAGGGAGGTTGGCTACGTACACTTTCTTGTTCATATTTCCTCCTTTAATATCCCTGATTTGCTGAAGCATTCCGTGCACAGCAACTTTCTGTCATTCGGCGGGGGAACTGGGGTGATGACTTCCTTTCCGCAGCCTGAGCATATGACTTTGTAGGATTTTGGGCGCCTAATATGGTTCGGTCTTGGAGCATAGAATCGCCCATGTCTTTTTCACTGTAACATGGGTCAACCTCGTTTCTGCAAAAAAGGAATTAATAACGGTTATTACGGCCGCTATAATCCATTCGTCCTCCAAAAGTTCTCCCCTGTTCAGGACGAGGACGCGCCTCTTTCACACTCATCTCTTTGCCAAGGAGTTCTTTTCCGTTAAGACTCTTAATCGCTGCCTGGGCCTGAGACAGCGTTGTCATTTCAACAAAGCCAAAACCCCGGGACTGGCCGCTATACTTGTCTTTGATAATTTTGGCTGACGCTACCTGGCCGAAGGATTCAAAAGCCTCCCGAATCGTCTCGTCTTTTACATCAGATGATAAGTTTCCTACATAGATGTTCATAATCATTCTCCTTTTCTTGGATTTCTCTTCCTTTTCTTTGTTAAAAAAGTCTCGCTCCATGCTATTGCAAAATCTTCATGCCAGCCCCATATCGACCTCTCTTTTCCCTGGGAAACAGCTTCGTGGCGGATAGGTACCTCCCGTTGCTTGTTCCCTTCGGATCTGATGATCTTTATATCATCCTTTCTACGGCTGCCCTGTCTTCTTTTACCTTTTCTCCGATCGCTCTGCCCTGTATTCGCCATCTTTGCCTCCCAATCGGCCTTGCATCGGCCGTAAAAAAACCCGCAAAGAAGTCGTTTAGAGTTCTTGCGGGCATGGGCTATAAGCCTAAAAGGCTCTACACAACTTGGTTATTTAATATAAATATAACACAATATGAAAATTTACGCTTGAGATAGGAGATATTCCGTCAATGGATGTGGGATATTAACAAATTGGAATCTATAGCGGACTTTGGAGGGTGTCTTAAGGACCGGATGGGGAGACTCGGGTTGTCGTTGCCATTTCTCATAGCATTTCGGCAAAACCCGCCTGATTTCCATTGGCAACTGCGTACGTCTTTATCGAGTTGCAATTATTTTAAAATTCTGTATAAGATTAAAAGCTACCCCTAATAATGGCATTCCTGCTCCGTAACAAAGTACGGGATAAACTCCAGCAGGAATCCACAAGCCTTTTAAATAACTGGACTCCCGAATGCGCGGGAGTGACAAATTGGGAATGATTAGAGGGTTCCTAAAGATATTGAAGTTATATATTAAAGATTAGACAAAGGGATGTTATGAAAAGGAAGACCAATACAAAGCAGCAACTTCTCCTTGAGATGGAAGAGCTTCAGACGAGGCTTGATGCCATGGAGCAGCGCTTACAGGAGGCTGGCGAAATATCGCAGGCTCAAATCGCCGAGCGCAAACGAGCAGAGGAAACCTTTGAGAAAGCTCAAAAATATACTGAGAGCATCGTGGAGACAATACGTGAACCGCTTGTCGTGCTTACCCCCGACCTGAAAGTCATCTCAGCGAATCCTTCCTTCTATGAAACCTTCCAGGTAGCGCCTGAAGAGACTGAGGGAAGATTTATCTTTGACATAGGCAACCACGAGTGGGATATTCCTGCATTGCGAGAGCTGTTGGAGAAAATTATCCCCCAAAATACCCACTTTAATAATTTCGAGGTCGACCACACGTTCCCACGCATTGGGCGAAAAAGGGTGCTTCTCAACGCTCGCCGGATCTTTCGGGAGAGTAAAGGCACGGATAGGATACTCCTCGCTTTTGAGGACATCACCGACCAAAAGCAGACGGAGGAGGCGCTCAAAAGTTCTGAAACGCGATACCGCCGCCTCTTTGAAACAGCCCAAGATGGAATATTAATCCTCGATGCCGAAACTGGACAAATATCAGATGTGAATCCCTTCTTGGTAGAAATGTTGGGTTATTCGCATGAGGAGTTTTTGGGCAAAAAACTCTGGGGAATTGGCCCCTTTAAAAATATTGAAGCATCGAAAGCCACCTTTTTGGAATTGCAGAGAAAAGGATATGTCCGCTACGATGATTTACCGCTTGAGACAAAAGATGGACGGCCCATTGCCGTGGAATTTGTCAGTAATGTCTATCTGGTTAATCATCATAAGGTGATTCAGTGTAACATCCGCGATATCACCGAACGGAAACTTCTAGGCGAGGCTTTACAAAAAGCTCACAACGAACTGGAACAACGAGTGGAGGAGCGGACGGTCGAACTTCGGACGGCTCTTTCTGAAATCCAAACAATGAAAGACCAACTCGAGGCCGAGAATATTTACTTCCGTCAAGAGATCAAAAAGAGACATCAATTCGACCATATTCTCGGGCAAAGTAATGGTCTCAAGTATGTTCTCTATCGAGCGGAGCAGGTCGCTCCTACGAACACAACGGTCCTCATCCTTGGTGAGACCGGTACAGGAAAGGAGCTGATCGCTGCCGCCATCCACAACATGAGCCCTCGTAAGGATCGACCCTTAATCACGGTCAACTGTGCTGCCCTGCCGGGCAATTTAATAGAGAGCGAATTGTTCGGCCGGGAGAAGGGAGCATTTACCGGAGCCGATACCCGGCAGGTAGGCCGGTTCGAGGTCGCCCATGGTTCCACGCTTTGCCTGGACGAGATCGGGGAATTGCCGCTGGAGGTGCAGGCCAAGCTGCTCCGGGCGATCCAGCATAACGAGTTTGAGCGCCTGGGTTCGTCCCGTACCATTAAAGTCGATATACGGATCGTGGCAACGACCAATCGAAACCTTGAGGAAGAGGTCTGCAAGGGCCGGTTTCGGCAGGACCTTTACTATCGGCTCAACATCTTCCCCATCACCGTCCCACCACTGCGGCAGCGGACAGAAGACATCCCTCTGCTGGTCGAGGCCTTCATCGGGCGATATGCCAGGAAATTGGGGAAGCAGATCACGTCGATCCAGAAGGAGACGATGAAGGCGCTCCAGGATTACCCGTGGCCCGGGAACGTTCGGGAGCTGGAAAGCATCATTGAACGGGCCGTGATCTTGTGCCCCGGGCCAGTCTTGCAGCTGGCAGATAAACTGGAGATTTCATCCCTCCCATTTTCATCTACCATGAGAACCTTGGAAGAGACCGAGCGAAACCAGATTCTTAAAATTCTTTCCGAAACCCGATGGCGCATCGAAGGAAAGGATGGGGCCGCAGCGATCCTGGGCCTCCACCCCAGCACCTTGAGAGCGAGGATGCATAAACTCGGGATAGTCCGGGCGGAGACTAAGGAGTCAGGTTCATAAGCTGTCTGGCTCTCCTCAATGTATCCCTCAATATATTGAGGTTCCACCAAATATTGAGGGCAACCAGATCGTTTCTTACTTCTCTACTGTTCTCTTCTATCAATCTAAGCCATCGTTATTAAAGGATGATTCCAAACTTCTGATTTTTCAGGGTTGTTGGCAAGCCGCTTGCAGTTACAATTTGCATGATCCTGGTCATCATCCGAATGAAGGTCCTTCCTGAGAAGCGCATGGAGTTGTCACAGACGATCGTTTTACTGATCGGTTCCATACGAACGGAGAAGGGATGCAATCGCTGCGACTTCTGCCAGAGTATCGAAGATGAAAATCGACTCTTTCTTCTTGAAGAATGGGATACCCAGGAAAACCTTATGACCCATCTGAAGTCGGAGCGTTTCAGGGTGCTCCGGGGGGCGATGAACCTTCTCAAAGAGCCCTATGAAATGATGTTTCACACGGCTTTCCACCCAGCGGGAATCGAGGGGTTGGAGGATTTAAGAACTTTCATCTGAGGGGATGATGTCAAGAAGCTTTATTGGAACAATGGCCAAGAAAAGGGAGAGCGGGACCGCAACTCTAAACAGCTTTTTGCGGGTTTTCTATGCCTCTTCGGAGTCCTATCAGGGCTTGCCAAGAGTCGCCAAAAGGAGGAAAGGAGGTGCTGAGGTTTACAGGTACTGAGTCTAAAGTGTCTGAGATCTGAACTAACCATTCAACTAGCAAAGAAAGGGGACACAACATGAATACTGTAAAGATTTTCATACTCGTAAGTCTAAGTCTGGCTTTTGGAATTTTTGGTTTTAGTTGTGCTACGGAGAAAAAGGCGGAAGCTCCCAAGCAGGAGCAAGTCACTAAAAATTTGGTTCCATCAAAGGCGGAGGTTAAGGGGCCTGCTTTTCTGATGGAGGTAACCGACCTTAAGGTCGTCATGACCGTAAACGTCGCTTCCAAAGAGATCGTCGAGACGCCGGGCCTCAAGGGTAACATCAAGATCACCAATAAATCGAAAGACGTCCTGGATATCCAGGCGGTTACCCTCGAATACCTGGATGAAGCCGGGAAGCCAATCCCTTATAAAACGGACGAGAAAATAGTGAAGGTCTATCCCTTCTGGAAGGCCCTTCAGCCTGAAGGCATCACCGAAGGGACTCTGGACGTCACAATCCCAACGACCGCCATCAAGGAAAAGTCCCTTAGAAAGATTGAAATCAGCCTGGTCTACGTGCCGTCTCCGCTTAAACGAGAGACTTTGATATTGTCTGAAAAGGTTGAATAGTCAATGATATCAATCCATCGGGCTAAGCAGAGGGGCGTTATTTCCATCACTGCATAGGGGAATAGATAGCCCCTGTTCCTCTATGTAGTCAATCTACCTTTGGCAGACAGGCCGTTTGGGGTATTAGCACATTATGTTTTTTATATCGCCGGTTCGCAACAATTTAAGAATTCCTATGGAGGAGGGCTAAGGGATGTGCAGACGAAGGCTTGTTCCTAAACCTTGTATGAACTATCAATGTCCACACAACCTGTTCTGGAAAAGGTTAAACCTCAATCCGGAAAACTTCAAAATCACGAATAGGGCCCTTGAGATAGGAAACTGTTGTTATTTGATCAATGAACCGTGGAGTGCAGAGGAGATTAGAGAGGTTTGGGGACTTACGATTGAAAATATAATTCGGTGTGATGGAATGGCATGGGGAAAAATACATAAGAAAAACGGTTGGGGACAATCAGATCGAGCGATGTTTTCTTCATTGAATTAATAAAAAACTTCGCAAAACGATTCCAATCGACTATCCCAAAAGGAGTTTTTGAAGCAAGGGAGAGAAATGTGAACAGCGATAGATCTAAGTGTATTATGGCGGGCTGAGGGCGTTATGAGTTAACGCTCTTGGAAAAGCGATTTGTAGGACGGGTCAAAGAATATATTCATAAACATTCCATGATTACTGAACAACAGGAATCGATTTTAGAGGGAATATACCGGGAAAAAATCAGATGGATGAAGAGGACCGCACAAGGGGAAGTAGCCTATATAAGTAAACCCCGTTAGAAATTCAAGTCGTTCGACCCAGAGGCTCTCGACGGGCGGGGCATTATTTCTAACGGGGTAAAAGTGCTGTTTAAACCCATCCTGCAAACAATCCCAATCCCCCCTTTCAATATCTTCATGCTGGTGGTGAATGTATGGTTTATGGTTCTTTACTACTCCACAGTTGGAGTAGGAGATCTGGGGGGGACACTCACAATAAGCGTCCAGCGTAAACCCTGTTGTTGCATTAAATTCGGCGCATGGATTTACCCAACCCTTACCCAGAGATGGATGGCTGTCAAATCAATGTCGTCACCTGGATCAATCCAAGAGTGACCTTTGGAAGTTATCCTCAAAAGGGTAACAACAGCCTTTTGATGGGGGTATGCAGTTGATTCAACCGCATCTTTATGCAACAACGGGGTAAACTTTTATCTTGGGCGAAAAGTTCTGGTCAATCTTAGTTGCCAAAAAACCCCGAAAGCCTGGGTGAATTTGTCAGAAAAAGGAGGTATTCGTATGAAAGTAAGACCGCTTCATGATCGGCTCATTGTCAAGAGATTGGAGGAAGAAGAAAAGACAAAAGGAGGGATTATCATCCCGGATACTGCTAAAGAGAAACCGATCGAGGGGAAAGTGATTGCAGTCGGAAAAGGGAAGATTCAGGAAGATGGCACAAAGATTCCGATGGAGGTGAAAAAAGGTGATCGAATCCTCTTTGCCAAGTATGCAGGCGCTGAGGTTAAGATCGATGGTGAAGAACATCTGATAATGAAAGAAGACGATGTCCTCGCCATCATCGAGCAATAGATTGGATAAATAGAAAGGAGACGTCTTATGGCAAAGGAATTGAAGTTTGATATGGAAGCCAGAAATGCGATTTTGGAAGGTATTAACATCCTGGCAAATGCAGTGAAGGTAACATTGGGACCCAGGGGGAGGAATGTAGCTATAGAGAGGTCTTTCGGCCCTCCTGTAGTTACCAAAGACGGGGTTACCGTTGCCAAAGAGATTGAACTTGAAGATCACTTCCAGAACATGGGCGCAAAGATGTTGAAAGAGGTGGCCAGCAAGACTTCGGAGACAGCTGG
>MGQQ01000151.1:25053-46406 GCA_001798855.1 Deltaproteobacteria bacterium RBG_16_49_23 | reverse complement strand
TTGCTCCTGTTTGCAGCCCGGTCGCCTTATCTTTTTCCTGGGTTTTGGCGGTGAGCATCAGGATGGGGATATGTTTATACCTTTCGTCAAACTTCAACAGGCGACAGACTTTATACCCATCCAACTTAGGGAGCATCAGGTCGAGAAGCATCAGGTCGGGGATTTCCTTCCGCGCCTGATTCAACGCCTCCTCCCCATTATAGGCAACGAGGACATCATATCCCTCCAATTCGAGGGAGAAACGAAGCGTTTCCACCAAATCCGCCTCATCATCGACGACTAAAATTCTCTTTTTGTTCATCTGTCTATCCTCCTCAATTCTTCTTTCGCCATTCTAAAGAGGTCCCTTTTGGAGAGCGCTTCTTCAGGGAAGGTCGCTGTCCCGATTTTAATAACCAGCGCTCCGTCGGGCGCTATTATCGGAATTTTGTTAATCTCTTCTTCCATTCGCTGCCGAATCGCCCGTGCGCCTTTTAAATTCGTTTCGCACAAAGCAACCAGCACTTTCTCCTGTTTCCTTTTCAAGAGGATAT
Source organism: Deltaproteobacteria bacterium RBG_16_49_23 (assembly GCA_001798855.1). Taxonomy (GTDB): domain Bacteria; phylum Desulfobacterota; class BSN033; order BSN033; family UBA1163; genus RBG-16-49-23. The sequence goes on along the minus strand of MGQQ01000151.1, from coordinate 45,873 downwards.
CCCCTTTCCGGCAGAGGGTTTGTTTTATCCTCGTTTCGAGTTTTTTCATCAAATCGTCCTCTATTTCTTTCTTCCGGTCGGCCAATTCTATCAGAAAAAGAGAAAGAGGTGAATCATTTTTCTGCGCCCGGTGAAATTCTCTGTCCAGAATGAAACGGAAATGGGGTTCCCTTCTTTCTCCCTCTGAGGCGGGAAGCGTGAATGTGAAGAGGCTGCCTTTTTCCTCCTCGCTCTCCGCCCAGATTTTCCCTTGATGGGCTTCCACCAATCCTTTTGTAATAGCCAGCCCCAATCCTGTTCCGCTCACCGAGCGTTGTAGCGATCCTTCGACCTGGTAAAATTTTTCGAAGATAGCGTCTAAATGTTCCGAAGGGATTCCGATTCCCGTATCTTTCACAGAAATGACGACCATGTGACTAAGTCTTCCGTCTCTCTTTTCAAGGGAGGGTTTTGCCGTCACATAGATATTTCCTCCTTCCGGAGTAAACTTAATGGCATTGCCTATCAGGTTGATCAGAATCTGTTCGATCTTTTCTTTATCAGCATAGACGGCTGGCAGTCCATCGGGGATCTCCGTGATGATCTTGACAGATTTATCATCGGCCTGGGGCTGCAATGAGGATACGGTTAATTCGATGAGATGTCTCAGTACGATATTCTCAAACCTCAACTCAATCTTCCCGGACTCGATTTTTGAGAGATTGAGCAAATCATTTAAAATATTGGTCAACCGGTTGATGTTTCTTTCGGCCATGGCAAGGAATTTCTTCTGATTCTCATTGATCTCACCTGTCTTCCCCTGGAGGATGAGCTGGATTGAATTTTTTATGGCAGCCAGAGGGGTCCTGAGCTCATGGGATGCCACCGAGACAAATTCGGATTTCATGGCGTCGACTTTCTTCAACTCTTCATTCGCCATTTCTAAATCAACAATACAACTCTGGAGGCCCATAAAGCGTTGTTTTTCTCCTAAGACTTTACGAAGACGGACGATCAATTCGTCTATGTTAAGCGGTTTCGTAAGATAATCACTGGCTCCCCGTTTCATCGCCTCCAGAGCCGAATCAATGGTTCCGTGGCCGGTCATCAGGACAGTGAGAATTTCGGGTTTTGTTTTAGAAATTTCTGTCACTAATTTAAGACCATCCATCATCGGCATTTTCAAATCTGTTAACACCAGATCGAACTTTTCCTTTTCAATTATTTTGAGAGCTTCCACTCCGTGTTCTGCCAGCTCGACCTGAAATCCACCGATTTGGGTCAGGGCCTTGAAGAGAAAGTTTCTGATCTCTTTTTCATCATCAACGACCAGGATCCGATTTTCCATGTCTCATTCCTTTTCGTTTTGAAAAGAATCTCCCCTCCATGAAAGCCATTCATCGAGGGTGTCTTTTTTAAACCTCCAGCTCCCACCGACCTTCCGGCCCGGGATTTCCCCCTGTTTCACCAGCCGGTAGATCGTCCGGACGTGGACGCTGAGATATTCCGCCGCTTCTCGCGGGGTCAGGATTTCCCTCGTTTGGAATGCGGATTGCGGAATGCGGATTGCGGAATGTTTATTCATTTTTCCTTCACCTCATAGTTATTAGTTTGGAGCATCCTATTTCGGAATGCTTATTCATTTTTTACTTTTCCGTGCAGTTTTAATTGAAGAAATGGTTATAGCCAAAATTTGATTTGCTTCATCTAAAAGGGAAATTAAATCATCCTTGCGAACCAGACCAGCCTCAATAAGAAGTTCCATCCAATAGATTGTCTCATCCGCTTCCTCTTCAACAACACCCATCTTAGAAATAAAATCTGCTGTTGATCTTGCTCTACAAGCAGACCGATAATTAGCCCCTACAGAGGTACCTGAACGTAACAGTTGTCTCCCAAGGATATCTGCTATCCTACCCCTGGGCAGCATTTCAACAACTTTAATAACTTTCAAAGCAAACTTTTTTGTTCTTTCTTTAAGATCCTTCTTTTCCATATTCATCCTTAAATGTCATTGAATAGATTTAATTTTATTCCGAATTCCGAAATCCGAAATCCGAATTCCGCAATTAATGACTCCGAACTGTTCTTTTTCAATTCCTCATCCCCACAACTCCTTATCTCCCTATTTCCCCATCACCCATCCCCCCATCTCCGCATCTCTTACCGTATTCCGAATTCCGCACTCCGAATTCAGAATATTAATTCCGCAATCCGCATTCCGAACTCCGCTATGATTACCGGTCCAGCACCTCACGCACTTTCCTTGCCAGAGAGTCAGGGGAGAAGGGTTTTTGTATGAAGTTTATTCCTTTATCTAGCACCCCATGGTGCACAATGGCGTTATCCGTATAGCCCGAGATAAAGAGAACCTTGATATCAGGCATTGAAAGTTTTAAACGATCTGCCAACTCCTTACCGCTCATTCCGGGCATCACCACATCGGTAAGCAAAAGATGAATTTTTCTCTCTGGATGTCTTTGGGCAATGGCTAAGGCTTCTCTTCCATCAGGGGCTTCATATACCTGATATCCCCTGTTGCGCAGAATTCGAGCCGCCAGCTCACGGACCGATTGCTCATCTTCTGTAAGGAGGATGGTTTCGTTTCCTGTGGAAACGGAAATGCCGAGGTCTTTCCGTTGCAGATTATCTTCTTCCTCTTCCACTCTCGGGAGGTAGATTTTGAATGTCGTTCCAAGACCTGGTTCACTGTAGACATTTATATTTCCACTGCTCTGCTTCACAATCCCGTAGACAGTCGATAACCCCAATCCTGTTCCTCTCCCTTTCTCTTTGGTGGTGAAGAATGGCTCAAAGATCCGTTCTCTGACCTTGGGGGGCATTCCGGCGCCACTATCGCTCACCGAAAGCATGGCATAATGGCCGGGTGATATTTCCATATGGGTTCGAGCATAAGCCTCATCCAGTTCTACATTTAATGTTTCAATGGTCAGTTTTCCCCCGGATGGCATAGCATCTCTTGCATTGACTGCTAAGTTTAGAATGACCTGCTCGATCTGACCCGGATCGGTTTTCACCTTTCCGATGTCTTCTGCAAGGTGATAGACCAGATCAATGTCCTCACCCAGAATACGGTGAAGCATCTTGTCGAGGTCTTTCAGGAGGGTATTGAGATTGATGACCTTGAAGTCGAGAATCTGGCGGCGGCTGAAGGCCAGAAGCTGGCGTGTGAGATTGGCGGCGCGTTCCGACGCCTTCAAAATTTCTTCGATATTCTCCCGTAATGGATCGCTTGTATCTAATCCAAGGCAGGAAAGTTCTGCATAACCCTTGATGACGGTGAGGAGGTTGTTAAAATCATGGGCAATGCCCCCAGCCAGCCCTCCGATGGCCTCCATCTTCTGTGACTGCCGAAGCTGCTCCTGAATGGCAATTTTATCCTCTTCTGCTTGCAGAAGCTCTTTAAACAATTGGGCGTTAGCAATAGCGCCTGCGATCTGGTGACCGACTCTCTCTGCAAGCCTCAAATCCCTTTCTGAATAGGCATTGGGATTAAATGATCGTATGTGAAGAACGCCTATTATCTGATCTTTTGAGAACAGAGGAACCGACATCATCGATCGAAGCCCGGCCTGATAGGTGGTAAGCAAGCCCGGAAAACGGTGTTGGAAGTCGTCCATATCCTCAACCTGTAGGAGAAGGCTTGATCGGGTGCAAAGGATTTCTTCGTTTGCTGATCCGGGCAAGGGAAGGACGTTTCCCTTTCTTGCATCCGGAATATCCACGCCACTCACATAGGCTACAGTGGCTGTATTTATTTTCGGATCCAGGCTATTGATAGCGATCCTGTCGAAGGGGATGAGTTTATTAACTTCTTGCCTAAATCGTTCGTACACCTCGTCGATATTCAGCGTCGAATTGATAATCCGGCCGATCTCCGCCATGATCGCATTCTCTTTCGCTAACTCCCTTGACGACTCCTCGCTCCTTCGTAACGCCTCCTCTGCTTGCTTGCGCTCGGTGAAAAGCTGTGCATTGGCAATGGCACCGGCAATCTGGACCCCGATACTCTCAGCAAGCCTTAAATCCTGATCGGTGTAAGCGCCCGGTTTGGTGGATCGCAAAGACAGGGTTCCTATAAATTGATCTTTCGAGATTAAAGGAACAAATATCATCGATCGAAGTCCAGCCTGAAAAGAGGGCAAAAGTCCTGGAAAGCGCCTTGCCACCTCTTCTATATTCTCCGTTTGAACGAGCAGGCTTGAACGTGTTCGCATGACTCCTTCAGTAGCTGTGCCGGCTGCTAAAGGGACAACATCCCCTATCTGGCGGCCTGCTATATTAATTCCTGTTATATAGGCGAAAGTAACAGTTTTTTTATCGGGGTTGATGATATTGATCATAATCCTGTCGAAAGGAATGAGTTTACGCACCTCTTCGGTGAAGCGCTCATACACCTCATCGATGTTTAATGTTGAGCTGATGATTCGCCCAATTTCTGCCATTGCGGCATTCTCTCTGGCCAACTTCCTGGACGACTCCTCGCTCCTTCGTAACGCTTCCTCTGCCTGCTTGCGCTCGGTGATGTCACGGAATGACCATACCCTACCCATCATTGGGCCTTCCAAGATCAAGGGACGGGAATATCGCTCGAAAACACGGCCATCTTTGAATAAGACAACGTCATTGTCTTCCTTATCAGAATCGTAGAGCGCTCGGACCTTGGCGAGAAAAGCCTCCGGGTCTACCAACTGATCAAGTACAAATGCTAATAAAGCATCATCATCGCATTGTTCCAATATTTCCTGCGGGATACGCCACAATTGGGCAAAACGAGAATTGCTTGTGATAACTTTGCCCTGGTTGTCAACGGCTAGGATTCCATCAGCGGTTGACTCAAGGATACCCACAAGATTTGTCTTGCTCTCCCGCAATGCCTCCTCTGCACACTTCCGCTCGGTGGTGTCGCGGATGATCCCTACAGCATGCCACTGTCCTTTTAACTTGAAAGCTGAAGTGGAAACCTCCATCGGGAATTCCGTCCCATCTTTCCTAACCGCTATAAACTCAAGGGTATTGTTAATAGCAATTCCCAGGCCTGTTGTCCTAAATTTTTCGAATCCTTTCTTGTAAACTTCATGATATCTTTTGGGAGCGAGAATCAGATGTAATTCTTTTTCTATAACTTCCTGTGGCGCATAACCGAACATTCTTTCCGCGGCAGGGTTCCAATAGGTAATGCATCCTTGATTATCCATCATTGTAATGGCATCGGCTGCCGTGGCTGTCATAGCACGGAATTTCTCCTCACTTTCCCCCAACGCCTCCTCTGCCTGCTTGCGCTCGGTCATATCGCGTGCAATACCCCGAAACCCGATCCGCTCACCGTTTTCGTTTTTTAGTAAAGAAACATGGCTTTCGAGAAATCTCTCTGTGCCATCCTTTCTTGTAATCTTATAACCAAATGCCTTGAGAGGTTCATCCGTGGTGTATACCCGATTATAAGCCTGATAAACTCTTCGTGCAGTTTCTTTATCCATATAAACTCTGTTATTCATCCCCATCATTTCTTCTTTCGGATATCCGAATATTTTGCACAAAGAGTCATTAAAAAAAGTAAAATTTCCAGCAATATCTACTTCATAATAACCATCTTCGATCTTACTAAGAATGTTACGATATCGCTCCTCTGATTCTCGTAAGGCTTCCTCTGTCCGCTTACGCTCGCTAATATCCCTGGCCCAGACCTGGATTCCGGGTTCTCCTAAAAAACTAATGACTTTGGCATGGATCTCTCCCCAAAATGACGAGCCATCTTTCCGAAGGAATTTCACCTCATAGGCATGTGGGACGGACTCTCCTCGCATACGCGCCTGCGCCCTTTCCCGCGTGCGACCCTGATAGTCAGGATGATAGACGAGCCAGTGATCAAGACCTTCCAATTCGCCTTCGCCATAACCAAGCATCTCATACAGGCGACGATTGGCAAAGATGATCTTAAACCCCTTTTGAATAAAAATTCCATCAAAACTCTCCTCGACCAGGGTCCGGTATCGCTCTTCACTCTGGGTCAGTGCTTCTTCGACTTTCTTTCGCTCGGTGATGTCACGCACAATCGCTAATAGCCGATCCTCTCCTCCAATCGTTACACGTTTAAGATTTACCTCAACCCAGAACAACCGGTCAGCCTTATCTTTGGCCATCCATTCGAAAAGCTGGGGGTAACCTTCCACCGCTTTCTTGATCCATCGGAGCGCATTCTCCTGAGTGTACGGAGGCGTGCCTGAGCTCAAGACCTCCACATTGATCCGCCGGGCCTCTTCACCGGTATAGCCATACATTTCACACATCTTTCTGTTTACATCGAGGATTTCGCCGGTCTCAATATCGTGAATGAAAATTGCATCGTTTGCCGTATCGAAAATTGCCCGGTAATTATTCTCTGAGGCTTGAAGTAACTCCTCCGATCGTTTGCGCTCAGTGATGTCTGTGGCTATCTGCAATCGAACATAACGGCCATCGATCCATCGGATCGCTCGATCATAATTGAGATAGTATCGCTCTGTAATTGGATTGCTTCCTTCCCAGACATGAACCCGGGCGGGATTTCCATCTGAATCAAGCAATAAGGGATTAGTGCAATGGGGACATGGTCCCGAACTCCCCCGGAAGGCCTGCCAGCAGATTTTTCCAATAAGATCATCACCAAAGCTCTCTCTTATATGTTTGTTCATAAATAGAATTTCATAGGTCTCCATGTCCGCAATATAAATATCGGCGTTGATCCCGTCGAGGATCATCCCCAGTGTTTCCTTCGATTCTTTTAAGGCCCTCTCAGCCTGTTTGCGCTCGGTGATATCGCGGACAATTCCTGTAAAACCCTTCAACATCCCGCGATAAAGCTGCGGGGTCATTTTAAATTCTCCTATCCCATACTCTCCCGATTTTAAACGCACACGCAGTTCAAAGATGGGGGGAATTTCTCCTCGCAAGGCCCATTGAAAAAGGTCTAATCCTTTCAGCAAATCATTAGGGTGAAGAATGCCGGCAAAGGGTTTGTCGATCCACTCCGCACAGGACCAACCTGTGATCTTTTCGAATGCCGGATTCAGGGAGGCAATCGTTCCTGTTGAGGAGAGGGTAAAGATGGCATCGCTTGCGCTTTCGATAAGACTTCGGTAGCCTTCCTCACTCTCCCGAAGCGCTTCATCCGCTTGTTTGCGTTCTGTAATCTCTCTCTGGAGCATTTGAGCCGTGGCCATCAGGTTTGAGGTGCGTTCCTCGACTTTTAATTCCAGGTCATTATAAGACTCCTGAAACCTCTTTTGGGTTTCCTTGAGGGCGATCATGGTAGGCATCCATTTCAAGAAACCGATGAAGAGTAAGAAGAAGCCCAAAAGATATCCAAGGACCTTTTCTAAAAAAGCTTCATATTCTGTGTTGCCAATGATGATGAAACTATTTAGACTGGGGAAATTATCGGTAATATCGATAAGGGTTCCCAAAAAGATTAAAGCAAAACCACCTAAGACATACCGCCAACCATCCTGATTCCCTATTTTTCCTCTTTTTTTAATTAATAAAAGATAGGTAAAGATCGCCCCTGTGGGGAGAGCACGAATTATTTCTAAGATAATATCCCACATATATTGTCCTCTTTTGCGCCTTGCGAAAAGGGTTGTTTAGGATAAAAACCTTGCTAAATGGATTAGTTTGAGCAAGTTTTGTTCCAAAAAGCTCCAAATTTTCATAATAAATGCAGGTTATTCTCCTATATGGCTGTTATTTTTAAGATATTTAGATGTTAAGATAGCTGATGAATGGTAGAGGGGAAAATGATTTTAAGCCATAAAAGTGGATGATTTATGACAAAACTACATAAAAAGTGACAATTATGGACAAAGGATGAAGAATGGAATATTGGAACACTGGAATATTGGAATGATGAATGAAATACCGTCAGGCCGAGATTTAGGTTTATTTAGTGTTTGTCCATAAATGCTGAATTTATAAACAGACTCTATTTAGACTCCCTTAACCTTAACCTTGACCTTGACCTTGGCCTTAGCATTCCATTATTTGAGATTGGTTTTTTCTTTAAGCGCCGCAAGGACCTTCTCCGGAGTGATGGGAAGTTCTTTGATCCTGACCCCTACTGCATCGTAGATGGCATTGGCGATGGCAGGGGCGGTGGGGACCAGTCCTGGCTCCCCAATGCCCTTGGCGCCGAAAGGTCCGGATGGATCATCCGTTTCGATTTCAATGGTCTCGATATTGGGGACATCTTTGGCGGTCAACATTTTATAGTCGAGGAAGTTTGGATTCATCACCTTTCCGTTTTGCAGGATGAGCCTCTCGGTCAGGGCATAACCGATCCCCATCGTTGCTCCCCCATAAACCTGGCCTTCAAGAAGCATGGGGTTGATCGCCCTGCCCACATCATGGGCAGCAATATATTTGAGGATCTTGACCTGACCTGTCTCTTTGTCCACCTCAACCTCAACACCATGTGTTCCGTAGGCATAGGTTACTGAAAGATTTCCTTTGAATTCTTTATCCAGATTTTCATTGGGAGGGTCATAGAAATACTCAGCCATCACCATTTTCCCGCCTGCAGCATAGTGGGTCGCCCTCAATATTTTCCCTAAAGGCGATTTCTTCTCCGGATCATTCTTTGAGAACACGATCCGATCACGGATGTCCAGGTTTTCAGGACTCTCGCCGAGGGATTTGGCCGCCACCTCGAGAAGCTGTTCCTTCACTTTCTTTGCGGCGCCTCTGGCTGAATTTCCTGCCACAAAGGTAGTCCGGCTGGCATGGGCTCCCACATCCCAGGGACAGATGTCCGTGTCGGTATGGGTGACGACCACATCCTCAACCCTCACCCCCATCTCCTCGGCAACGATCTGGGCGATCACCGTTTCCGCTCCCTGTCCCATATCGGTTGCTCCGGTAATGACATTGACGGTTCCAAAGTCATCGATCTTGATAATGGTGCCGCAGCCATCCGATTTGTATACCCGGGCGCCACCGCCCACATGGATCATCGAGGCCATCCCGAATCCTCTTCCATCTCTTCTTCCCCGATTCTGACGCCAGTCCAACCTTTGAGCCACAACATCGATGCATTCCCTGAGGCCGCAGGTGTTGATCTTAAAATTCTGAGGCGTGACTTCTCCGGGCGTATTGGCATTTCTCAATCTGAAGTCAAGGGGATCGATTCCCGCCATCTCCGCCAGGATATCGATCTGTGAATCAATGGCAAAGGTGGCCTGAGGATTTCCATAACCTCTCATCGCTTGCGAATAAGTGTTATTGGTGTAAACACATTTAGCCACATAACGAACATTGGGGACTTTGTAGAGCGAAGAGATGGGCATCATCATGACCGAAGGCGTGGTGGCCCCCCAGGAAGTATAGGCGCCGTTGTCGAGGGTCATCCGGATATCACGAAAAGTCATTTTACCATCCTTGGTGCAACCCTGAGCAATATCGATGATGGCGGGTTGTCTGGGTGAGGTGGCAAAGAACTCCTCTTCACGGGTGAAGATGATCTTGACGGGTTTGCGGGTCTTATGGGCTAAAAGGATGGCTATATATTCATAGGCGTAAGTGTCGAGCTTGCTTCCGAACCCTCCGCCGATCATCGCTTTGATGACCCGGACTTTTTTCCCCTGCAATCCCATGGCGGAGAGAGCGTCGAGATAGTCTTTCTGCGCCAGGGAAGGGATTTGGGTATTGCTGTACATTGTGAGGTTACTCTTCATGTCAAACTGGGCTACGCATCCGCTCGTTCCAAGACAACAGTGGGCAACCCAGGTCACTTTGAACCGGTCTTCCGCTACATAGGCTGAATTTTTTCGCGCCTCATCTACATCTCCCGCAATCAATCTCCAGGGGAGGTTGAGCACATTGGTCGGTTTCTTCTCTTTTCCGCCCAAATGCTCTTCATGGATGAGAGGCGCCCCTTCCTTCATGGCCTCCTCGGGATCAAATATTGCTGGAAGAATTTCATATTCAACCCTGATGAGGTTGATGGCTTCCTCAGCGATATCCGGATCGATCGCCGCCAGCGCAGCAACCTCATCACGAAAGGATCGGACCTTGTTGGCTTTAAGCGGGGGATTGTCCTTATAGAATCCGAATTTAATGGGAGGCGTGTTATAGCCCGTTAAAACGGCCCTCACCCCCGGGAGCCTCTCCGCTTCGGAGGTATCGATCCTTAATATTCTTGCATGGGCATGGGGGCTGTAGAGGATCTTTCCATAGAGCATTCCGGGAACCTTGAGGTCGGGGATATAGACCGCCTTGCCGGTGACCTTCTCCTCTGCATCCATCTTGGGAATTCGTTTTCCGATGTTGATAAAATCTTGCATAAAACCTCCCTCCAACTTGTTCATTGTGTTTATTGGGTTTGCTCAGTTTGTTGCGTTGTTTCATTGATTTAAATAAATCTAAAAACTCAACAAACCCAACAAACTCACAGAACTCAATAAACCTATTATTGTCCGCTTACTGCTTTAATCGCCTCGATGATCTGGAGATAGCCGGTGCAGCGGCATAAGTTTCCGGCAATTCCGTGGCGAATCTCTTCCTCCGTAGGTTTCGTGTTCTCATCCAGAAGGGCTTTTGCAGAAAGGACCATCCCGGGTGTACAGAAGCCGCACTGGATGGCCCCATATTCAATGAAAGCCTTCTGGATGGGATGGAGGTGTCCCTGTCCATCAGTGAGGCCTTCGATCGTCATAACACTTTTCCCGTCGGCTTCGAGTGCGGGAAAGATACAGGAATTGACTGTCTTCCCATTGAGGAGGACGGTACAGGCGCCGCACTCCCCCATACCGCACCCTTCTTTTGTCCCGGTGAGTTCGAGTTTATCCCTCAGGACTTGCAATAGGGTGAGATGAGGTTCGACTTCCACCGATACGGGTTCTCCGTTTAAGATAAAGTTGATGGTTTGTTTCATGGTTAAATCTCCCACTTAGAATTTTCCCCTCCCCTGGCGGGAGGGGATGAAGGGGAGGGGGTACAATGATTCACCCTCACCCAAACCCTCTCCCGTCAAGGGAGAGGGGGTTATACGGATCCCCTACCACAACCTCACTGGAAACACCGTTTCTTCCGGTTTCAGCACTCTCTCTATGGATTTCATTGCCATGCGCTTCACAAGGACCTTGATCATATCTCTACGGTACCAGGCCTCGCCCCGGATGGAGTCCCGAGGCTGGGCCTCTTTAGCGGCGGTTTCAGCGACTTCCTCTAAAAGTTCATCGCTTATTTTCTTGCTTCTTAAAAGTTTTTCAGCATCGATTGCCCTCATCGGCGTAGGAGCGGCCACTCCCAGAGCGATTCTGACCTCTTTACAGAACACCTCATCTCCCTCAAGGGAATGGAGAACGGTTGAGATAGGGGAGGCGGTGCAGAGAAGATCTGAGCAGGTCACGGTCGCCTTATCAAGGGAGAGAAGGACAGCGACACCGAGGATGGGAAGGTCCAGAGCCCCCCTTCGCTGGTGTTTCCAGTAAGCGGAGCCTGTGTTTGGAAGGGGTTTGGGAATGATGATCTCTGTCAGGATGTCGTCCTTCTGCAAAACCGTTTCGCCGGGTCCGGTAAAAAATTGTTCGATGGGAATGGTCCTTTCAGTCTTCATGCTCTTCAGCTTCACCCGTGCGCCCAGAGCAAGAAGGGGTGCAGCAGTATCGGCAGAAGGGGCCGCCGTGCTGATATTTCCTCCAATCGTCGCCACATTACGGATCTGGACAGAGCCAAGGACATCCACCGCATCGGTCAGGGCAGAGAAATTCTTTCGGATGATCTCGGACTTCTCAATGGCCCGGTGAGTGACCATGGGCCCCATACTCAAGGATCCATTGTAATTGATCCGGTCCAGATCCGGAATCTCCTGCAAAGAGATGAGGACATCGGGGGAGATCTCCTTCTGCTTGATCATGACGATGACATCGGTTCCTCCTGCAATGAGCCGGGCTCTGCCTCCGTATTGATCGAGAAGGATGAGCGCCTCATCGAGAGTATGGGGTTTGAGGTATTCAAACTTTTTCATAGAAGCCTCTCATGAACCATTTTTTATCTGACAAGATTTGATAACACTAAAACAGTCCAATATGGGGACAACATCAGGAGGATGTTAGCGATGATATATGAAGGGATGTAATATAAACCGCCTTTAAAAACAGTGCCAATGGGAATATCCTTGGCCATTCCGGCCACCACATAACAACAGATTCCAATGGGCGGCATAATCGCGCCCATGGTCGTGGTGATGGTAATGACCTGTCCATACCAGATGGGGTCATAGCCTAATTTTACGACAATGGGATAGAAAATAGGCAGGGAAATGAGTAGAAAGGCCAGGGCATCCATCACAATTCCACCGACCATATAGCAGAGCAAAATGGCCCATAATAACATCCAGTTGGGCAAGGCAAGGGCGCTGATCCATTCTGCCGCCTCAAAGGGTAATCTGGTAACAGCCAGGAAGCGCCCAAAGATGGTTGCGCCCGCCACGATCATGAATACCAGGCATGAAATACGCAAGGTATCGATGCATGAAGATTTGAATCCTTTCCACGTCAGTTTCTTTCTCAGGAGGCAAATGATCAGGCCGATCGCGCTGCTTGCAGCGGCTGCCTCTGTCGCTGTTACCACGCCGGTAAAAAGAGCAACCATGATGATGGCAAAGAGGATGAGGATGTCCAAGGCTTCGGGAAGGGCTCCCCACCTTTCTTTCCATGTGCTTTTGGGCCCTTTTGGACCCCAATCCGGGTGTCGATAACAGATATAGACGACAGTAGCTGCGATTAAGATGGTGAGTATGGCGCTGGGTATGACATTACCAAAAAATAGTTTACCAATGGATTGGCCTGTGTAGATTGCATAAACAACAAGCACGATACTCGGAGGTATCATGACCCCGAGCGTAGAACCAGCAACGACAGACCCTGCGCTGAGCATTGGATGGTAGTTATATTTTTTCATTTCTGGCAGGGCCACTGAACTCATGGTGGCAGCCGTTGCCGTGTTCGAACCGCTGATGGCTGAGAAGGCTGCGCAGGCCATGATCGTGGTGATCGCTAACCCCCCTTTATAATGGCCAAACCATTTGTAGGTTGTAAAATACAGCGTATTATTATATCCTCCGTAATGAGCAAATTCTCCCACCAGAATGAACATGGGGATGACCGTCAGGCCATAATTCGAAAAAATATTCCACATGTCGGTGCCGATCAGTCCGAGGGCTGCTTTTAGACCGGTCACATAAGTCACTCCTAAAAACCCCACCAGGGCCATCGTAAAACCCACAGGTATCCTGAGCAAGAATAGGACAATGAACATGAAAATAATTCCATAAACCCCAACAATCGGTCCGTCCATTAAGTTTGTTTCTCCTTGCTCTTAAAGATATTTAGGAAATCAACCAGCAGGGTAAAGGAGAAGATTGTGAACCCAAAAGAGACACAGAAGATGACGGGGTGGAAGACCATTTTTAATGTCTCGGAGACCTCTCCAGACTTCATAATCTTTAAGCCCCAGACGAATACCTGCCAGGAGACGATGGCAAAGAATATGGTTGTGATGAAGTAACTTATTCCATCTAATATCCTGTTAACCTTTTTGGGAAACTTTTCCGTTAAGATATCGACCACGATATGGTCTTTTCTTTTCTGGGTAAATCCCAGGGCGAAAGCAATGACGATCGCTCCCAAGAAGCCCACGACTTCATAGGCGCCCCGCCAGGGCACTTTAAAAGGGTATCTTAAAACCACATTGACGGTCGCCACTGACATCAGGAGGAGGACGGCTGCGCTGCCCAATACTAAAAGGATTCTATTTAAAAAGAGATTGATCTTTTCAAGATAATTCATCCCCTTCTCCGCTTACTAAGAGAAAAAGTTCTTTCGGCTTTTGTGTGGGTATATCCCCCTCTTGTAACCCCCCTCTATTCCCCCCTTAGTTTAAGGGGGGAATAGAGGGGGGTTAGGGGAGTTATGAAATATTTTCGTCAGCACAGCATTGCTCCTTATATATTTTAGATTCTTACTGTCCGACGATGAAGGCAACCCATAACCCCTCCTTATCTCCCCTTTAGTAAAGGGGAGGGATAAAGACAGGACCTATAAAAACCCGGAAAAATCAGAAAAAAAGGCGCCTGAAAAAAATTTCCAGGCACCTTATCACCTGCATCATTATTTGTATTGTTTTTCGTATTTTTCTTTCAATGCGTAGACATCTTTAATAATTTGTTCCCCGGGTAACCCTGCTGCCGTGGCCCTTTCAACATACTTGTCAATGAGGGGTTTCAGGAGCTTTGGGATCTCTGCTTTTTCTGCCGCCGGGAGTTCAAACATCTGGAGATTGTATTTCTCTTTCGACCATTTCAGCGCCTCTAACACATGATTATCCACATAGTTTCCTGTCCAGAGAGCCCATTCTTTTCTCATATCATCAATCACTTTTTTCACATCGGCCGGCAGGGAGTCCCATTTTTCTTTATTCATCACCACCGAAAAGGTCACGACCCAGAGGTTCGTCATGGTGGTGTTGGCGGTGTAAGCCGCATAATTGAAATCTTTCAAGACTTCCATGGATGAGACGTGTCCCTTCACCACACCTTTCTGGAGCGCCTCGGGTGTATCCGATTGCGGCATAGCGATCGGAATTCCGCCGAGATTTTTAATAATATCTGCGGCTGTCCCCGGGACTCTCAATTCCATTCCTTTTAAATCTTTCAGGGATTTGACAGAAGTCTTGGTCATGAGATTGGCAGGCGGGCAGGTAAATAAAGTAATAATCTTGACCTTTTCAAATTCTTTGGGATTATATTTTTCGATGAGATCATAAAGAGCGAGGCTGGCTGCCTTGGCGCTCGAAAATCCAACGGGTTGGTCGACGGCCTCTGAAACGGGGAAACGACCCGGTTGGTAACTCATCGCAAGGCATCCGATATCCGCTGTCCCTGAAATGACCCCTTCGAACATATTCCTTGGGTTAAGAAGAGTGCTGCCCGGAAAGGTTTGCACCGCCACTTTTCCACCGGTCCTCTTTTCCACTTCCTTTTTCCACTCCTCCATTTGGACACAGGGGAAGGTGGGGGCAGGGGGGAAATTTGCGTAAGTCAGTTTGATCTGCGCCTGCGCAGGGATGGAGATGAAGATCATCCCCAACAAAAATGCCGCCATGATGATGATGCATAACCCTTTTTCCTTCATTTTTTCTAACCCTCCTTTATTCGGTTATTCGCGGTATACTGTATACAATATTCCTGTCTCTCGTCAAGCTTTTTTAAGTTCCATCACCTCCTTTGTAAAAAGATCATATTCCCCGGTTATCGAAGACGCGTTTGCTCTTCCGTTCCGACCTCGGAAGCGAACCGTAATCGACAATCTCCACCTTCCCGCTCACCAGAATCTGTTTTTTGATCTCCTCCTCGATCGTGTTCATCAGGATCGTGTCCCCCTCCTTATTCCTTCCTTCGGCTCTCTCCACTTTAACCGTCATGTAGTCTTTGCCGTCCTCTTTGCGGTCGAGATGAATCTGATATTCGCTCCCCGCGCCTTTTGAGTTTGAAAGGATATAATCGATCTGACCGGGATAGATATTGACTGCCCGGATAATGAACATGTCATCCGATCTCCCCAGGAGGCGGTCATGCATCGGAAGGATAGAGCCGCAAGAGCACCGTTTAGGGATGAGCCGGGTGAGGTCCCGGGTGCGGTAACGGACCAGGGGGGCAGCCTCCTTCCTCAGGGTCGTGACCACCATCTCGCCGGTTTCTCCGGGTTGAACCGGCTCGAGGGTTTCAGGGTTGAGGAGTTCGAGGATATAATAATCAGCCCAATAATGAATCCCTTCATGATGGATACAGTCAATGCCGGTTCCCGGACCGTAGAGCTCGGTGAGGCCGGTGATGTCGAAGACGTCGTCCACACCCAAAAGATCCTTCATCCTCATTCTCATGGCTTCGCTTGAACGCTCCGAGCCCATGATCACTTTTTTTAAACCGATCCTGCCTTTGAGCCCTCTCTTCTCGATCTCTTCTCCCATGAGGAGAGCCATCGAGGCTGTTGCACAAAGGACAGTCGATTGGAAGTCCTCGAGGAACTGGCATTGCATATCAATATTCCCAGGGCCAATGGGGATGGCCAGGGCGCCTAATCGTTCACAGCCCAGTTGAAATCCGACACCGGCCGTCCAGACACCGTAACCCACAGCAATCTGGACCCGGTCTTTCGTCGTTAGGCCTGCCATCTCATAACAGCGGGCAAACATATTGGCCCAGTCGTTAATATCTTTTTGAGTGTAGGAGAGGATTTTCCGCTTACCGGTTGTTCCTGAAGAGGCGTGAATCCGTACAATCTTTTCAAAAGGGACCGATTTTAATGGAAAGGGATATCCCTCCTGAAGATCCTGAGCCGTCATTAAGGGGAGCTTGGAAATGTCCTTCAGGGACTTCATCTGTTTCGGTTTAACTCCTGCTTCATCAAAACGTTTTTGATAAAATTCAGAATTCTTATAAATATGGTTGGCCGTCCTCTGAAGCCCCTCCAGCTGAATCCGCTTGAGTTCTCTTTCTGTGCGGATTTTCGGCATGAAACTTCTTCCCATTTGATCCTCCCTCGGTAACTGGAACCCATCGTATAAAAAATCAGATGATCCGTCAAGCAAAAAGGATTACCTGAGTTGGAACTTACAAAACGAGTCTCCTTTCGCAAGACAGAGAATTTCATCTGCCTTGCTTTCCTGATTGAAGACGACCCCGGCCATCCCGCTCAGGACGCCACAAATGAAATGGCAGACAGGAGTGGTTGAGGATCCATAGGCTTCCGCAAAAGGGGAGTGATAGACCTTAACGGAGAGTTCCTTTTTAACAGGATCGAATCCCTCCAATTCAAACCTTCCCCATCCGATCTGAGGGCCCATCTCAATCATGAACCGGACCATCTCCTCATCGGAAAAATGAAATACTTCCCGGTATTTTTTTGAGGAAAGACTTCCTCCTTGAAATCCACTTTGAAAGAGAATCCGGTCAGCCTTCTCTCCCAATTCTTTTTCAATCTCTTTCTGAAATGTGACCAAAACCTCCGGCCTGATCAGGAGATAACGGGCCTCTTTATAAAAGAGTCCTCCTCTCTCCGGAGCAAAACAGAGGTCTTTAAGAATCTTATTCTCCATTTTTTCTTCTCCTTCTTTTTGAGCTGAGGAATCCTTGCTGGGTAATGGAAATGAGGGCAACGGATCCTACCACCATCGATGCGGCGATGAAGATGCGGAAAGTGAGAATCTCCTCAGCCAGGAAATAACCGAGTAAAACGGCGACAATTGGATTGACATAGGCATAGGTGGAGACGAGCGGGGTCGGGGCGGAGCGGAGCAGCCAGGTATAAGCGGTGAATCCGATCCATGACCCGAACACCACCAGATAAAGCCATCCTAACCAGGATGACCTGGAGATCGAAATCAAATTGATTCGTCCTGATTCCCCGGTCAGAATTCCCAGGAGGATCAACCCCAGCCCTCCGGCCAGCATCTCCATTCCCGTTCCAAGCAGAGGGGAGTGTGGAAGTTTGGCCTGGCGGCTATAGAGAGACCCGATGGACCATAAGAGGGAGGCAAAAACCAGGACCCCGGCTCCTGTCAGATCGATGGTCTCTTCGGGGCTTATAGATTGAAGAGGATCGATCAATATGACGATGCCGATAAAACCCATCCCCACCCCCAGAGTAGCCCACCGGCCAGGCCTTCGCCCGGCCGGATGGAGCATATCAATGAGGATCATCCAGAGCGGGGCTGTCCCTACCAGCAGGGCAGCGACCCCTGAGGCCACCCACTGCTCAGCCCAGACGACCCCTCCGTTGCCGCCAACTAATAAAAAGATGCCGATCACTGACGCAGACCGCCATTCTTTCCATGATGGCCGTGGATCTCCGCAAATCCTTCTGATCAGGTAAAGGAGAGAGCCTGCGACGAGAAAACGGACGCCGGCCATGAGGAAGGGAGGCATCGTCTGAACAGCATAGCGAATCGCCAGATAGGTGGAACCCCAGACAATATAGACACTGATCATGGCAGACCAGATAATGAGGGAGGAAGGGGAAGCAGATTTCCCATGTGACGGATTCATCATCATTGTTGAAATCCTTCCGTTGGTAATTTGAATTCGGTGCCCGTAAGGGAAAAGGCTTGACAACCCATTCCGAATGACATATGATGGGGCACCTTTTTGGATACAGTATACCGGATTGTTTTTAGAAAGCAAGGGAGAAGGGAGGTGGAAAAGGTCTTCGCTGGATAACGGCAAAGGAGTTTGTCATCGCTACAACAGAAAAAAACCCATTCCATGGGGAGGGGGATGATTGAAAAGGAGGGAATGATGAAAAAGGTTGTTACTCTTTTATTAGTTTTCGTAATCCTAAGCTTTTTCCATGCTCCAGTTGTTTTAGCCCAGGTGATGGAACTGAAGGGTGTATCCTTTCTGCCAAAGAATCACAGCCTCTGTGCTATGATTCCCGTGTGGATCGACAGAGTCAATGCTGAATTAAAGGATGTATTAAAGATTACATGGGTTGGCGGACCGGAGGTCACTCCACCCTTTGAACAACCCGAAGCCATCAGAAAAGGGATTCTGCAGATTGGCTTTATACCAGCGGCTTACTATATGGGCCAGCTTCCTGAGGCGGATGCGATCTCCCTTTCGAAATATGATTTTGCAAAGGAGAGAGAGAAAGGCGGGATCTGGGATTACTTTGTCGAAAGGCATAAGAAGATCAATATGATGATCCTTGGAACCTGGTTATATGATCCCTTCCTCCTCTATGTGAAGAAGCCGGTGAAAGGGATTGAAGATCTCAAAGGGCTGAAGATGAGAACGGCGGCCAAATATGACAAGATGATGCTAAAACTGGGCATGGTTCCTGTCACCGTGGCTTTTGGTGAAACCTATACCGCACTCCAGCGAGGCGTGGTGGATGGGTTCGGATGGTCCACCATCGGCCCCCGGGAATTGGGATGGCTCGAATTCTCCAAGTATGTCATTGATATTCCTTTCTATACGAGACAGAACACTTTTTTTGTGATGAACCTCGATACCTGGAACAAGTTGCCCAAGGCTGCTCAGGATAAGCTCACGGAGATCACTGTCAAATATGAACCGGAGATGAAAGCCTATTTTGAGAGGGAGATAGAGAAAGAGAAGAAAGAGATGGAAAAGATGGGCTTGCAAAGGATTAAATTCTCCCCTGAGGATACTAAAAAGTATATCGATTCGGCCAATTATTCATTCCTGGATGACCTGGAAAAGAAGGTGCCTGAAGAGGTGAAAGTAATCAAGAAGCTGATGGGGTATTAGAAAGAGGGGGGACTGTATTCAAAGTTTAAAACTATTATAGCATGGGTTTGTAAAGTGGGGGGATGTTTGATACATCCCCCCAGGTTTAGGTGGTTACAGGGCATGGATCGTTTTTTTGAAAACCTTGAAAATATCGTGTCAGTCATCTGTAAAATCTTTGTCTTTATCGCCTCCCTCATGATGGCCGCTCTGGTGGTCATTGTCTGCATCGATCTTGCTTTGAGGTATTTCTTTAATGCTCCCCTTCTGTGGGGCACAGAGGTCACAGAGATATTCCTCCTATACATCACCTTTCTTGGAACGGCCTGGGTCTTCAAAGAGGATGGGCATGTGGTCGTGGATGTGTTTACCGGTCAGGCGAAAGGAAGGGGGAAGAAGGGGTTGATGGTCTTCAGCTATCTTCTGATTGCCATTGTCTCCGCTGTCCTCATCTATTATGGTTTCTATGCCACTTATGATCATCACAGAAGAGGGGTATTCAATCCGACGATTCTGGAGACCCCCATTGCTCTCATCATTATGATCATTCCCATCGGAAGCATTCCGCTTTTCTTAGAAGTTCTGATCAAAGGATGGAAACTGTTAAGGCATTAAGAAATCCAAATGCCAAAGTTCAAATGTCAACTCAATGACAAATGACTTAATGTCAAAATCTTTTGGTTTTTTGGAATTTAGATTTCAATTGAACTTTGGATTTTGACATTTGACATTCAGCTTTTGAGGTTCTGATGGATTGGCTGACCCTATTCATTATCATTCTTTCGTCACTCATAGGTCTCTTCTTTTTAGGCGTTCCGGTTGCCTTCTCTTTCCTCTTCATTAATATCCTCTTTGCCTATCTCTTCTGGGGAGATGCGGGCCTGACCCAGCTCATTTTAAGCGTCTTCAGGTCGATCACTTCTTTTTCGCTCCTTCCCGTACCGCTCTTTCTGTTGATGGGAGAGGTCATGTTTCTGTTCGGGATTGCCCAGAATATGATGGAGACGATGGAAAAGTGGATGGGGAGATTGCCGGGCCGGCTGAGCCTTCTTGCGGTTGGCGGCGGTGTTTTATTTGCAACCCTCTCCGGTTCTTCCATGGCGGGGTGCGCCATGCTTGGACAAACACTTCTACCGGAAATGGAGAAGAGGGGATATAAATATCAGATTACGCTGGGCCCGATCATGGGCTGCGGGACCCTTGCGGCCATGATCCCCCCCAGCGCTCTTGGGGTGTTGTTAGCCAGCCTCGCCCAGGTCTCCGTAGGTGATTTTCTCCTCTCCATCATCTTTCCAGGACTTCTGATGGCCGCCCTATTTGCCATCTATATCGTCGTGAGGTGTTGGTTAAGTCCCCAATTGGCGCCTCAGTATGAAGTGGAGAGGATTTCGCTGGGGGAAAAGTTGAAGCTGACCGCAAAGTTTATCCTGCCATTGGGCCTAGTGATCTTTTCGGTGATCGGCCTTATCATCTTTGGGGTCGCCACTCCCACTGAATCGGCTGCTGTGGGAGCCCTGGTTTGTTTTATCCTGGCTTTT
>MGQQ01000151.1:0-25042 GCA_001798855.1 Deltaproteobacteria bacterium RBG_16_49_23 | reverse complement strand
CGTTAAGAAGGCGATCGTCAGCAGTGTGAGGATCACGGTCATGATGTTTATGATTCTCACCGGAGCCACAGCCTTTTCTCAACTCCTGGCCTATACCGGAGCCAGCTCCAGCCTCGTCGGTTTGGCCACAGGGCTTCCCATGCACCCCATTGTGGTGGTCATCATCATGCAATTTATCCTTATCCTCCTGGGGACATTTATGGAACCCCTCTCGATTTTGATGGTGGCGCTTCCCATCTATATGCCGATCATCCGGCAGTTGGGCATCAATCCATTGGCTTTCTGTTCCGTCCTCTTGATCAATATGGAGATGGCGACGATTTCCCCGCCGGATGGATTGGTCCTCTACACGATGAAAGCCGTGGCTCCCCGGTACAGCATGTCCCAGATCTACAAGGCAAGCATTCCCTTTGTCATCATCGATGCAATCGCCATGGCCATCATTATGATCTTCCCCGAGATTGCCCTGTTCCTGCCTTCCATTGCCAAATAGACTAGAGGCGCATCGAACATTAACAGATGCCCCACCCCCACCCCCGACCCTCCCCCTGAAGGGGAGGGTAATCATCACGCGCTTCTTGTAATTCCTTCCCTTTCAAGGGGGAGGTCGGGAGGGGGATGGGCCCCTCTCTGCTTTCTTATTATCCCTATTTTTTAAAGGATTTCATCACTTCTTCCTTCATGACCTTTCCCATTTTATTTCTGGGAAGTTCACCCAGGAAAAGAATCTCTTTAGGACATTTCCAGTCCAAGAGATGTTCCTTACAGTGATCTCTTATCTCTTTTTCTGTAAAAGCGACCCCGGGTTTTAATATCACGGCGGCCACCACCTTTTCCCCCCACCTCTCATCAGGAATTCCTACGACACAGGACTCCGATACTTTTGGGTGCTGGTTGATCACAGATTCGATCTCTTTAGGAGAAATGTTTTCTCCTCCGGAGATAATGATATGCTTCAAACGGTCTGTGATGTAGTAATATCCATCCTCATCCTTCTTTCCCAGGTCGCCTGTCCGAAACCATCCATCCACAAATGCAGCCTCTGTCTCTCGAGGTTTTCTCCAATAACCCGGAGTGACATTAGGTCCTTTTAGCCAGATTTCTCCAACTTCACCTGGTTTTAAATCCTCAAAGTTGTTTGGGGTTACAATTCTTACCTCTACATGGGGGAGAGGGAGGCCGATGGAGCCCGGTTTTTTTACGCCCCGGAAGGGGTTCGAAAAATTCATTCCTGTTTCGGACATTCCCTCTCTTTCCACAGGTTCTTTGCCAAAAACCCTTCTGATTCTCTCAAAATCTTTTGGGAGAAGAGGGGCGGAGCCGGAGGCCAGGAGCCGAAGATGGCTGAAATCCGGACCGACTCGTTCGATTCGATCCATCATTCTCAGATACATGGTTGGAACGCCCATAAAGATGGTGCAGGCCAGATCCCCTTTTTGACGGGAAAGAACATCCACGGCGACATCAGGGGAGAACTCATCGCACATCACGATCTTTGCTCCAATGATCAGGGACGTATGGAGGGCAAAGCATAATCCATGGACATGAAACAGCGGAAGGGCATGACAAAGGACATCTTTTTCAGTCATCTCCCAGATATGGATGATATTTTTTGCATCCTGGATGAGGTTTTGTTGAGTGAGAATCGACCCTTTCGGTTGCCCTGTCGTACCCGAGGTGTAAATGAGAAGGGCAGGGTCATGAGGGCTAACCTCCGTATCAATTATCTGAGAAGGGTATCCTGGGAACAGCTTCTCTTCAGTGAAAGGGGTTTCCGTGTCAATAGAGAGGAGAAGTCGTTTCTCATCGATCGACCGGATCAAAGCCTCTTCTTTTTTTCCGCTGATAACGATCCGGGCACCGGTATCCTTCAAGAAATAGTCCATCTCATCCTTTTTAAAACCCGGGTTGAGGATGACTGAGATGGCCCCCATCTTCTGGACGCCAAGATAAAGCGCCACCTGTTCCAAGCTCTTAGGAATGAAGAGAATGACCCTGTCCCCTTTTTTAAGTCCCATTTCGAGCAGTCCATTGGCCACCTGGCTGGAGGATTGCTGAAGGGAAGAGTAGGTCATTCGGCTTTCTATTCTTCCCCTTCTCAAAAAGAGGAGGATTTCCTTTCTACCCAATCGGAGAGCCGTTTGGTCAATGAGAGATGCAACTGTCTCATTCATATTTCTTCATCCTATTCATGGAGACCTCTAACCTTTCTCCTTCGGCTAAGCCTTCGATTGAGCTCACGCTCAAAACTTACCAGGCAGCCCTCTCCTCTGCGGGGAGAGGGACGGGGTGAGGGGAGTTATAACCCCAGATAAGCTGCCTTCACGCGTTCATCAGCGAGTAAATCCTGACCGGTTCCGGAAAGGACGATTCGACCAAGCTCTAATACGTAACAACGGGTTGAGAGGGATAGGGCGCGGGTCACATTTTGCTCGATCAGCAATATGGTGACTCCCTGGCGGTTAATTTTTTGAATCGTCTCTAAAACTTCATCTACCAGAAGGGGGGCCAGACCCAGGGAAGGTTCGTCAAGAATGAGCAGTTTGGGTTTAGAAAGGAGACCCCGGCCAATGGCCAGCATCTGTTGTTCGCCGCCCGAGAGGGTGCCTGCCAGTTGACTAATACGTTCTTCAAGACGGGGGAAAAGCTTAAAGACCCATTCCATTGTCTCTTTTTTTACATTTCGCGCAGTCCTGATGTAGGCCCCGAGTTCCAGATTTTCACGCACACTCAACCCTGGCCACAGCCGCCGTCCTTCCGGGACATGAGCTATTCCCATCTCTACAATGCGATAGGCATGGAGGCGGTCGATGCGTGTCTTTTCAAATCGGATTTCACCGGAGGACAGAGGCACCAGGCCGGAGATCGCTTTGAGGGTTGTGCTTTTCCCGGATCCATTAGACCCCACGAGCGTGATGATTTCATCCCGGCTCACAGCGAGCGAGACATCCCAAAGGGCCTGGGCGTCGCCATAGGAGACATGGATATTTTTTACATCAAGCATAATGACTTTTCCCTGAGGCATAGTTCTTGCCCAGATAGGCCTCAATGACCTGAGGATTCCTGGCCACTTCGTCCGGAGGGCCTTCGGCGATCTTCTCCCCGAAGTTCAGAACGATCAGGCGATCACTCACACTCAACACGGCTCGCATGACATGCTCAACCATAAAGATGGTGATTCCACTCTCCCGCAATTGTTGGATGAGACGGATCATCCTATCGACCTCTGTCGGATTGAGACCCGCTACGACTTCATCGAGCAACAACAACTCCGGCCGGGTCGCCAGGGCTCTGGCCACCTCCAGCCGCTTTCGGTCAGGCAACGTTAAATTACGGGCCAGGAAGTTAGCTTTCGAAGTCAAGCCGGTGAACTCAAGGACCCGCAAGGCTTCCTGGGTAGCGTCCTTCACTTCACCTCTTACCCAGCCCTTTCCGAAAAAGGCTCCCACTCTGACATTATCTAACACCGTCATCTCCGGAAAGGGCTTGACCACTTGATGCGTGTTGGTGATGCCCATGACACAGATATGATGAGGCATGAGCTTGCTTATATCTTCACCTTTGAAGAGAATCCTCCCAAAGGTGGGAGGATGGACCCCCGTGATGCAACGAAAGAGAGTTGTCTTTCCGGCGCCATTGGGACCGATCAGCCCGACGATCTCCCCTGAGCGGACCTGAAAGTTTACATTTAACAGCGCTGCCAGGCCGCCGAAGTTTCTGGATACCTTTCGTCCCTCAAGAAGAATCGCCATAATGATTTACCTTATGCCTTTTCGGTTGCTGCCAGAGACCTTCTCTTTCGTTTATTCCACCAGATATTGAACCGATGGTGGACACCCAGGAGTCCCTTCGGCTCAAAGAGGATGATGAGCACCAGAAGACCGCCATAGACGAGAAGGTGGAGGCTGCTCAGGGAGAGTTTGATCAAACCCAAATTGAGATTGGCGGTGAGGATCCGGTCCTGCACCACAATGTAGAACACCGCCCCCAGAACCGGTCCGATCAGGGTGCCAATTCCGCCAATGATCGGCATGAGCACCATGGCAATGCTCATGGGGAAACCGAAGACCGTTTGAGGGTCGATATAAAAGACATACTGGGCGTAAATGCTGCCACTGATGCCCACCAAGAAAGCGCTGAGCATCAAGGCCAGGATCTTGTACCGGGTCGTATTGACTCCCACTGTCTCGGCAGCGTCCATATCCATATTGATGGCAAATAATCCCAAACCAAATTTCCCATTTTTGACACGCCAGGACACAAACAGGGCAAAAAACATGAGCCCCATGACCCCATAATAGAAAGCTGTCGCATAAGCCTGGATATCAGGCGGGGTAGGCAACATCAGGCCAGTCGCCCCGCCTGTCAGAACCCCTTTTTGCAGGAATCCCTTGAGCAGGGAGTTATTTTTTATCAGATCATCGAGGTTCAACATCAGAAGGCGTGTCGCCTCACCCACACCGATGGTTGCGATAGCAAAATATTGGCCCCGGAGACGTAAACAGGGGTAACCCCATAACAGCCCGTATAAGGAGGCAATCATCCCGGCAACGGGTATCGTCAGGAGCGCCGGAATGCCCCTCAGGGTAAGGATACATGTGGTGTAAGCCCCAAGACCGTAGAACGTCGCATGACCAAAGGAGGTCTGTCCTGCGTAGCCGCCAAGAATGTTCCATGCCGTGCTCATCGTGATATAGAGGAAAGTTAGAAACCCCAGGGTCTGCAAGTAGCCTCCCTGTAATTCTAAAAACGGAATAAGCACCAGGAAGGCTAAAACAGGCCCGCCCACCCATAGTTTCCAGGAACGGCTCATTTCCTTCACCCTCATCCTGCACACCCTAAGAAGTTTATGGCCTGATCAATCTGTCCACTAACTCCTTCATTCCTCCCGGCATCACGATCAGAACGATCACGAGAAGCGCAAAGCTGACGAAGTCTTGCAAGGCCGGCATTAACCAGAGAACGCTTAAAGCCTCAGCCAGAGCAAGCACGAGAGCTCCTAAAGCAACGCCGATCATGCTTTCCAGACCACCCAGTACGACAATGCAGAAGCCTTTTAAAAGATGAGATCGCCCGAAATCAGGATCGAAGGCAAAGATCAGAGCCATCAGTGATCCGGCCAGACTTGCCAGGGCGGTGCCAATGCCGAAGGCCGTCTCCATCACACGTTCCGTATTAATCCCGGCAAGCTTGCTCGCCTCTTTATCCTGAGCCGTAGCGCGAATGGCTTTGCCCATGTATGTATGACCAAGGAACTGCCGGAGGACCACAAGAGCCAGAACTCCTACGATAAAAACGACCAGCCGGTTGATCGAGATGGAGATGCCGCTTATCTGAAAGGTCATCAAAGTATATTTCGTGGTGACGGCCTTGGTGTCCCCGGAGAAGACAAGGTAGGAAATATTCTGCATGATCAACCAGACGCCAAAGAGGAGAAGCAGCGAGGAGATGGGCGGGGCGCCCATGACCCTTTGGACGACGTAACGCTGAAGGAGGACGCCAAAGACGAAAAAGACCGGGGCAATCAGGATGGGGACGAGAAAGGGATTTGCTCCTAAATGGACGATCAGGATAAAAGCGACATACGCCGCCCACATCATCACCCCTGCGTGGGCGAGGTTGACAATCTTCATGACCCCGTAGATCAGCGCCAGCCCATAAGACATGGTCGCATAAAGACCCGCCAGGAGTATGGCGCTGACGATCAAGGCAGAAATATCAATTGTAATGAGTTCACCTATCGGGAAAAGAGCGGATCGGCATCATCTCTTTTTTGGAATTGGAATAATGGCTTCAGCGGTGGCCACATCCTTGGGGTGGATGAGAGCCACTTTGCCCCCGGGCATATTCTGCATGATCAAATGATCGTTGTTGATTTGGCCATTGGGTTCGAACCAGACACGGCCCCCGACCACCAATGAGTTTCTCATATCCATTTTCGCTAAGGCGTCACGGATTTTTGGCTTATCCAGGGTTCCGGCATCCTCGATGGCTTTGACCATCACCCGGAAGGCCTCATAGGCGGTCGCTGCAAACCACTCGGCCTGTTCATTGTAAGTCTTTTGGTACTTGTCAGCGAAAGCCTTCGTGGCCGGGGTGGGGATATCCTTATTCCACCAGTTACAGGAGACAATGTAATCCGATGCCGGACCCAGGGCATCCCGGGCGGCTTTCTCCGGCCCCCTCGGTCCATAGCTCACGATCAAATGGTATAATCCCATCTCCGTGTAACGTCGATGAATGGTCGTATAGTCGGCGAGGCGGGCGTCGGCCAGAAAGACATCCGCATTGGCGGCCTTAACCTTCTGGAGGAGAGGATCGGCGTCTTTCATATTTAACTCAAAAGGCTCGTCCATCACGACACTGAATCGATCCGGGGCCGCCTTGCTCTTTTCTAGGACTCCTTGACGGAATTCTTTGCCATGGGAGGTATTCTCTCCGACAAGGGCAATTTTTAAAGGTCTCTTCACTTTGCCGGCGTTTTGCTGGATGGCAATCCAGTCCATCAGGGTAAAGGAAAGTTTTTCAATGCTTGAAATGATGCAGAAGATGTATTTCATTCCACGCTGGTAGATGGCCCCCGTTGCGCCGCCTCCATTCACATAAGGAACGCGGTATTTCTCTGCGACGATGGTGTGGGCTGTGATGAGAGGGGTTCCATACCCCCCCATTAAAACATTAACTTTGTCCTCGGTGACCAGCTTCTCATAGAGTTGAACCGAAGTGGTGTTGTCGCTTTTATCATCATAAATAATCAGTTTAATGGGGATTCTCTTCCCGTACTCTTTAACCATGATCCCGCCTGCCTCGTTAATTTCTTTGATAGCCATGGCGTAGGCCTTATTGACGTAACCGCCCTCGCGGCTCTGGCCCCCTGTAAGCGGGAGAGCGGCGCCGAGGATGATTTCCTTTGGCCCCTGAGCGAAACCTGTTTCCGGAATGATCATAGAAAGAAGGACAAACAGAAAGATTGAAGGAAAGAACTTGTTTAGCTTGATCATGGCGTACTCCTCCCTTAATAAGATTTAATACTTCTTTTCCCGGAGGGCCCCCACCCATCCGAAAGACAGCTTGGAGAGATTGGGATTATATATCAGAATTAAAAGCCCGCTGTCAATTTATTCGTTGAGACCCTATCCCCGCCTTTCCCATCTCTTCCCGGGGAGTAAAAGTGGATTAAGGATAAGTCAGTCATTTGAAGATGTTGAATGACATCGGTTATAATGAAAAATATTTCCTTTCTTTGAGAGATTGTGTTGTAATTCGCCGTTCGCCCTGAGGCTCTCGAAGGGTGAATCTCGCAAAGCGCGGGATCGAACCATGAACGGACTTACGACACAGCCTTTGAGGAAAGAAGGTAAAACCATGGATCACTTCTCCCGGATTAAAGAAGAATTTAAAAGACAGGCCGAAGCGCTTTCAGTTGCTTCCGTGTTTACGGACTCCGGTGTTCTGGAACAGATTCGTGCTGCCATTCGGCCAACGAATACAATGAGCCTTTTGGATTTGGGCTGCGGGCCGGGCATCGTTACTGCTGCAATCGCTCCGGAGGTGCGGGAAGTGGTTGCCTTTGACCTCACGCCGGAGATGATCGATAAAGCAAGGGCAAGATGCGAGGAGGCAGGCCTGAAGAATGTCCGTTTTGAACTTGGCAGCGCGGAACACCTTCCTTTTCAAAATGAGAGCTTTGATTGCGTGGTGACCCGTTTGACGATTCATCACTTCCTTGACGCCAACCGGGTGATGGACGAAATCGTAAGAGTTACCCGGAAGGGAGGGAAAGTGATTGTGGCGGATGTGATCTCCTCAGAAAATGAAGAAGAGGCTGCGTTGCATAACGCCCTTGAGACGTTGAGAGATCCGACCCATGTTCGGATGGTTTCCCCCAGCGATCTGTTGAAACTTTTTAAATCGGCCGGTCTGCGAGTCACCTCATCAGTGACCTGGGAGATGGAGAGGGATTACGATGAGTGGATCCGGATTACGAATGCTCCCGAACGGGTGAAACCGCTTTATGAAGTCATGGGTGCCCTGGCCAGAGCGGGCATTCATGCGGGTATCCATCTCCATCTCAATGGGAAAACAGTGGCATTCACCCATCGATGGCTGTTAGTTACCGGAGAAAAAGAGTAGTTCAGATGGTCAGGATGAGCCCGGTGACGAGGAGGAGAGTACCGATGCCCGTGCAACAATCTCTTATACTATTGGAAGAGGAGAGAAAAATGAATTTATCTAATGACCAGCTTTTAGAGATTGCACAATATTCGGTTGTCCGTTTGGATGGGGCCTGGTTTTTAGCCTTAGCCGGGAAGCTTGGGAAAGAGAAGGCATGGGAGATGGATGTCGAAGCGTGGAAACAGTTCTCCTATGTGTTCGGAAAAATGATCAGAAAAGATATTATTCCCAATCCAGTGTGGCCGGGAAGTTTTCTGGACACCTTAGAGATTCTCGGTAAGGTTTTTAAAATTGAAGGTCGCAAGGTAATGATGAAGGGAGATCTCATCACTGTTCAGGCAACAGATTGTGAAATCCAGAAAGCCATTGCCAAAGCCGGTATAGCAGATTGTGGGATTGTGACGGTGCATACCTACCAGGGACTGATGAGGGGCCTATTTGGGAAGGAGATGGATTTGCTCGTACGACATACAAAAAATCTGAATCAGGGGGATGATTGTTGTGAGGTGGTCATCTCCAAACAGCCCCGTCCATAACCGAAGGATCAGCAAGATCATAGAAGCAAAAAGAATTGGAGCAAGATAACAAGTTTATAATACCCCGGGTTCTTTTCTTTCTTCCTGAAGTCGTGATTTTTGGATATTGCCGCGCAATACAACAATTCAAGCGAAAATGTTGATTGCAGATTGCGGAAGCCCAAAATCTGAAATTTGTGTTTAGCCTTTACTCAAACCCTCTCTCAGTTTCCTGGTCGCTTTTTCGTCAACCTTCCTGGTCTTCGGATCGATAACAACCCCATAATCTTCCCTGGCTTTTTCGAGGCTGACATATCCTTCCATCACATCGCTGACCACCCTTTCAGGCTCACGCTCAAGTGGATTCCCGCAGCCTCCTCCGCCGGCAGCATCGATCGTTACTGCTTCGCCCGGTTTAAGCTGCGTTAACCCGAAGGGGTTCCCAGGCGCTCCGTTGACCAGGAAGCGTGCTTTGGCCCCGGGTTTTCCGCCAAAGAGTCCCTGCGGAGGATGGATATGCCTTCCTGCCTGTATCCCGAGATGAACAGGAGGGATAGGAGCGTACTTGTCATCAGGCACTCTAAAAACTTCCCTTTGCCCAAGGCCTCCCTTCGTCCTGCCCGGCCCCCCTGAATCAGGGAGGAGTTCCCTGCTCTCTACGATGAGAGGGGTATCGCTTTCGAATATTTCAACCGGTGTATTGGCGCCATTTGCAGGAAAGATGTAAACATAATTCCCGTCGTTATTCGAGCTGGCTCCCATCCCGCCACCCCGGATGATCACGGAATGCCACGGCCTTCCATCGCTCCTCTTCCCGTAAAATACATTCATCTGGGCAGGTGTTCCTCCGCTTGCCGCAATCACCCGGTTGGGCAACACCCCGGACAAGGCCCTGTAAATGATTTCGGTAATAAAATGTCCAACCACGAGCCGTGCAGCCACGGCAGCAGGGAATTTGCAGTTGACCACACTTCCCTCAGGGGCTTTCAGTTGAATCGGTTTTGCGCAACCCTCGTTATTCGGAATATCCGGGTCGAACATACTTTTAACAGCCATAAAGACATAGGCGAAAGTGAAGTTATAGACGACATTCCCTCCCCAGTTGACCTGAGGTGAAGACCCGTCCAGATCGATCATGATATCGCTTCCCCTGACTTCGACCGCCGCCTTCACCACCAGATTCTCTTTTCCCTGCATCTGTTCGATCATTCCTTCAGCCCGGTAGACGCCATCGGGAATCTTCTCAATCCCTTCCCTCATGCTCTTTTCCGTTCGACTGATGATCTGATCGGCCAGATCATCGAGGCTTTCTAAATTATTTTCTTTAAGCATCAGGCCTATCTTTTCAGCGCAGACATGATTGGCGGCAATCTGGGACCGGATATCCCCGATCACCTCATCCGGCGTCCGGACATTCCACCGGATCATATCGATCACGGGTTGATTCAGCACTCCCCCGTCGTAGAGCTTTACAATTGGTATAAAAATCCCTTCCTCAAAGACATCGTGGTTATCCGAGGAAACCCGGCCTCCGATATCCGAATGATGAAAGACGCAGGCGGTGAAAGCAGTCAATTTATTCTTGAAAAAAATGGGACTCATCACACACACATCGTTGAGATGCCCGGCTAAGGCCCAGGGATCATTCGTGATGAAGACATCCTCCGGTTTGTAGACCTCGACAGGAATTTTATTTACGAGATTTCTGATTCCGATCGCCATGGCTCCGGATTGGCCGGGGGTGACAAACGTCCCCTGGGCCAGTTCACGGCCTTTCCGGTCCGTGAACATGCAGGTATAGTCATGGGCATCCCGGAGCAGGCTTGAAAAGGCGGTCCGGGCGACGGCGCCGTCAGCTTCATCCACGATGGAGATCAATCTCCGCCATAGTATTTCTAATGTGATGGGGTCAAAGGCTCGTCCCATTTTCTCCTCCCTAGGAAATACAAATTATTCGTTTTGTAACACATTAGTTCTTTGAAAAAAGATCTAATCCCCCTTCATCCCCCTTTGTCAAAAGGGGGAAATGTTTCTCCTCCCTTTGGAAAAGGGAGGAGGCCTGCCTGCGCGAAGCCGCTTCGGCGAAGGCAGGGGAGGGATTTTAACAAGGTTATTTCAAACCGCTAAATTGATGCTTCGTTTTTAAGATCAATCCATAAGAACCCATAATCATCCGTTAAAACAGAAGCGTTTTCGCCCACGATGACCGTTGATTCCTTCTCCTCAATAACGGCAGGGCCTTGAAAATTTGAGTTTGGAAAGAGCTTGTACCGGTCATAGACCGTGTAAGGAATAAAATCCCTCGCAAGAGGGGAGTACGCTTTTCGCTGTCCTTTCACCGCTTGCGAATGAGGCTGTTTATTTTTCCCGAGCTTGGGCAACCGCAGGAGCTGTTCAGGGAGACTGGCCCTCACTTTGAAATTGATGAATTCAACTTCGGAATCAGGGTAGGTTCTCCCATATAACTTCTCATAAACCTCATCGAAGCGCCGTCGCACCTCCGCTTTTTTGAGCTTTGTAAAATCCCGTTCGTCGATGGGAATATTGGTTTCCGCACCCTGTCCGACAAAACGCATATCCAGGGACCTTTCAAATTTAATATCCTTCCCTTCTGTCTCCTTCTTCAGGATCGTTGTCGATTCTGCTTCCAGTTCCCTAAAAATCTTTTCTATCTCATTTAAATCAGAGGCGCCAAGAGAGACCTTATGGCTTCTGAGGAGATCAAAGGCACGGGGAGCAGTGAAGAAACCGAGAGCCGAGCCCACACCGGCATTGGGTGGAACAAGTAAACGGGGAGCTCCCAGCTTTCTGGCCAGCCCATAGGCATGAACCGGCCCTGCACCGCCGAAAGCGACAATCGTCACGATTTTTGGATTCCCCCCTTTTTCGGCAATATGCGTCTTTGCCGCTGCAGCCATGGTTTCATTGATGAGATCATGAATGCCCCAGATGGCCTGAACGAATGAGACTCCGAGAGGTTTTACAACCTTTTCCTCGACGCCCCTTCTTGCGGTCTCCCGGTCGAGTTTCATCTCACCGCCCAGAAAGTAGTTTTCATCCAGATAGCCCAGCAGAAGATCGGCATCGGTGACACAGGGGTCTGTTCCTCCCCTGCCATAACAGATGGGGCCAGGCTCAGCGCCGGAGCTTTCCGGCCCCACCTGGAGCGTCCCCAGGCGGCTTACCTTTGCAATACTTCCGCCGCCTGCTCCAATCTCCATCAGGTCAACCACAGGCACCTGAATGGTCAGTCCGCTTCCCTTCATAAACCTCTGGACCCGGCCGACTTCAAAGGTGGGCACGACACCCGCAACCCCTTTTTGAATCAGACAGGACTTAGCCGTTGTCCCGCCCATGTCAAAGCAGAACATTTCAGAGATATTGAAGAGCTTCCCATAGTATTGACCGGCAATGACCGCGGCTGTGGGGCCTGATT
Source organism: Deltaproteobacteria bacterium RBG_16_49_23 (assembly GCA_001798855.1). Lineage (GTDB taxonomy): Bacteria > Desulfobacterota > BSN033 > BSN033 > UBA1163 > RBG-16-49-23. The sequence goes on along the minus strand of MGQQ01000151.1, from coordinate 12,916 downwards.
CAATGATCCTTACGGGAAACTCTGCTGCTGTCTCGATGGAGGTTACTCCTCCGCTTGAAAGCATGATGAAGAGCTTTCCTTTAAAGCCGATCGACTCCAGCCTCCTGGAAAGCTTGGAAAGATATCTTCCTGTCAAGGGTTTCACATAGGCATTGGTCGCTGTCGTGGAGGTTCTTTCATACTCCTTGATCTGCGGCAGGACACGGTAGGAAATGGAGACGGATATTCCTGGAGCCTCCTTTTTAATGATCTCTTCGACCATCCGCTCATGGGCTGGGTTCTCAAAAGAGTTAATCAGGCAGACTGCCGCCGATTCAACGCCTGTCTTGAGAAGAGCCTGGACCGTTCGCCTGGCTTCTTCGGGGTCGAGTGGCTTCAGGACGGTACCGTCGCTCCGGATTCTCTCGTCCACTTCGAAGCGCAGACTTCTCGGAATGAGGGGCTTGGGAAATTCAGCAAAGACGTCATAGGTGGCGTATCGAATCCCCCTCCCGATCTCCAGGACATCCCTGAAACCTTTTGTGGTGATTAATCCTGTTTTGGCGCCTTTTCTCTCTATAATCGAATTGATGACCAGGGTTGTTCCATGGATGACCTCATCCATCTTCTCTATAAAGCCCGGTGTGGTTTTCTCCATCTCTCTTATCCCGTGCTCGACGGCATCGGAGGGATCTTTCGGAGTGGTCAGGCATTTATAGATATTGATCTCTCCTGTACGGTCGTTGAGAAGGACGAAGTCCGTGAAGGTGCCGCCAATATCACACCCCAGCCGGTAACCCTTTTCAGTCATTGAAACCTCCCACAATGATTAAATGCGGAATTCGGATTGCGGATTTCGGAGTTTCATTCCGCATTCCACATTCAGCAATCCGAAATTTAAGGCTTCGCCTTATTGTGCCATTCTTTTAGAATGAACTTCTGAATCTTCCCGCTTGCGGTTTTAGGCAGTTCCCCAACGAACGCCCCATATTTCGGAATCTTATATTTTCCCACTTTGCCCCGGAGAAACCGGAGCGCTTCTTCTTCCGTCATGATCTCGCCTGGTTTGAGAACAATAAAGGCTTTTCCCACCTCGCCCCATTTCTCATCAGGGACGCCGATGACTCCCACATCGAAAACCTTCGGATGCGTGAAGAGGACCTTCTCAATCTCGGCAGGGTAGACGTTCTCTCCACCACTGATATACATATCCCTTTCCCGGTCCACAATATAAAAATATCCTTCTTCATCCACCCTTGCCAGATCCCCGGTATAGAGCCAGCCCTCCCGGATCGCCTCGGAGGTGAGATCCGGGCGGTTCCAATACCCACTCATCAGGGTGGGTCCTCTGATGATAATTTCCCCAACTTCTCCCGGGTTCACATCCGTTCCTGATTTGTCGACGATCCTGACCTCTCCGTGAAATACCGGCAGCCCTACGGATCCTAATTTTTTTCCTGCCATTTCTGCAGAGAGAAAGGCGATGGTGGAGGCTTCGGTCTGACCAAAGATCTGGGAGAGAGTGATTCCCCGGTTCAGGTATTCTTTCAATAAACTGACCGGAATTCTTTCGCCACCCGTGAAGTAACAACGGATGGAGCGGAGATCATACCGGGAGAGGTCGCATTCCTGAAGGATGAACTGATAGACAACGGCCGGCAATTCTAATATTGTCACCCGGTATCTCTGAGCCGTCTCGAGGATCTCCCGGGGACGGAATCTTTTTCGAATGATGATGGTTCCCCCTTTGTAAAGAACAGGAGAGGCTTCGACGAGGAGTCCGCCGGAATGGAACATGGGCCTCGAGATGATCACGATATCATTCGAGGTGAGGTTATAAACGATATCCGCATTGAGGACATTGAAAAAAGTCTTTCGATGGGAGAGAACCGCTCCTTTTGGAATCCCGGTTGTCCCGGAGGTATACATAATGATATGGGGATCTTCCCCTCCCGCAGAGCCCTGATTCAAGGGTTCGTGGACCGGTTGTTTTGAGATTGCCTTTTCATAATCGACGGCCCAGATGGGATGGGGCTCACCGATGGCCATATAATTCCCGTTGGAGAGATTCAAATTCGGACGAATCGTCGCCACCACCTCTTCGAACTCCGGCTCAAAGATCAATACCCCTGAGCCGCTATCTTTGAGGATGAACTCAAGTTCGGGTCCGGCAAGTCTCCAGTTCAGGGGGACGAGAATGGCGCCGATTTTAGAGAGGGTAAAGAAGATTTCAAGATATTGGTGGCAGTTGTGAAGAAGAACAGCGACCCGGTCTCCCTTTCGAACGCCGTTACCGAGAAGGAGGTGGGAGAGCTGATTCGTGCGCTGGTTGAACTCCCGATAGGTGAAGGGGCGGCCCTCAAAGATCAGGGCATGTTTTTGAGGCTGGAGTTGGCTCCATTTTCTTAACCAGTCACCGATGTTGATCACGGAACCATTCAAATATGGAATAATGGAAAATTGGAATACTGGAATACTGTAAAAAATCCAAATTTATTTCAAAACCCATTATTCCATTATTCCATCATTCCAATTCCCTTTCTTTTAACTATGGACGAAATTGGCATTGACCCTGGGACCATTTTTCAAGAAGCTTTCAATTCCGATTTTCATATCCTGCGTCAACAAGCACTCGCCAAAGGTCTTCGCCTCCAATTTCAAACCCTCTTCAAGGGTCATCCTTCCGCCCTCTAATACCGCTCTCTGAATCAGGGAGTCGATCTTTCGGCTTAGATGACCGATGTCCACATCCGGAAGGATTGAAGGAACTGGGATGGGTCCTTTTGGAATAGGAGAGATCGTAACTTTTCCGGATAGGATTCTTTTTACCCAATCGATGGCCCTTTCGATCAGGTCGCCTTCCACCTCTTCCTGAATTAAACCCATCTCTTTCGCCTGGGATGAGGAGATGTGATTTCCATTGCGCAGGATGGGCCAGGCCTTCTCCATTCCGATCAGTCTCGGGAGCCTCTGGGTTCCGCCATTTCCGGGGATGATGCCGAGCCTGGGTTCGGGCTGGGCGACAAAGACCTTCTGCCCTTTGGCAGCAATACGGACCGTGCAAGACATGGCCATTTCATTTCCTCCGCCAAAGGCCAGACCGTTCATCGCACAGACTACCGGTTTCCCCAGACTCTCAATCAGATTCAGAACCGCCATGCTTTTGAGGCAGAAGGCTTCGGCTTCCTCGGGCGTTTTTTGAGCTGCCAGCATTCCGATGTCGGCTCCCGAAACAAACGCCCTTGTCCCGAATCCGGTCAGCACGACTCCTTTGATTTTTGGGTCTTTGTGAATACCGAGAAAGATTTCCCTGAGCTGTTCAAACACATCCGCATTCAGGGCATTGAGGACCTTTGGCCTTCGGATTTTAACGATGGCCACCTCTCCGTTGTCCTCTCTAAAGACGACAGGAATTTTCCAGGGCTGTCCCAAGAAGGCCTGCTTGATGAGGATATCAGCCACCTTGAATCCGGGATTCTCTCTGGCATAGGCTTCAACCAGCTCCAGGGCTTTCTTCACTCCGTTTTTATTCATCATTGAGAAAGGGGGATTCAGAACCAGTCCGGTATCCATGGCCAACTCCAGATCGCCGATATTGGAAATCCCGCTTCCAACGATTTCACAGACCATTCCGAAATAGGCTCCAATAACCCGGCTCGAAACCGCCTCATCAGTCTCAAGGCTGTATTCTACGGTCTCTCCCCTGCCGGCGGTCTCCCACGGTTTTCCCGATTTCACCTGTTCGTCGAGTATGTTAGGGGAGCGATACCATGGCATGATCTTTGAGTTCATTTCGGACAGGCCGTGCCGGGTGATTGGATTCCCCCCGGCGAGATTATGAGCGGTGAATGGCCCCACACCCATTCCAAGGGCTTTCTGAACGATGACATCCGCCTGTTTGACATTCGCCAGCCCTTTTTCAACGGTTAAAGCAGCGGCTTCAAAAAGGCCTTCGAAGATTGGGTCGACCGCATAACCATAACGGCTTTTTACTTTAATCGGGGCCTTGCCGATAAATTCGTACAATTTCATTAAGTACTCCGTTAGGGCGGGGTTCGTATCCCTTCCGGGAACTATTTCCACCAGGATATTTCTCTCAGCCGGAAAGAAGTAATGGATGACCAGGCACCTGCTTTTATCTCTCATCTTTTCAAAGATGACTTCAGGTTCCATGTGTGAGGAGTTGGAAGCGAAGATCGCTGTATTCGGACAGGCGGCTTGACATTGACCGAAGATCTTATGTTTGACGTCCGCTCTCTCAAAAGCGGCCTCGATTACAAAGTCAGCGTCGGCAATTTTCCCATAATCGGCGGTGAAGAGCATGTTTTTAAAGATCGCCTCAGCCGCTTCTTTCTTAAAGATTCCCTTCTCCGCGGCCTTAGCCATCTTTGATTCGGCCTTTTTGGATCCGGCATCAAGAGCTGCCTGAACGATGTCCACCACCACGACCGGCACGCCATAAGTGTAAAGGTTCTGGCTGAAATGAAGTGCGATGTCCGGACCGATGTTACCTGATCCGATCACACCGATCTTCCGGATTGTCCTCCCAAATAGTGTAAATGGCATAAGCCCTTCTCCTTCTCAAAAGAGTCAATGTTAAATGGTCAATGCTCAATGGCCAATGTTCAATGCTAAATAAATTAATGAAAATTGACCATTGCTAATTGTCAATTGACCATTGATCTTTAGAAGATACTCGGTTCTTTAAATTCTCCGTAGACTTCTTTGAACACCCCGGTCATTTCACCGACAGTGGCATAAGCCTTACAGCATTCGAGAAGATAGGGCATGACATTATTTTCTGCCTTTGCCGCATTTTCGAGATCTTTCAATAATTGTGTCACCTTCCGGTTATCTCTCTCACGCCTGATTTCCTGGAGTCTCTGTACCTGCTCTTCCGCTGATTCACCTCGATACTCATGGAGTTCCACCTCCATCTCTTCCCCCTCGGTATACTTATTGACTCCGACCTTGATCAACTCTCCCTTCTGGACTCCCTTTTCAAATTCATAGGCCTGCCGGGCCACCTCTTTTTGGACATAGCCAGTTTCGACGGCCTTGATCATTCCGCCTATCTCGTCAATCTTCTTCATCTCCTCTACGATCTTTTGTTCCATCTGTTTTGTTAACGTTTCAATGAAATAGGAGCCTGCCAGGGGATCCACCGTATCCCTTAAGCCACTCTCTTCCATCAGGATCTGGAATGTCCTGAGAGAGAGTAGGGCGGCCCTCGGGGTGGGGATGGTATAGGCCTCATCGAAGGAGCATAGAGCCGTCGTTTGAGCTCCGCCCAATGCCGCAGCAAGGGCATAGTAAGCGCCGCGGATGATATTATTTTCAGGCTGGGCTTTGGTCATTCCGTACCCGCCTCCGCCAAAGATCCCCCTAAGAAGAAGGGATCGGTTGTCCCCGGCTCCATAGCGCTCCTTCAAATTGATTGCCCAGAGCTTTCTGGCTGCCCGGAACTTGGCCACCTGTTCCCAGAGGTTCCCAAAGACATTGAGATTGAAGGTGAAGCCTCTTACAAAATCATCAATCGGGTGACCGCGGCGGAGGACTTCTTCGATATAAGTATTGGCAATCTGAAAAGCATAAGCGATTTCCTGAACCGGAGAACAACCGGACTCACGGATGTGATAACCGCATACACTGACAGGATTGGTGCGGGGAAGTTCTTTCATCGAATATTCGATCGTATCGCCGATGAGCCGGACGGCAGGCTTCACAGGAAAGATCCAAGCACCCCGTCCGATTATCTCTTTGAGGATATCGTTTTGAGGGGTAGCGCTCACGCGATCTTTTTTAAATCCATACTTCTCAGCTGTCGCCTGGAACATGGCCAGCATGATGCTTGCTACAGCATTGATGGTGAGTCCGGCGCCGATTCGATCAAGGGGAATGCCCTGGAAAGCGATTTCAAAATCACGGAGGGAATCGACCGCCATCCCGACCCTTCCCACTTCGCCTTCGGCAAGCGGGTCATCCGAGTCGAGGCCCATCTGTGTGGGAAGGTCGAAAGCGACATTCAGGCCGGTCTGCCCGTGAGAGATCATCAATTTGAAACGCTCGTTGGTTTCTTTTGGCGTTCCGAAGCCTGTGTACTGGCGAGTTGTCCACTCCCTGCTCCGGTAACCCTGGGAATGAATTCCCCGGGTGAAAGGATATTCTCCGGGAAGGGCCAGATCCTTCTCAGGGTCAAATCCGATCTCCTCTAAATCCTTATGGGTGTAAAGGGATTTGATATGGATGCCTGATTGAAGGATGACATCCTGGACTTCGTCCTTCTCATTCTTGTTATATCTTGCGACACCCATAATGAACTCCTTTGATGGTTGGAGGATCGCTGGGCCCTGTACCTAATATGGTTCAGGGCTGCGCTTGAGGTAAGGGTTTGAGGGTAAAATCTTTTGCCTCCAACCTCAAGTGAGCGAAGCAAGCGGTCCTCTTGCCTCCATCAAGTTTTTACGTTTTCTTTGATCCAGCGGATCGATTCATCAAATGAGGTTCCACCCGGGAATATCCCATGAATCCCCATCTTCTGAAGCAGAGGGGTATCCCTCTTGGGAATGACTCCGCCGATGACCACGAGAATGTCCCCGAGATCTTTCTCCTTCATCTCGCGGGTGAGTTTTTGACAGATGGGCAGGTGAGCGCCGGACATGATGGACAGGCCGATGACATCCACATCCTCCTGGAGAGCCGTATTGATGATCTGGCCGATGGTTTGATGGAGGCCGGTGTAGATGACTTCCATTCCGGCATCGCGCAACGCCTGGGCAACCACCTTCGCGCCACGGTCATGGCCGTCTAAGCCAGGTTTTGCCACCAGGATACGAATCTTCTTCTCCACCTCAGCTCCTCTATAAAATCCGAAACCCGAATATCGATATGCGAAAAAAAATCAAAATTCGAATATTCAAAACAATTTAAAATCTCCCTCCCTCCATCATCGCCTCCCCTGCCTTCGCCGAAGCGGCTACGCGCAGGCAGGCGCCAGGGGAGGCGATATTTTGAATGAATCCTTTTTTTAAATTTTGGACTTTGGTCATTTGAAATTGTTTCGGATTTCGCGCTTCGAGTTTCATGCCCTTAAGGGACCATTCTTCCTTCATGGATTTCCTTGAGGACGATCTCCTTTCCCCTGTCCAGGTGACTCCGGACAAGTCTTTCGACCAATTTCGGATTTCGTTTTTTCATCGCCTCGAGCATTTCGCGATGGTCAGAGATAGAGGTTTTAATCCCGTTCGGCGTATGGAGCAGTGCGGAACGGTACCGGTAAAAATAGTCGCGGAAATTATTGATCATCTCTATCAGCTTTTTGCTCTTGCAGGATTTGTAGAGGACATCGTGAAATTCCGTGTAGAACTGAATGACCTTTTCGGCGTCTCCTTTTTTAAAGATATCTTCCGATTCATCCGTTCTCTTTTCGAGGAGGGAAATCTTGTCCGGGGTGATATGAACCGCAGCGAGATAAGCCGCATAGCTTTCAAGAGCGATTCGAATGCCGAAGATCTCTTCAACATCCTCCACGGTGAATCCCCTGACGGCAAACCCTCCCTTGGGAAGCCGTGAGACGAGATCATCCCGTTCCAGTTTGTGGAAGGCTTCCCTGACCGGCGTTCGACTGATCCCGATCTGGTTAGCCAGCGTCTCCTCGATCAGTCGTTGTCCTGCTTTCAGTTTTCCATGTAAGATGGACTTTTTTAATGAATCGTAGACAACCTCCCTCAGAGGTTTCTTCTTCACGATCTTTGCTCCGAATATGTTTTCCACGGCACCCTCCTTTCTAATGAGTTTTGTATACTGTATCCAGGCTTAGTTTTTATACGCCAAGGGTTTGGGCTTGTCAAGATTTATTTCGTTTCACCTTGAGGAGTTAAGGCTTTGATCTTTTTTGAACGATGGGGAGTTTTTCTCAAGCCAAGAATCGATCCGGGTTTCAATCTCTTTCTGAGGAGGGCGCCGGCAAAATCGACTGTCTGTTTAGATCGATCGATGATAGCGGTATCGGTTGTTGCAACGATCCCTGAAAAACCGATCAATACCTTCTCAGGAACCTTCATCGCCCGGGCGTCCCCCGGGATGCCTTCCTTTTTTAACCGGCCCCGTATCTCCTTTGCCAATTCTCCGCTCCTGCTCATGGGGGCATCAAAAAGAAAGAGGGTGTGCCTGGGTTTTCGTCTTTTAAGGGCCTCGAAGATCAATAAGAGCGCCTCTTCCGTCCGCTCCGAAGTCCTGTAGCTTCCGGAGCGGCCTGAGATATCGCGAATGAAACCGTCATCTCCGAAGATAAGGGGTAAACCAGAGAGGCCGGCCTCAAGGGTGATAATGACATTATGACCGTCGATGGCGAGATCTTTGTTTCGAATTTGATGAAAAGAGATTCTCCTTGCCTTCCTCCATTTCGAATCCTGGTCCGAGAAGACCCCCCGATGGAGCCGGTGACGCTCATTGAAAGTCAATCCGTATCGATTCCCCACGAGCTCGAGAGCGGCTTTCCGGGGGTATCCTCGATTGAGGAGATAACGAAAATCTTCTGCTGCAATTTGAAGGGATTCACTTTTCAGCATGATAAAATATTATACCTCAATGGGAGGGAAGAAAAAACTATCATTGACAATTGAAATGGGATGAGTGTAATAATAAAAACAAGGTATTTCTCCGGCAAATATCATCTGAGAGAGGAGGATTCATCATGGCGACAGAAGAGATTAAAGTGTATTCGACACCGACTTGACCCTACTGCAAGATAGCGAAAGAGTTTCTTTCGCAGAAAGGCTACGCATTTAAGGAATACGATGTGACCAAAGACCGGGCAGCTCTGGATGAGATGGTAAAAGTATCGGGTGCGCGAAGTGTTCCCGTGATTACCGCTTGCAACGAGGTGATGGTCGGGTTTGATAAAACGCGTCTCGAACAGATGCTCAGCTGCATCAAACAGAGAACTGAAGTCTAGAACTGGAATACTGGAATAGTGGAATATTGGGGGAAATTCATTTTAAATAAGTTTTGCGTTTAATCCATTTTTCCATCATTCCAACATTGATGCTCTCGTAAAAAGTCAATTGCCGGATATCATTCATGCTTCAATCCCGCGTTTCGCGGGACACGAACGTAATATCAATAGGTTACACCGTTCACCCTGAGCTTGTCGAAGGGAGATAGCGACTTTTTACGAGACCATCAACATTCCATCATTCCGATTTTATTTCTGGAGGCGTTGCCTCAGAAATTGCCCTGTATACGATTGTGGCGAGGCCATGATCGTTTGGAGGTCTCCCTCTGCAACAATCCTGCCGCCTGCTTCGCCGCCTTCCGGACCGAGGTCGATCATATAGTCGGCACATCGAATCAGATCAAGATTATGTTCGATGATGATAAGGGAATGGCCCTTTGAGAGGAGTTTTTCGAAAGTATTCAGAAGGAGATTCATATCCGCCATATGAAGACCCGTGGTGGGCTCATCGAAGATAAAGAGGTTTTCCCTGGTTTGCCCCTGGCCTATATGAAGCGCCAATTTCAAACGCTGCGACTCCCCGCCGCTTAATGTATTCGTCGATTGCCCCAGCATGAGGTAACCCAGGCCTACATCTTTTAAAACTTGCAACTTCGAGATGATTCTTGAGTGGTTCTTAAAGAAGGCCATGGCTTCATCAACGGTCATATTCAACACTTCTGAGATATTTTTATCCTGATAACGAATCTTTAAGACCTCAGGACGAAACCTTTTTCCATCACACGCCTCACAGGTAATGATCACATCCTCTAAAAATTGCATATCCAGAACCTGAAGCCCAGCTCCCTGGCAGGCTTCGCATCGGCCTCCTTCGGTATTGAAGGAGAAATGGCGGGGTTGAAGACCATGCCTCCTGGCCTCTCGAGTTCGGGCAAAGAGGTCCCGGATATCGCCGAAGACCTTGATGTAGGTAGCGGCATTTGATCGGAGGCTTTTACCAATCGGGGATTGATTGACTAAGATGAGGTCATTCATTTGATCTAATCCCTCGATGGAATCAAAAGCGCCTTCTTCAAATTCAGAATGTCCATTCCTTTTGACGCCGGCATAGAGAATGTTATGGACCAGGGTCGTCTTTCCTGCACCGGAAACACCCGTGATACAGACCATCATGCCCAGAGGGATTCGGACATCGATCCCTTTGAGGTTATGCTGGCGGGCATTGCGGATGGTGATCCACCCCGAAGGGTTTCTACGGGGTTTGATTGAATGAAAGAGGTTCCCGTCTCTCAGATACCGGGCCGTGATGGAGTCCTCTTTTTTTAAAAGCGAGAGGGCATCTCCCTCAAAGACGACATGTCCTCCCTCCCTTCCTGCTCCGGGGCCAAGGTCAATGATCGAATCGGCTGCGCGGATGATGTCCGGATCGTGCTCCACTACAACAATGGTGTTCCCCCTGCTTCGCAAGTGTCGAACGGTCCGGAGAAGACGATGCGTATCCCTGGCGTGAAGACCGATGCTGGGTTCATCCAGGACATAGAGTGTTTCGGTGAGAGACGTTCCCAGCGCCCTTGCCAGGGTAATGCGCTGGTATTCACCACTGGAGAGGGTGCGCGTCTGACGGGACAGGGTGACATATCCCAGTCCCACATCCGCCATGAATTTAATCCTGTCGTTGATTTCATTAAGGATACGCTCCCCCGCTCTTTTTTGGCGCTCTTTCAAAGGGATGTTTGAAAAGAATTCCTGGAGTTCCGAAACAGACATTTGACAGAGCTCGGAAATGTCTTTTTCGGCCAGGCGGACATAGAGCGCTTCTTCTTTGAGACGACTGCCATGACAAGTAGAGCAGGGGGTATAGGCCCGGTATTTGCTGAGGAAGACCCGGTAATGGACTTTATACCGCTTCCCTTCCATCCATTCGAAGAATCCTTTCAGGCCTATAAATTCCCCTTTCCCATTGAGAAGAACCTCTTTCTGTTCGGGCTGAAGTTGATTAAAAGGTTTTTGGAGTGGAATTCGATTACGGCGGCAGGCTTCCCAGAGATATTCGTAGAGTTCCTCATAAGCAGGTGTGTTCCAGGGGGCAAAGGGCCTCTCTTTCAAGGCCTTTCCCGGATCGGGAATGACCTTCTGCCAATCGATTCCGATCACTCTGCCAAAACCCTGACAGGTTGGACAGGCGCCCACCGGGTTGTTAAAAGAGAAGAGGAGAGGCTCCGGCTCCGAGAAGGTTTTTCCACACCGGTTGCAGGAATAGCTCCGGTTGAAGGTCATGCTCCGTCCATCCTCTCCGATGACCTCAACTTTTCCGCCTCCCACATTGAATCCACCCTGGATGGCTTCGGCGAGCCTCGACCTGTTCTTTTCCTCGGATGACAATCGATCGATGAGCAGAAGAATGTGGCGGCGGCTCCGGAGAAAGGAGGAGGGGAGGGTGGTCAGGTCAAGCGCTTCTCCTTCCTCCCAAATTCGAAAATATCCATTTTTGATGAGTTCTTTTATTTGGGTCTCTACCCCTTCGTCTCCGGCCACCGGGACCGGACCGAGAATAGACACCTTCTTTTTAGAATATTCGCCCAGGATGGCTTCAGAAACCGTTTCAACCGTATCTCCCGAAACCTTGATCCGGCATTGGGGACAGAAAACTTCTCCAATTTTAGCGAAAAGGAGCCTTAGATAATCGTAAATCTCCGAAGCCGTCCCTACGGTTGATCGTGCATTCTTCACCGTGTTCTTCTGTTCAATGGCAATCGCAGGAGGGATTCCATGGATGGCCTCCACATCGGGCCGGTCCATCTTCTCTAAGAACTGGCGGGCATAGGTGGAGAGAGATTCGATATAACGCCGTTGGCCTTCCGCAAAAAGGGTGTCAAAAGCGAGGGTTGACTTACCCGAACCGGAGATGCCCGTGATCACGGTGATCTTTCCCCTCGGAATCCGGCAGGAAATATTTTTCAGGTTATGAGATTTTGCCCCAATAATCTCAATATATTTTTCCATTTCTGGAATTATAACACAATTTCCATTTGGGAAATCTCCGATTCCGTAATATGCTCTTTTTAAATGCGGAGTTCGAATTGCGGATGATCGCCTCACTCTTTAAGATGGTGCTTCACCGCGCTAAAAAAAAGGGTGTCTTGATTAAACTTTCAGAGTAACTTATCCTCTTCGAGGGGAAGAGATTCCCCGCAGTGATGGCAGATCCATGACTTTGAGGAGACCGTTTTTCAGCAGGCCGGACAGGGACGGGTCAACCGCCTTGGCAATAGATGGGTGGTTCTAAAAGGCGAGACTGCCTGGGCCTTTTTGACCAGGATAAGGGTCAATATTAATCCAAAGACCCAGACCAGAAATCCGAGAAGAAAGAATTGTGTCGATTTCCCCAATGTCCCTGCAACAATAAAAAAATTGTAAAACCAGTGCAGCGAGACAGCCAGGATAAAACCGATCCAGACCCAGTTTCGATTTTTCTCAATCTTCGCTTTACCCATGTAGTATCCTAAGATAGCCGAAAAAGAGAGATGGGCCAGGTAGGAGAGGATGGCCCTGAAAAAGCCGACAGAGAAACCGAATCCCAGCATATACCCGACATTTTCAGTGGCCGCGAAACCCATTGCCGCTGAGACCATGTAGATCATCCCGTCCATCACCTCGTTGAATTGGCTCGAACGGTAAACCGTCAGGCGGACAGCTAAGAATTTAAAGGTTTCCTCAACTATTCCTACCCAAAGGAATAAGAAAAAGAGTTCGCCGAGGAGGGGAGGGTGATGGGACTTTGCCGTCTGAAAAGGAATCTCCAGGAGGACAGAGGGAATGGTGGAGAGCGCTCCGGCAAAAAAGGCGAGGTAGATGAGACGCTCGGGCTCTTTCTCAAATTTATCCATCTTCCGGAATTTTCCGAGCCAGAAGAAGGCGACCAGAAGGGAGAAGAGAAGGGCGAGGATCACAGGGACTCCCACATTCGTTTTATCTTCTCCT
>MGQQ01000150.1 GCA_001798855.1 Deltaproteobacteria bacterium RBG_16_49_23 | reverse complement strand
AGATGTTGCATCCTTAGCGCGCGGTGGGAAGACTTCTGGGAATACCGGGCTTCCGGGTAAAGATTTACCCATAAAATTGTCTCACACCCTTTTAGAGATTTCTGAAAAAGCCAAGAAATCTCAATCTGTGGAATCATTTTTTAAAATCTGTGTAATCATGAGAGCGTAACGCAGTTTTTCTGAGCTCTCATTTTTCTCATCAGTCTCCATATGATCAGGGGACCTGTCAATCCGCCCAACCCCAGAATCATAAATGCCCATCCCCAATTGGGAACATATCCATATCGACTTAAGGCATCGCCTGGATTGGCGATATCCAATACATATCCGAAGGCGATCGGCGAGAGGGAAGCCGCTCCCCATCCCAGAAAGGATTGAAGGGCCATGGTCCTGCTCATCGATTTGCATTCCCGTCCTTCTTCTTGAGCAATCTCTGCTTCCTCTCCAGGAGAAGTGCGATCTCCCTCTCCCGGTGAGAGGGGGTCATGGCCAATGCCTGATCCACAAAGGCGATGGCCTTCTCAAACTCCTTGAGCCGGTGCTCATAATATTTTGCCAGCTCGATGCAGGGGTGGCCATCCCTTTTATGGGGCCACTCCATCATCTCCTCCCAAAGGGACCGTGCCTTCTCATTCCTGCCTGTCCTTTTAAAGGCCATGGAGAGCCATTTCATCACCTCCCATGCAAGCTCATCATCGCACCGGTTGAGGGCGGTTTCAAAGCAGGTAATGGCCTTCTCACGATTTCCATGGTCCCAGAAGAGTCTTCCGAGAGAAAAATGTTCCACTCCCTTCCTGGGCCGTGCCGCCTGAGGATCATGATAGATGAGATGAATCCTTCCGGCCAGGGCCACCATCGTGAGGATATCCATCCGGTTATGGTAGAAGACCCGGTGGATCTTTCTGGCATCTCCAGTCTTTACATAATCGAAATAGAGAGAGGGAATCCACTCCGATGGAACATCATCCTCCCTCTCCATTCCCAGGAGCCTTGTTTCCAGCGTGACCAGACGGCAGTTCTCGAAGGCCCCTTTCCAGATCTTCCTCGATGGATAGAGGAGGTCGAAGTTGGGCATCTCCCTGATTTTTGAACTCCTCCGGGAAAGGATGAACCGGGTCTCCAGAAGCGGTATGTCATAATGCCTACCGTTGAAGGTGACCAGAAACTGATAGGAATCGAGGATCTCCTGCAGAATCGAGAGAGAAGCCTTCTCCTCCGAATAGTCCCTCATAAAGAGCTGGTGGACGACAAACTGGTCTCCTTGAAAGAACCCCAGTCCCACCATAAAGGCAAATGTGCCGGTGCCGCCTGAGAGGCCGGTCGTCTCGGTATCGAGAAAGAGCGCCTTCCTGAAGTCCAGTTCCCTGAGCCGGTCGTCTCTCAAGAGGAGATGAGCCGGATAGGCGGGGATGTCGAGGATTTCAGTCAGGGTCATCTCTCCATAGCGAAAGTGAGAGGGAAAAGACTCCTCTGCCCGGAAAGTCTCCCCCTCGGACGTGGAGATGACCTGGCCCTCGACCAGTTTTTCGATCGGGAGAATCTCTCTCTTCCGATAGACCTTCTCCGGCTGAAGAATACGATTCAGTCGTTCCCTTAGATCCCCTCCTCCCTCACCTCTCCGAGCCAGAGGCTCTTCTGAGCCGGAGGCCTCGATGGGAGAGGGGTGGGTTGGGGTAATTTTTGGAATAGAATTAAGTCGCTTGAGACGTTCTTTAAGATCCATGATTTTTGCCGACAGCTATTGGCTAATAGCTTATGGCTTATAGAATTTTTTTTAACTATTTGCTATTCGCTATCTGCTATTTGCTATCTTTACTTTAGTATTTCCTTCAGCAATACCAATGCTACTTCTTTCGATTTTTCGCCGACTTCTTTAATGGGACCCACGCAGGAGGGGCATCCGAACGGGCATTCGCATTTTGAAATCAGTCTCTGCGTCTCCTCAAGAAGGCTCAGGGTATCGTCGAAGAGTTGGTGGCTGAACCCCATCCCTCCCGGGTAATTGTCGTAGATGAAGAGCGTGGGCTCAAAGAGATCAATTTTCTCCTCCGGAATCTCTTCCGGAGAGCTGAAGGAGGTATAGATCCCTTTCGCGTCCCTCGTGAGACGGAGAAACCACTTTGCTCCCCGGTCTCCCACGCACCGGTTCAGGTCATGAGGATCGCACATCAGGTGAAGGGCGGCTATCGAATGAAAAGCATAGCCAAGCCCGAGGATGCCGTCGATCACCTCCAGTCGCGGATAGGGAAGCCGCTCTACCAGGTCCTTCTTGAAGGTGATCCAGTAGGAGGTGGTGTGAAACTGGAGGTCCGGAAGTTCGATCTTACCGAATCCCAGATTTTCAAGGGTATAGAACTTGATCTTCTTATACCCTACGATCCGGGTGATCACCCTCACCTCTCCGTGTTCGAAACCGATATCTTCCTGCTGTCTCCTCTCAAAGCCCTCCAGGATGGAAACATCGGTATAGTCGATGGCATCAGTGTAGTAATCCCCGTGGGTCTTCTTCACATAGGCCCTCCGGTTGGGATAGTCGAGTTTCTCCACCGCATAGGGTTCTGATTCGCAGAGATAGACCGCTCCTTCATAGAGGGTGGTATGGGCGGCGGTGAAATCGACCTCGGCAATCACCTCTTCCTTTTTCTTCGTCGTATCGACCACCACGAAATTCTCCTCCGAGGTTGAACGGAGGCTCACCTTTTCCGCCGGATAGGCATCTCTGGTCCAGTACCAGTGCTGGTCGGCATGATGAAGCGTTCCCTTCTCTTCGAGATATCGCAATAGCTCACCCAGATCCTCTCTGCCGAAACGGTCTCCGTCCCGGAAGGGAAGTTCAAAGGCGGCGCACTGGATATGGCTGAGAAGGATGAGGAGGTTGTCGGGGTTGATCAATCCGTATTCGGGCGATCTTCCGAAGAAGTAGTCCGGGTTTTCGATGATGAACTGATCCAGGGGCTGGCTCCGCGCAATGAGAACCACCAGTGATTTCTCCGCACGCCTCCCCGCCCTGCCTGCCTGTTGATAGGTGCTGGCAATCGTCCCGGGGTAGCCCGCGATCATACAGACATCCAGGTCTCCGATATCGATCCCGAGTTCGAGGGCATTGGTTGAGACGACGGCTTTCACCTCCTTCTCCTTCAATCCCTTTTCGATCTCCCTTCGAACCTCCGGAAGATAGCCTCCCCGGTATCCCCTGATCTTCCCCTTATCCTCCAGCCTCTTCTCAAAACGGTCCTTTAAATATTTGGTCAGGACTTCCACATTGAGGCGGCTGGTGGCGAAGATAATGGTCTGTATCCCCTGCTTGATGAAGGGCGAGACCAGTCGTCTTGCCGCATGGATATGGTTCCCCCGGATGCCCAGTTCCTTATTGACCACCGGTGGATTATAGAAGACGAATATCTTCTCCGAAGAGGGCGCCCCATTCTGATCGACCAGATGAACCTCTCTCTCCAGAAGCCTCTCGGCCAGATCCTTCGGGTTGGCAATCGTTGCAGAGCAGCAGATGAATTGAGGCCTTGATCCATAGAACCGGCAGACCCGGTCCAGCCGCCTCAGGACATTGGTCATGTGCGACCCGAAAACACCCCGGTAAGTATGGAGCTCATCGATCACCACAAATCCCAGATTCTGAAAGAAGTTCACCCATTTCGTATGATGGGGAAGGATTCCCGTATGGAGCATATCGGGATTGGTGATAACGACATCCCCCTGGGTTCGGATGGCCTGCCTTGCATCCTGGGGTGTATCCCCGTCATAGGTAAAGGTCCTGATCGGCCGCCCAAGCCTCTCGATCAGGCTCTGAAGCTCAACCCTCTGGTCCTGTGAGAGGGCCTTGGTGGGAAAGAGGTAGAATGCTTTTGAAGAAGTCGTCAACAATTTTCTGTTCAATACGGGAAGGTTATAACAGAGGGTTTTGCCGGATGCGGTAGGCGTCACCACCGCCACATCCCTGCCATTCTGAGCCTGTTCGATCGCTTCAGCCTGATGGGAGTAAAGGGATTCGATCCCCGCCCCTCTTAATGCCTCTTTTATTAAAGGATGGAGGAAGTCCGGGAAGGGTCGATAGTCCCCTTCCCGCTTCTGAAAAATGCGCAGGTCCGTGATACAGGGCGAGATATTTTTTGAACGCTTCCAGGCCTGGACAATCTCTTCAATCGACATCCAATTTCCTTATAAAAACATTGACTTGTAAAATCCCTCCTGACCTCCCTTTTCCAAAGGGAGGTATTACCCCTCTTTGGAAAAGAGGGGTAAGGGGAGATTTCCCAATGTTTTTGTCAATTCAATGCTGAGGCTGTTAATAAGCCAGTGAGTTATTCAGTCACTGGATTTTTACATTTCGTATTCCGGAATCCGCAACGTTTTTATATTTCTCCTGCCTGGTAGGCACGTATAAAGGCTTCGACCACATTCTGATCAAATTGCGTGCCGGAACATCTCCTCAGCTCGTTGATCGCCATCTCCTTGCCCAACGCTCTCCGGTAGGGCCGGTCCGTGGTCATGGCATCGAAGGTATCGCCAACGGATACGATCTTTGCAATCATCGGAATCTTATCCCCTCTTAATCCCTCCGGATAACCTGTCCCATCGATCTGTTCGTGATGGTATTTGACCCCCGGTATGATATTCCGCAGTTGTTTGATATGGTCGATGATCTCTGCTCCCATACTGGTATGTCGCTTGATCTCATTAAACTCTTCGGAGTTCAATCGCTCCGTTTTCCTGAGAATCTGATCATCGATCCCGATCTTGCCTATGTCGTGAAGCACGGAGGAGATCTTCAGCCATTTCATCTCCATGGGCTCCAGCGGAAGGTACTTTGCCGTGGCCAGACTGTAGGCCGTGACCCTCTGGGTATGTCCGCCTGTATAAGGGTCCCGCTTTTCTATTGCATCGGAAAGGGATTCGGCCGTTTGAAAGAACATCTCCTCCAGTTCCTGATAAAGCCGGGCGTTGTCCAGTGCGATGGCCACCTGGTCGGACAGGGAGGTAAAAAGGGAAAGATCTTCCTCGTCAAAACCTCCTCCCTTTTTATTCATCGCTTCCAGAACTCCGATCGCCTTCTCTTTGACCTTGACAGGGACGCAGATGATATTGTTTGTCTTAAACTCCGTCCTCTCATCCACCCCTTTAAAAAAACGGGAGTCCTTCTCAGGAGCATTGATGATCAAGGGCTCCCCATTCTTGGCCACCCACCCTGCAATCCCCTCTCCCATATGAAGAGTCATCGTTTTAATCGCTTCCTCTTTATTTCCCAGGGCCACTTCAAAGTAGAGCTGGTTCTTCTCTTCATCGATGAGGAGGAGGGAGCCCACCTCGGCCTCCATCAATTGGGTGGCGGCCTCCATCGCTCTTCTGCGAACCTCTTTAGGGTCCAGTGTGGAGTTCAGAATCTGGCCCAGCCGGGAAAGCAGGGCAAGCCTTTCGGTCTTCTCCTCGATCCGTTTCAATTGGGTCATCCATCCATTCAGGTTCATATTTTTATTTTGATTCTTATTTGCCATCTTTCTCTCCCATCCACGGGGTTAACCAATTTTCCTCTCTTTGTCAATAAAAATTTACTAATACGGACGCAGTATATCTTTTGTAGGGCAACCCTTCAGGGTTGCTTTAAGTCCCGCCAGTAGCGGGACTAAAGCCTTGCGCTACACGTAAAACAATTTAATACGTTTGTATTAAATGCAGATGGAAAAAGGGTTGATATTCGGCACTAATCCTGATAATAGTTAATGAACCCTGTTGTTGCATTAAATTCGGCGTCTGGATTTACCCCGTTAGAAATAATGCCTCGCTCGGTTTCGAGTCGCAACGACTGGAATTTCTAACGGGGTGAACCCAACCCTTACCCAGAGAGCCTCCGGCTCGTATGAGCCTACGGCTCGGAGAGGAATGGCTGTAAAATCAATATCGATACAGATCTGCGGCTGAGTTTCGTTGACGCTGTCAGGGAAGTCCTTGCCACCAAACCCGAAGAGTTCGATCCCCGAAAGATCCTGGGTCCGGGCAGGGAAGCGATCAAACAGACAGTTCAGGCAAAGATGAGGCTTTTCGGAAGTTCGGGTAAGGCAGCATAGTAGCGCTTTGCGTTAGGTTTGAGGCTTAAGGCTGGAGGCAGAATCATTTGCCTAAAACCTCCAACCTCTGACCTCAACCGCTTTCTTTTTTAAACCAATTCTTGAGCTTCTCTCTCAATTTCTCCATCCTTGCATGATGATGTGGATAACGTTCTTCAAGGTGTTTTAGAAACCGTTTGATGAATTGGCTCCTGGAAGAAAGAATGGCCAGGCCGATCATGATGAAGAGAACCCCCTGAAGGATAGGAAGAAAGAGCCCCAGGATTCCTAACCCGATGAAGAACCAGCCGGCGAGGAGAATTCCGATTTGCTTGAGTTGGTTCATTTGTTCAACCTGAGCGAAGGTTTTACAATAATAAGTAAATAAAATCAAGATCATTGAATATTTACCCCTGCTTTTCGTCTAAAGAGGTAAAAGACCGGTGAATGATAGGGAAGCCGAACTGATTTCCCGGTGTCAGCAGGGCGATCAGGACGCATTGAAAGAGATCTTCAATCAGTATCATAAGAAGGTCTACCGGATCGCCTACGGGGTGGTGAGGCACAGAGAAGATGCCCTTGATGTGGTGCAAGAGGTTTTTATCAAACTCTTTCGTTCGATTAAAAACTTCAAAGGAAAATCGGCATTTTATACCTATCTTTACCGTTTGGCCATGAATACCGCCATTGACCACTCCCGGAAGGCGAAAAGGACTACATTTTTGAGTCTGGATGAGGAAGGAAGTTTTCAACCATCCGATGGACATGAGAAAAGGCCCGATCATATCGCAGCCCGGAAGGAACTGGAGGAAAAGGTGAGATGGGCGATCGATCAGCTTCCTCAGGATCAGAAGGCGACCATGATTTACAGGGAGATTGAGGAGCTTTCCTACCAGGAGATCGCCGAGGCAATGGGATGTTCGGTCGGAACAGTCATGTCCCGTCTCCATTACGGAAGGAAGAAGCTCAAGGATCTGTTGAAGGACATTGTGAAAGGCAGGGAAGGCGAATGAAAGATTCCTGTTCATCTATCTCACAAATTATGGAAAGATATTTCGATCGGCAGGCGACTGATGAAGAAAGAACCCTGGTCGAAAGACACCTTCCCGACTGTCCGGTCTGCCACGAAAGGCTGAGGTTGCTGGAGGGCTTGAGGGAGGCGATCAAAACCCCTGTCGACGAGGCTCTGAAGGAAGAGACCTTTCCATGGATGTGGGAGAAGATTGAGAAGGGCATCCGGCTGGAGAGGAGGTCATCCTGGTGGGAATCGCTTCGATCATGGCTTGACCTTTCTCCCTTGCTCAGGAAGAAGGTATGGATTCCCGTGGTGGCCACGGCAGTCGTCCTTTTATTCATTACGGCCCAAATAATTTTAAAAAAAACTCCTTCCTATCCAGGGGCATCTGTTGTAGAATACGTTGAAAGCGATACCCACAATGTCATGATCTATCAGTTAGAAAAACCGGAGATTACCGTGATATGGATCTTCGAAGATCCGGACGAGGAAGCGGCAGTTTCATGAGGAGAATAGCCCTTTTATTTACTTGTGTCTTCACCCTTCTTTTCTTTTTCGCATCCTTATCCCTTGCCCAGATTCAGGTCCGAATGAGGGCGATCCATGCTTCAGATCTCGGTTCGAGTGTGGATCCCTCATTGAGAGATCTCCATAAAGAATTGGGATCTCTCTTCAGCTTCACTTCCTACCGTCTTATGAGGGAGGAAATGCTCAATCTCGCCATGAATCAGCCTGTCTTAATCTCCGCCCGAGAGGGAACGATCAAATTCGAGGCCACCTTAGTAGGGCTGCAGAAAGGCGCTGCCGAAGTGAGAATACGAGTGACCCGTGAGGGCAGTCAGATGCTCAACACCCAGGTCAGGCTTTCCCCGGGAAGGACGGTCTTAGTGGGGGGGCCGAGGCACCTTCGCGGTGGTGTGGTCATCTACGCCCTCTATGCCCGCTTTTAATTTAAAATTTCTTTCACTCTTTAAACCCATTATTCCATCCTATAATATTCTAATATTCCAGGTTTTATCCCTCCCCTTTAGATAAAGGGGAGGGAAGGAGGGGTTACGGGTTATCTCCACTGTCGGAAAGTAAAAGTCTAACCCCCCTTTGTCCCCCCTTAAACTAAGGGGGGGATAGAGGGGGGATACAAGAGGGGAATATACCCACACAAAACCCGGAAGAACTAAATTTTTAAATCCATCCCCACCAAAGTCCCACTGCTTCGCTTAACATGATTGAATAAACCTCCCCATCCCTCCGTCTAAATATACAAAAGTAAGAAAAATGATCCGAAAGGAGGGATCCTCATGGTAAAAAAGATAATCTCAATCGCTCTGGTATTAACCCTGGTCTCTCTCTTTGCAGTCGCCTCGGCGGATGCAGGGTCAAAAACCCGACACCGTTTGCAGGGAGCAGCTATCGCCCTGGGAGCCTTGGCACTGGGAGGGATTGTTGCCCATCAAATCCATGCTTATCCTCCACCCCAAGTGGTATATTATCCACCTCAACCTGAACCATATTATTACCGGCCACAAACTGAATATATTCCCGGTCATTGGGAGACGGTTCGTGAATGGGTTCCAGGAACCTGGGAAAGGGTCTGGGTCCCCGGTTATTATGACCGCCGGGGTAATTGGGTAGCCGGCCATTATGTGGAGAGAAAGACCCCGGGTTACTATGCAGAGAGAAAAACCTGGGTAGAAGGGTATTACAGACAATACTAAAAAATAAAAATCCATGCAGCCCCTGCTATCGACGGGGCTGCATGGATTCCCAGCCTCCAGCTCCGTATTCATCCAAACATCCTCAGATACTTCTCCCCATTTAATAAAGAGTCCATAATTGAATAGACATCTGATTAACCCCCCCCTCACCCTTCCCCTCCCCCTGAAGGTGAGGGAAATCGTTGTGTTCCTCCCCCTTCAAGGGGGAGGTTAGGAGGGGGATGGGGATTTGTAGGGGCGGTATAAGTATGTCTTCTCAATTATGAACTCATTAGTAATTATCATTTATCAATTGACAAACCCGATGGTTCTGGTATCGTAATTCCAATTCCTGGAGGAAACCCGTGGGAGGATATAAGAACAGAATCCTGGAAGTCGATTTGTCCGCCTCTCAAATGGACACCACCGACGTCTCCGGTGAAGACAAAAGGAGATTTATTGGGGGAAGCGGTGTCTCGGCAAAGCTCTTTCTTGACCGGTTTAATCTGAAGGCCCAACCTCTTTCTCCGGACAACCCGCTCATCGTGATGAATGGACCTATCACAGGAACAACCCTGCCTGGAACATCGAGGTTCGTGGCCTGCGGGAAGTCTCCGCTGACAGGTATCTGGGGCGAAGGAACCTGTGGCGGGAATTTCGGACCGGAGCTGAAATTCGCCGGAATGGATGGGATCATCTTCAAAGGTGTATCGCCCACCCCCGTCTATCTCTCTATTGAGGATGACGAGATTGAGCTCAGGGATGATAGTGAGCTCTGGGGTATGGATAACTATACACTTACCGATTTTCTAAAGCAGCGGCATGAAAAAGACAAAAGTCCAAAGATACTCTCCATTGGACAGGCTGGGGAAAATCTGGTTAAATTCGCAGCGATCTGTAATGACAAGGGAGATTTCATTGGCAGGACAGGGATTGGGCTGTGATGGGATCGAAGAAATTAAAGGCCGTCGTTGTGAAAGGAACAAAAAAAGTAGAGGTTTCTCATCCTTTTAATCTAACATCCTAACCCATCACTTTCTGGGGTGGAGAATGAGAAGGAGTTTTCAGAGGGTGTAGATGATATACGGCCACCCGGCCACAACAAGAAGGGGGCAGCAAATGGAAACAGATGAACCAAGAGGAAAAGTTGCAGTTGTGAAATACGACGGGACCTTGAATGCCTTGAAATGGGCCATTGAGCTGTCTGGCGGTTTCGAAGAGCTAAGACCGGATCATAAGATTCTTCTGAAACCGAATATCCTTTGGGGTGGCACTAAGAAGTTGCCACCTTTCGGCGTTGTCACGACATCCGCTATTGTCGGCCACCTTCTTCAGCTTCTGCGTGACCAGGGTTGCAAGGATATTACGATTGGGGAGGGCACCATTCCGAATAAGGAAATGGGCTCAAGTACTCACAAAGGGTACGAATGGTCTGGCATCGGAAGGGTGGCAAAAAGATATGGTGCAAAACTGGTCGATTTTAACTCGGGGCCTTTCGAGGAGGTTCAATTGGATAGGATCAGGGTCAGGATCACCAGGTGGGCGTTAGAATCGGACTTCCTGATCAATTTACCTGTCTTAAAAGCTCATCGACAGACGAAGGTTTCCCTTGGCATGAAAAACTTAAAGGGGTGTTTGGCAATTGAGTCCAAAAAGAAGTTCCACAAGCATGATATAGCCCGTCTGATTGCCCTGTTGAATACGAAGATAAAGACTTCCCTGACGATCATTGACGGAATTT
>MGQQ01000149.1 GCA_001798855.1 Deltaproteobacteria bacterium RBG_16_49_23 | reverse complement strand
TGCTTCCAGAATAAAAGAGGAAGGAAAAAGGAAAGGGTCAAATGTATCGGCTTTCATCTTCAAACTTGATTCGAAAGGGTCTCGCCCGAGCCCATCTCTCTGTATTGAGCTTGAGATATCGCTCTGCGCTATGCCTGCCCACCGAAGCCTTGGCGTAGGCGGGCGCTACTTGTCCTCCGTAGTCCCGCAAGGCGGGACGTAGGATGGATGCTTTACGCGCCCCGCTGATAAAACAGGGCTAACTTTTTTGTGGGTGACACCGGTATTTCTGACAAAGTCAAGGATAAAGATTTGACCCCGCCTCTTTGACCCCATAAACCGGTCCTCTCAGATGAAGAAAGGCGAATCCCCCCTTCCTGTGGATGCCCCATTTAACTCCTTGTTGAAAATTGAATCAAAGATTCTTAAGCGCTTATGATTTTGTGGTTACAATCTGCGAAACTCCTTTCTCAGGGTGCTTCGACCCAGCTTTCAAGTCCGGTACCGGGCTGAAGTTTGAATGGATGAAGAACGCACTCCCATATCTTGAGGTCGCTTTTCCTTGACATACTACTCCTTCTTTTGTATATTCAACTCATCCCCAAGCGAGTTCTTATCAATCCATGGAACGGAAAAAATATGAATGCCAGATATGCGGCCGGATGGTGCATGAAGACCATGCACTGGTGCACGTGAAAGCCGATGAATATCTTATTGAATTGATAAAAAAAGACCATCCGCAATGGCAGGAGAAAGATAAATCCTGCCCCAAGTGCATTGCCTATTACAGGGAGCTGGTGGATAAAGCGGAGATTTAATAGAAACAATTAACTGTCAGCTACTCAGCGTTCAGCAAGCAGATATCATTAAGCGAATCAAACTTTCGTCAAATGGGGGCCGTGAAGTCCATCGAAGTCCAGGGACGTTGTCGAAATCGTTCACTTCTCTTTTTCTTTCAGAAATCTCACCCACTCCCATATCAACACAACGCAGAGCGCATCCTCCTACGTCCCGCCTTGCTCGCCGCGCTGTCGCGCCGGCGCAGCGGGCGGGACTGCGGAGGACAGGTAGCGTCATCCTTCGCCAAGGCTTCGTGCAGGCAGGCAAGGCGTCAGGGGTTAGTCGTAACACCTAACTTTTCCTCTTCACTAAATTTCTATTCAAGAATTAAATTCCCCCACCCTGAGTGCCCTACATATACCAAAAACAGTAAATTATGACAATAATTGAAATTTTTTGGCAATTGATTGCAATGTTTGGGACTACTCAATTACAATGACGGGGTTAATAGAAATTGAAGGGAGATAGAGATGGGAAGCGCTTGCGATCTGCTGGAAGGAGTGGGAAGGGGCCGGATGGACCGTGTGCTGATGGGAAAGCTAAGAATGGATGTCGATCTTTTGGAAGGGATCGAAGAGCTTGTTAAAAAAGAAAGAATCAAAACCGGAGTGATTCTCTCGGGCATCGGGGCTTTGAAAAAGGCCACTTTCAGGAATTTAAAGATATTGCCTCCCGATTTAAAGGTGGAGAAGCGCCATCGCCTCTACCTTGAATTGGAGCAGCCCATGGAGATCGTCTCCCTCACCGGATGGATTGCCGCCCGGGAAGATGGCGGAGCAGAAATCCATGCCCACTTCTCTGCCTCGACAGTGATGAACGATCAGGTGGTCACTCTGGGAGGACATCTCACGCCCGGAACCCTGACTTCTGTAAAGGTGGTGATCGCGATTGGCGTGCTTGAAGATTCGGATATCCGGGCAGGCATTGATCCCCGTCTCAACCAATTCGATGTGAAGTTTTAGGTAATTACATCATGCCCAGAGGGCACCCACGCCTGCGTGCCGAAACACAGCACTTCAGCGCGCAGGCACGAATGAAGAAAATGATTACTACGAACGAATTTCACGAATGGTGACGAATGGGGGGAGAGGGAGAATTTAATTTCGACATAACTTCTCGATGAGTGGTCAATCATGATAATCCGGTCTCCCTTGAAGTCAATGATGGTTGACACTCCCCCCTCCGGGTGGTCTGTGCGAAATTGGTCTCCCGAAAAGTAGCGGATGACCCTGCTCATCCTGCCCTCCATATTCCTGTGAATCTCTTCGATGACCACGCCCGCACGGCAAACCGGAATCAAAACAGTAGATAAAAGAAACCCGATCAATCCCGAAAAAACCAGAAGTCTCTTTTCCATCTTGTCCACCCCCACACCCTCCCTCCCCCCTCGAAGGGGGAGGGAATTATGAACTGATTTGTAACATCAAGGCCCACTAAAAAGGGCAACCCATACAAGGCCTGCAATCAAAACCGAAGCCACCGGAAACCAGATGAGACGATAGACCCCTTTCCAGTCGGCATGGAAATATTCCTTCGTCAGAATGAGACAGAGGTGGAGGGGAGAAAGCAATACGCCGCATATTCCTCCGGCAAAGCCCAGCATCATATAATAGAGGAAATCAGGATGGGTCTGGATCAAGGGAATGAGGATCGGAAAACCGATGCCTATGGGCGCTATGGTCACGCCGGTCATCACCCCGACCAGCAGGGGAATCAACATCGCAATCAACCAGAGTGGAATCCCGAAGGAAGATAAGGTTTCGGAAACAGCGGGAATGGCCTGAGACGATTCCAGCACCTTCTTAAATCCCATGACAAAGGCCACGGTCAAGAGGAGTTCAACCCCGATGCTCTCTTTAAATCCTTTTAAAATTTTTTCCCTCCCGATCCGGAAGAGAAGGATCATCCCCGCAATCGTAATGCCAAAAGCATAGACGAGCTCCACTTTAAAACCTACTACCAGAATGAGAGCAAAAAGAAGGGGGGCGAGGTTTTTCAATAAAATCGAAATTGCTGTTCTTCCCGATAAGTTTTTATATTCCTTTGTAGATCTTGACACCCCCCAGTAGCCGACCATGATTCCGCTGAGGATAGCAGCAGGGGTGAGGGGAAGGTTGAGCCAGCAGAGTTTCCTAACGGGAATGCCGATCAGGGAAGCGGCCAGGACAAGGGCCGGATAGGTAGGGAGCACATATTCCCAGACATGGCGGAACCAGTAGTTGATAAAAGTTCTCCGCTCCGGCGTGAGCTTCAATTCATCCGAGCCTTCCACCACCATAGGGGCGGAGACCAATGCGCCTCCCACAATGGGCATCAGCCCGATGATCGCCGGGAGCAAAGCAATGACCAGCCGGATATCCTTTAACGTGGATCGAAACCCTTCCAGGATCTGGTTCATCCGGCCTGTCTCTTTCAAGAGATTGCTGAAGAAGAGAATAGACACGAAGGCTCCGATGATAAGAAGCGTCTTCGTATCGATGATCGAAGAGGCGACATCCGTTGAGATTTTCCATAAGGGTAGGTGAAAGAGAATTCCAAGTAAGAAAGTAGCCGATAAAAGACTCAGCCAGAGACTCACCTTTCTATACATCAGGACGATGATGGTCAAAAAAACAATACCGATCTTGATCAGCTCAACCACGACTGATTTCTTTCCCCTTCTAAATTTTTCCCCCTCACCCTATCCCACTCCCCGGGAGACTGTGTCGTAAGTCCGTTTATGGTTCGACAAGCTCACCACGAACGGAAAACCACCCATTTAAAATCAACTACTTAGCCGTTCGCCCTGAGCGTGTCGAAGGGGAACGGCGAATTACGACACAGTCTCCAGTGGGGGAGAGGGGAGGGTGAGGGGTGAATTGCTTTTATAGCTCCGATTCCATCTCTTCGATCTTTCTGTTCATTTCTCCCAACTTTTCTAACCATCGTGGATCCTGAACGATCTCCCCTTTCGATCTCATGCTTCTCAATTTTTTACGAAGCCTCTTAAAATTTCTATCCAGGTGCCTGAATAGGGTATGGAAAGTTTCCTCGGAAGGAGTAACTTCCCCCCCCTCTTTTTCCGGCAGGGTCCTCTCTTCAGGGACGAAGAAGGTTCTTTTCTCTCGCCACTGAGGCACGCTGGTATTGAGATGGAAATGTTCATGGATGAGATGACTCAGTTCAAGCGAATTCTTCTCTTCACCGTGGTTGACAAAGACCTCAAGTTGCGAATTCTCGAAGTGAGAGAGCCATTCGAGGAGCCCCTTTTGATCGGCATGGGCGGAGAAACCTCCCAGGGTGTGAATATGCGCCCGGATCGCCACCTCCTCTCCAAAGAGTCTGACGCTCTTGGCCCCATCAACAATCCTACGCCCAATCGTCCCCTCCCCCTGATAACCGATGAAGACCACATGGGACTGCTCCTGCCAGAGGTGATGTTTCAAATGGTGCTTGATCCTTCCGGAGTCGCACATTCCGCTCGCAGAGATAATGATCCCCGCTCCCTTATCCTCGTTGATCGCTTTAGACTTCTCCGTCGTCCGGGTATAGATCATCTCCGGCAGGTCTAAAGGGTCATCCCCTCCTGATAGAATTTGTTCCGTCTCCCGGTCAAAGTAATCCGAATTCTTCTTGAAGATTTCAGTGGCCGAGATCGCCAGCGGGCTATCGATATAAACGGGAATGGACGGAATGAGTCCCTCTCTTATAAACTGGCCGAGTGTATAGATGATATCCTGGGTCCGTTCCACGGCAAATGCCGGGATGATCACCTTGGCCTGATGGGCAAGGGCCTCCTGAACGATCTTTAACAATTCCCGGAGGGTCTCTTCCCTCGACTTATGGAGCCGGTTTCCATAGGTCGATTCTAACCAGAGGAGGTCCGCTTCTTTGATCCAGGAAGGATCCCTGACAATGGGTTGTCCTGAATTGCCAAGGTCCCCTGAGAAAACCAGTTTTTTCTCCCCTCCCCCCTCATCGACCCAGAGTTCGATTATTGCCGATCCCAGGATGTGGCCTGCATCCTGAAACCGGACTTTGATTCCATCGTTCAGAGAGATGACCTCATCATACTTTACAGGGGAAAAGAATCGCAGGCTCTTCTCCGCATCCTCAACCGTATAGAGAGGAGACGCCCCTTTCCCGCCGGACCTTTTGCTCTTTCGGTTCTGCCATTCCGCTTCTGTCTCCTGTATATGGCCGCTGTCCCTTAGCATCACCTCGCACAGGTCAAGAGTCGCCTGGGTACAGATTACCCTCCCTTGGAAACCTTCTCTGACCAGTTTCGGGATGAGGCCGGTATGATCAATATGAGCGTGAGTCAGGAGGATAAAAGAGAGGGTTTCGGGGCGGTAAGAGCGAGTGTTATGATTCCTCTTCTCGATCTCCTTCCCGCCCTGAAACATTCCGCAATCGACGAGCCATTTTAACGATCCTTTCTCTAAAAGAGTGGCTGAACCGGTTACGGTTCTGGCTCCTCCCAAAAATTCAACTTTCATCGATCCGTTTTCTCCTTGATTGCTTCTCGTAGGGAACGGTTTCAAACCGTTCCCTGCCTCTGCGGTCGAGAATTTACTTAAAACCCCCTTTTTCCTAATACAAAACCCTCTCCATTTTCAATAAGAAACGGAGATATTGAAGAATAGGAGGCCATTGACGAATGGCGAAATAGAACCCATAATGGTTTCAAGGAGGAAATATGGCAGATAACAATCAGTATGTTGTCGATAGGATATCGGCCCAGGAATCGTGGAGGATGTTCCACATCATGGCGGAGTTTGTGGAAGGGTTTGATGCTCTGGCCAGATACCGTCCGGCTGTGTCCATCTTCGGTTCCACCCGTGCCAAGCCTGAAGATGAGGTCTACCAGAAGGCGGAGCGAATTGGCCGGCTCCTTGCAGAGAATGGATTCAGTGTGATCACGGGCGGAGGCCCGGGGGCCATGGAGGCGGCCAACAAGGGGGCCTCCCTCGCAGGAGGCAATTCGATCGGCCTCAATATTGAACTTCCGCTGGAACAGAAGCCAAATCCCTACGCCAATATCACATTGAGATACCGTTATTTCTTTGTCCGGAAGGTGATGTTTGTCAAATATGCGGTGGCCTATATCATTCTCCCCGGTGGTTTCGGAACCATGGATGAACTCTTTGAGTCGGTGACACTCATTCAAACCCACAAGATCAAACCTTTCCCGGTTATCCTGGTTGGATCAAATTACTGGAAAGGGCTTTTGGATTGGATCAAAGAGGTGGTCCTGAAAGAAGGAAGGATCTCGCTGGAGGACTTAGGCATCCTTCAATTGATTGATGAGCCCGAAGAAATCGTCCGGACCATCAAGAAAACCGTGATCCTCTGATTCAATTGCGGATTTCGGAATTCGGATTGCGGAATATTTTATTGTCACTGTGGTTTCTGGATATTGGATTTAATTCCGCATTCCGCAATCGGCAATCCCCATTTTAATAATTTTTCCAACCATTACCCTCGAAGTTGGTGGACTCCGTCCACGACATGGTAGGTGAGGAGGGTTGTCAATTCGATCAACTTCCGTTCTTCATCTTCAGGAAGGTATCCCAATGATTCATTTCTGCAGATGGCCTCCCACCGGCGAAGGCTTTTTCGAACGGTGTGCTGATTCGATCCCAATATCCACTGGCTAACCTGCTCCGTCAAAAGCCTTGCATATTTCCGGATTAACCTCCATGCGGGAAGGGGTTTTCTCCGGCCATTGGCCGGCCTGATGAAGAGCTCATTCATATCGTTGAGATATTCCTGGAGTTCCTGATCCAGCATCTCTCCATCCAGCCCCCACCACTCGGAGACGGTTTCTTCGATCGCCGTATATTCCCCTTCCCTTTTCCTCTTCAGGCTGAGCGTCTTCTCCCCCGCGATCTCCTCCATCAGATGATCCACATAGGTCAATTTCTCCAGGGCATTGGGCCAGTTCCGGTACTTCTTTTCCCAATGCGAGCGCGGATCGAGCCAGATGGCAAAGGTCTCTGCCCAGTCTTCGTCCGGATGTTTCTGCGCATAATGGGGGTCACCCAGGTAATGAAGGTGACGGACATAACTCTTTGACCAGGGATTCACCCTGTAGAGATACCCATCCCTGTATTTCTTGTTAAAATCTCCGAATAACTCTTTCCAATCCTTTCGTTGCCAGAGGCGATAGGCATAATTGACGGCATGCCCGGTCTCATGGCGAAAGGTTTTGACGATTCCTTCACTCGTCGGGACATCCCCTTCAAGCTCTCTCAACTCAGGGGAGGCATAATAGAAAGGAATGCTGATGGAGATTTTTTTGTTCACACAGCCCCACTCATTCCCGAAATAGAAATCGGGCCAGAGAAGAATCTGATGAAACTTCAGTTCCCTCTTCAGCTTCTTAAAACAATGGCTCAGACTCTGGTCCACATCGAGGGTCAGGTCGCAGATTCTGGTTGTTAAAAATTTCTGGTAGCTGATTTCATCCATTTTCTTGAAGCCCCCGGTTTAGACCAACCTGATGGGTTGTATTGTTTTAAAGCAGGTATCCGCATAAAGGAGGAATTATGTTAGAAAGCTTCTAACTGCAGCCCCTTATTTTGACTATACATTAGTATAATACCTTCAGATGGGGAGGTCAAAGAAAAATTTTCACAAAATATTAATAAGTATTTTCAATAGGTTAGCCTTTACCTGTTAAATCCATACATTTTGTTTTAATATGTTTGATAAACTCGTAAAAAGTCGTCATTCCGGTGAAAACCGGAGTCCAGGAATTCTTAACCGATTGAAAACACTGGATTCCGACTTTCTCCGGAATGACAAAACCAGGACTAAAGGCACTTTTTACGAGACCATCATGTTTCAATTAAGACCACTTTATGGAGATCGAAGAATGGATGTTTATATCTCTGGCGTGGGGATGACGAAATTCGGAAAGTCAAAGGATTCTCTTGAAAAGATGATGGCAGATGCGGCTGCACTCGCCTTGAAAGATGCTCAACTGGAACGGGTGGATGCCATCTATATTGGAGTGATGAATGTGGAGGAATTTGTAGGGGACTCCAACTTCGCTGCCCTACTGGCCGATACCCTCGGCCTTACCGGTATTCCTTCCACCAGGGTGGAGACGGCCTCTTCCACAGGCGCTGGAGCTTTTGAGACCGCCTTTTATGCGGCCGCTTCAGGCCACATGAAGAATGTCCTTGTTATTGCCGGAGAGAAGATGACCCATCTCTCAACCGCTAAAACGACCCGTATTCTATCAGAGGTGATCGATCGTTCCGAGCGCAAGTATGGGGCAACCATGCCCGCCCTGGCAGCCATGATTGCGCAAAAATATGCAAAGGAATTTAATCTCTCCTTCTCAAAGCTGGAAGAGATTCTGGCTCAGGTCGCTGTGAAAAACCATTCCAATGGCTCCCTCAATCCCCGTGCTCAGTTCAGAAAGACGATCACCCGAGACGACTATCTGAAAAGCCGGATGGTCTCTTATCCCCTGCGCCTTTATGATTGCGCGCCTATTACGGATGGAGCAACCGCTCTCATCCTCACCTCCCGGCCCACCGCCATTAAAGTCTCTGGCATCGGTCATGCGACGGATACCCTGGCGGTCCGGCGCCGGGGTTCCCTCACTTCTTTCAACTCCACAAAAGAGGCGGCCCTAAAAGCCTATACGATGGCGCAGATCAATCCGTCGGACATCCATTTTGCCGAGGTCCACGATGCCTTTACCATCTTCGAGCTCATCGGGATAGAGGATCTGGGATTCTTTCCTCAAGGAGAGGGATGGAAAGCGGTTGAAGACATGAAGACGCATCTCCGGGGAAAACTTCCGATCAATCCTTCCGGAGGCTTGAAGGCGAGAGGTCATCCTGTGGGCGCTTCCGGCCTTGCCCAACTCGTGGAGATTGTCTATCAACTCCGGGGAGAAGCGGGTAAGGAAAGGCAATTGGAAAGAGCCGGGATTGGATTGGCGCAGAGCGTTGGCGGATTGGGAAACAATAACCTGGTCACCATCCTCGAGCGAAGCGATCGGAAGCGGGTGATGAGCGAGGGGTTTACACCCGATTATCATCCAGAAATGAAAGCGGCCCAAAAGATGGCCGTTTCACCTCCCCCCCAAGGCATGGGCGCCCTGGAAACATTCACCCTACTCTATGCCACACCGGAGGGATTTCGCTCTCCCCTCACCTTCGGTTTTGTCCGGACCGAAACAGGTGAGAGAGTGTTGGCCTGCAATCCGGATTACCGGTCTCCCAAGAAATTGAAGATGGGTGAAAATGTCATCTTTAATACAAGAGAGGGACTCTTCGTCTTCGAAAAACGAACCCTCTGGAAACGTTTAAAACGAAGTTTTAAGAGCTTACTGAAGCGATAAAATAAATCTTTGCTTTAGCCTTAAACTCAACCTTAACCTGGTTCCCCTATTTCCCTTCTTTCGCTTTCAATTCCTTGAACTTCTCCTGGATGGCTTTTACCTTATCCGGATGAATCAACAGATCATACGCTGCCAGGGCGATGGCCTTACCCGTAATGATTGTGGCCTTCCACCCCTCTTCGGACCCTGCATAATCTCTAAATGCATCAGAATGACCGGGGGTGCCTTCCGGAGCGATCTTAAACTTGAGCTCTGCTGTCGGATAAGTATTCCCCACGTTTCCGAGATCGGACGATCCCGAGTCGACTGAAGCCTTGATTTCGCTTTCTGTTACACCGAGGGCTTTTGCTTGATCGAGCACCATCTTTGTCAGTGGAGGAACGATGATCGGAGCCTTCAGGGAAGTCCGGGGTTCCTTGAACTCCAGCTTGGCGCCCGTGGCGAGTTCTCCTGCTCTCGCACAGTTGACCACTTTATTATACGTCTCCTCCATCGTAGTTGTGTCGAGAGCCCGAACCGCGAACTCGGCTTCGGCAATTTCAGGGACAATATTCACCGCGTCTCCTCCCTTCTTGATAATTCCATGGATACGGACATCCTGGCGGACATGTTCCCGGAGCATGTCAGTAGCATTAAACATAAGAACCACTGCATCGAGGGCGCTGATCCCCTTATGGGGAGATGCCGCTGCATGGGAAGCCTTCCCCTTAAATACAAACGTGCCTCTTTTCATGGCGAGGTAACGCATATCGGCGTTCCAGCGATCCGCAGGGTGAGTGATGAAGACGATATCCGAACCCTCGAAGTATCCTCCCTCGAGCAGGGCTATTTTCCCACCGCCGAGGGAGCCTCTCTCTTCGTCGGGCGTCCCAATAACGAGAATCCGGCCCGGTGTATCTTTCATCACCTGAGCCAGACCTGCGGCCGCAAGAAGACCGGAAGTCGCAATCAGATTATGACCGCAGGAATGGCCGTTTTTGAGTGCATCGTATTCAAGCATGATGGTAATGGTGGGGCCCGGACCCTTTCCCTGCAGTTCAGCCCGGAAGGCTGTTTTTGCAATGCCATCCTTGACCAGATCTGCAGGAACCTTCAGATCCCCTTCCACCTTAAACCCGAGCTTTCGCAACTCCTCCATGAGGAGTGCGGAGCTTTTAAATTCCTGCTGGCCGAGCTCCTTGAAATCGAAGACCTTCTGTGAGACGACTTTGCAATTGCTGCTGTTGGCATCAATCGCGGAAAGAATTTTCTGCGGCTCGGCCCATACTCCGCTCGCTATGAACATCGAGAGAATAGCCACAGTAAAAAGAATCATCCTCATCCTCAACTTCATCTTCATCAGATCCATTCTCAATCCCCCTTTTGGTTTTAATTGATCAGACAGGCTTAATAGAGCATAATTCAAGTCTTTTTGCAATTCTTTTCTAAGCAGGGCAAGAAATATAGAAGAGGTCAAATCAACTGGACGGGAAAACTCTGGCCGCCGATGATGACGATGTATCGCATCGTCATAATGCCCGTGAGCACCAGAATTGAGGCCAAGACCTGCCAAGCTTGAATTGCTTTTGTCCTGGAATAGGAGAGGAGAAAAAGAGGAATAAACGCCCCCAGAAGTATCTCCACGCCGAGAAAGAGTGGGGCAAATTTCCCAATCAGTAGACTCATCACCGTATGGTAGGATTCCTCCGTCGAAACGAGCATCACGATCACATCGGAAAAAATGAGGAAGAGGTCAAGAGCGATGAAACCTATGAGGTGTTTGGTAAGATCAGAAATGACTTCTTTCTCAACTGTCGGGAAAAAGTGGTTAAAGAGTTTCAGGTGCTGGGGATAGCGCTCCTTAAGCCATCGGGAGTTCGAAACAAATCTTTCTTTCACGATGCTTACCAGAATAACGAGAGCATATCCTGAAACCATGGCAGAGATCAGGAAAAGAAAGGGCATTAAAGCGGTATTCCACAGGTGTTTTCCTGGAACCACGGCTAAAACAAAACCCGTATAACCATGAACAGAAATGGCAAGGGGGATTCCAATCACTCCGAAGATCTTTGCCACCTTCTGGTTTCCCGTAAAAAGGAAGTAGGCGTAAACAATGGCTTCAAGAGGATAAATGCTTAAAAGCCATGTCCCGAAGGCCATCGGTGAAGCGGGATGAAAATGGGGAAAGAAATTGTAACGGAGCAGATACCAGAACCTCCAGGGAGACTCCAGGTCTAAGATCAATGTGGCCGGTGCAAGAACAAGACAGAGAGGAGCCAGTAGCGCCCCGATTCTTCCAACAGCCTTGAACTTGCCCATCCCGAAGACATTGGCGAGCGTAGAGATCACAAACGAGGCCGCGCTCAGGCCGGTGAGATAGAAGTAGAACGCTGGCAACACTCCCCACGCATAATCAATGGGAATGGGATGAATCTTCATTAGAGGTTCCATCGTACACATCCTTCTCGTATAATTCGGAATGCGGATTGTGGAGTGCGGAGTTAAAAAAGTTGAAGAATTTCGTCAATTCCGAATTCCGCAATCCCCGCCTGCCATAGCTGTGCGGCGGGCAGGCAAAATCCGCATTAAACAATTACTTCTGGCTCTTCTGAAGAACTCCGAGGATGTCCATCGGAAGCGGAATGACGGTGCTATTCTTCTCTCCTGCGATTTCGGTCAGGGTCTGGAGGTACCGGAGCTGAAGGGCGGCTGGCTCTATCGAAATAATATGGGCTGCATCCTTCAGTGTCTCGGCTGCCATATATTCACCCTGTGCGTGGATAACTTTTGCCCGTTTCTCCCTCTCTGCCTCGGCCTGCCTTGCCATGGCCCTCTGCATGGTCTCCGGAAGTTGGACATCCTTGACCTCGACCACATCCACCATGATCCCCCAGGGTTCGGTATGATTGTCAATGATTTCCCCCAGCTTCTTATTGATCTTATCCCTCTCAAAGAGAAGCTCATCCAGATCCGATTGCCCCAGAACACTTCGAAGGGTGGTCAAGGCAATCTGGGTCGTTGCTTTCATGTAATCCTGAACCTGAAGGACTGCCTTGACCGGATCCATCACCTTGAAGTAAACAACGGCATCCACCTTGATCGTCACATTATCCTTTGTGATGACGGCCTGAGGTTCAACCACCATGGTAACCACCCGGAGATCGATCTTGAACATTCGGTCTACAACCGGAATGATGAGATTAAACCCTGGATTCCGTGTTCTCATCAGTTTTCCAAATCTCAGGACGACTCCTCTCTGATATTGTTTGACGATCTTAATCGCCAGGCTAAGCAAAACCAGCACCCAGAAACCAGCAATGAGCACAATCGATGTTTGAGTCAATTGAAACATAAGAACCCCCTTTCAAAAATCATAAATCCGAAATTCGAATACGCGCTTTAAATCCCCCTCAATCCCCCTTTTGCAAAGGGGGAAGTGTTTCTCCTCCCTTTGGTAAAGGGAGGTTGGGAGGGATTTTATGAAACCTTTTTCAAATCACTAAACTGTTACGTATTTTCTGCTTTATTCCGCCTCCGGCGGAATCCGGCTAACTTCAGCCCCCTTCCACCTTGATCGGACCTGCAACCGCTTTCCCCATCGAGGCATCCCTGAAGCCTCCTGGGAAGTCTTTTGAGTGAGCCATGGCTTTCTGTTCGGGCGCATGGGAAGATTCTATTGTGACCCATAAGTCCTCAGCCAATCTTGGGCTTTTAGATTCTTTGGGTTGATAGGCCATCAGAAAGGCCGGGATGATTAAGGTGGCGGCAAGGAGAAGGATGAGAATCTTTATCTTAATATTTTCAAGCATAGTGTGAAGCCTCCCTATCCGCTTCCTTCTTTTCCGATGCGATAAAAACCTCTAAGGCTTCAAAAACCGAGCTGTAAAAAGGAGAGGGTTGATACTCCCTCCCTCGCCTCACCATCTCCGAAACCCAATCAAGATGATCCCTCAGAAATACCTTGACAGATTCCTCTGAATCCCTTTCGATTAGAAACGCTAAAAAATCCAATTCCAGGACGATGTGATCCGGCAGGCCGGAATAACTTCCCGGTATCTCTATCCCAAAGGATCGATAAAGCTCCAGCATATGGAGGGCTGGATCGCCCATCACATATCCCTTTCCCCTCGCCATTGACAACCGACACTCTGGATCGTTTGTCCAGGCTTTATGGACCGACTCAACCCACCATAAATCGCCTGACTGAGGGTTTTGAAAAAGTTCCCCATAACCCTGCTTCATCTCTTGAAGGAGATCGTTTCTATTCTCCTGGGTGAGGAATCCTTCCAGGGAAGGAGATCCTCCATTATCCGTTTTGAAATAATCAGAGAAGATATGGTAGATATCTCTCTCCCTTAGAAACTCGGCCATCTCGTCGTCCGGCTCAGTCAGAAGCCATGCAAGGGTGCGTGCCACCTCTGCCTTTTTCAATGCTTGGTTGCGGGTTTCTGATTTCAGAATTATCTCCTCACTCCGAACGCCGAACTCCGAACTTCTGTCCGGCTATGTCTTCCGATAATACAGCGACGGTTTGGTATTTAAGTCGGCTCTTAATGTTTTGGCCTTATATTTCCCAATCTTCTTTGAGACCTCGCTATTCGGATCGTTGAGGTCACCGAAGGTCCTGGCCTTTGTCATACAGGTTGTGACACAGGCAGGCTCCTTTCCCTTTTCGACCATTTCTATGCAGAACCGGCATTTCTCCACAACACCATGCTCTTCGCTGATCACCCTCACCGAATAGGGGCAGGCGACCATACAGTATTTGCATCCCACGCATTTTTTATCATCCACCAGCACAACGCCGTCCTTTCTTTTATAAGTGGCTCCAGTGGGGCAAACCTTTAAACAGGGAGGATTGTCACAGTGCTGGCACTGAACCGGAAGGAATTCCCGGTTGAAGTTCGGAAACCTGCCGTACTCCCGCTCCTCGATACGGTTGAAATTCTCCTTTGCCGGAAGCTCATTCTGGTTCTGGCAGGCCACCCGGCAGGCATGGCATCCCACACATTTCGTCGCATCAATAAACATTCCGTATCGCGGCATTTCTCACCAAATGTCAGATTTTAGCATGGTGCTTAAGACACCTTTTGTATCCCCAAAAGTCATTCCTGCGAAAGCAGGAATCCAGTTATTTAAAAGTCTTCTGGACTCCCGCTTTCGCGGGAGTGACAGAAGGGGGGATTCTTTTTGCAATCTATCAGATTAAAACTCACCACTCCAAACGATAATTATGCTTTTTTAATCCTCACGATCACCTCGGAGGTCATGGCATGACCCACTGCAGGATCGAAAAGGGTCGGAACAAAATCATTATAGGAAAGACCCACTCCAAATGCATTATTAAGATTCCGGGAATAGATGCCATACCCGCTCGGCAACCAGACTGCAGAGGGATGGATCCCTTCGGTCAGCCTCACCCGAATACTCCCTTTTCCTATGCTTGACTCGATTTCTATTTCATCCCCATCTTTTAGGCCAAGCGTTTTCCCTCTTTCTGAATTCATCCAGAGCCTCACCATGTCATAATAACGGCTGATCTCCATGAGATAAGGCTGATTGGCTGTCATGGAATGGGTATGGATTGCCTGCTTTCCGTGAAGAAGTCGAAAAGAACGGGGGTCTTTAGGGTCAGGAGATACCAGTGGTTCTTCCCAGCGAGGAAGAGGTGAAAAACCCAGATCCTCCAGGGCCTTAGAATAGATTTCCACCTTTCCGGATGGGGTCTCCAATTTAGAGAGGCCTTCCTTCCATTCCTCACCCACAAACAGCATCCCCTTCTTCTTCAACTCTTCCAGCGTAACACCAAAGGGTTGAAGCCGAAGACGGTTGCCCTCTTCAATGTCGAAATTGAAATACTTCTCCACACCTAAATGTTTCGCCAGATCAATGATGATCTGCGTTCCGGGCCGGGTGTTATATAATGGCTTAACAACCTGCTGCTGGATGCTCACCTGTGCCCTCTTGCCGCTGTGCTTCGTATCGACAGCTTCCGTTCTCTCCAGATAGAACGATTCCGGCAGGACATAGTGGGCAATGGATGCAGTCTCAGAGAGAACAGTATCAATCGCCACCAGAAGTTCCAATTTTTTATAACCGGCGATCACCCTTTTGGGATTCGGGTTGGTCCGGAGAGGATTATTGTGATAGACAAATCCGGCCTTCAACTCTCCGCTGAGCGCCAGTTCCGGAATGGCATGTGTAATCCCATCGCCATAACTTCCCACCGGGTATCTTCCGGGGATTCCGGTTCCATCCGCTTTTTGGACTTTTGGAAGTTCCGGAGCCGGATGTTTGGGCTGAAGTTCCCCGAGCTTTGCCGACTTGGGGAAGATAATTCCCCCTTCCCGGTTGATGTTTCCAAGAAGGCTATTGGCAATGGCAAGCGCTCTGGCGGTCTGAAAACTGTTGAGGTATTGAGACCCGAAGGCTCCGTGGTATCCTCGATGAAGGAGGGCTTTGGGCCTGGCCTGAGCCATCTCGCGGGTGATCCGGACAATCGTCTTTGCAGGAATCTCGCAAACTTTCTCCGCCCATTCCGGAGGGTAGTTGACCGTCTCGTCCTCTAACTCTTGAAAACCCACTGTCTTATTCTTGATAAACTCCTTATCGTAAAGCTCTTCCTTGATCATGACATGGATCATTGAAAGAAGAAGGGCCAGATCCGTTCCGGGTTTGATGGGAAGCCATTCATCTGCGATGACAGCCGTCTCGCTATGCCTTGGATCGACAACGACCAATTTGGCTCCCTTCTCCTTTGCCTCCACAATTTCCTTCACCTGGGCCAGATCAATCCCGCCAGCCGGGTTCCGGCCGATGATCAGAATATATTTTGCATTCCCAAGGTCATTGCATGGAAGCTGCCCAACCGTTACCTTCCAACCGGCATTTCTCGCCGTATAGCAAGTCGAACCATGAGTGAAATAGTGGGGGCTTCCGAGGGCGTGCATCAACCTGAGGGCGTAGAGATTGTTCGATTGAGGGTAATTGACCCAGAAGATGGACTGAGGACCGTTCTCCAAAAGAATTAAATTTATCTTTTGAGCTATCTCTTTATAAGCCTGTTCCCAGGAGATGGGCTCAAATCGGTTCCCAACTCTTTTCAGCGGTCCTTTCAGACGTTGTGGGTTATATAGTTCATGAACATATCCATGCCCTTTTGGACAGATGAGGCCGAGATTTCCATTCGCTTCGGGATTCCCTTCGATCTTCCATATTCTTCCGTTTTTGACATAGGCCAAAATTCCACAGCGGTTTCCGCATCCATTGCATTGTGTGGGAATCATCTCAGTGGGTGCGGCCTGGATTTCCTTCTCCCAGGCAGCAAAATCGAGAAGAGTGTTACCAAGAGTGGCGGCTGTAAGACCTGTTCCAGCCACCTTTAAAAAACCCCTCCGGGTCATCCGGAAGTTGACCGGGCTTTTCATATCGACGATGGGATGGTCCATCACTTCATCCTTTCCGATGAACTGCGGAAGGACCTGAATCCCGAAATGGGAAAGAATTTTATTGATGCCCAGCATTATTTCCAATTTCACTATTTAAACTCATCCATTTTTAAAATCCCTCACCCCCCCATATTTGGATAGATTGGGGGATGAGGGAACAAAAAAACTTATCTTGCCACTGGATAACCCGCTTTCACCCAGGCCTCAAATGGCGCATCCATCAATACGGCATTCTTGTAGCCAAGATCGTTCAGGGTCTTGGTGGCCAGCGCTGAACGGGCTGCCGTTAAACAATAAACATAGATTTTGGCGTCCTTATCCGGGACACTATCCCAGACGTTGAACTCCAATTTCCCTCTCGATACATTGATGGCTCCGGGAAGATGCCCTGCCGTATACTCCCCGGGATCCCTGACATCGAGAATAACGGCCTTCTCCTTCTTATCAATGGCTTCCTTCACATCGGCCGGAGTAACCTTCTTGATCTCCGTCTTTGCCTTGGCTACCGTATCTTTCACGGGTGTGGTCTGCCAGGTAGGAACCTTCGGCTTATCCTGAGCCAGTGTCAGGCTGACCATCGAAAGAACGAAAACAAAAGCCAACATCCAAACAAACATTCTCTTCTTCATCATCTTTCACCTCCTTTCATTGCTTATTTACCTAAAATTCCTAACTCCGAACTCCTCACTCTCAATTCCGAACTTCCTATTCCCATTGCTTCTTCTAATTGTTTCAGATCGAAGGGTTTCTCTAAATAACCTCTAATTCCAGCCTTCTCTGCCTCCTGTCTCAACTGTTCATCACTGTGAGCCGTCATCAGAACCGAGATGAGCCTGGGTTTCGCCTTTGTCCATCCCTTTAATACTTCCAAACCATCTCCATCCGGGAGACGATCCCCGCACAGAACGATATCAAAGGGGATGATTTTAAAAAAGGAGATTCCCTCTTCTTTTGAACTTGCAAGAAAGACTTCACAATTTCTGAGACGCTCTATGAAATACGAAAGCGATTGCCGAACGGTTTTATCTTTCTCAATGATTAAAACTTTCATAATCAATCAGGGGAATAGCAAGGGTAATGCCAAAGAGGGGTTGAAGTTCAAATATTTTAGAGATTCAAATCTTGAGGCTCGAGATTCCTATTAAAATCAGGCCATTAGATTTTCCAAAGGGGGGTGAACCATTTATTGAAATGAGCAGAGAGGGTTAAAATGGAGAGTCAGAGGATATAAAAATTTGTTTGATAACAGACATCGGAAGAAGAGAAGAGAAGATAGGCCTCTAAAAGGATTCAAGAATTAGACCTATGTCTGATTTCAAATAGTTCGTTTGTAAACAGACAATACCACTGTGCGGGGGAAAATGGAGGGAGGAAGCATTTGAAATTCTGGTGTTCACAGGTGATCACCAGTCCACAATTTTGATTCCGTATTTTTCCATGCGGTAGATAAGGGCGGACCTGGAGATGCCGAGCATTTTAGCGGCTTGAATCTTATTCCCTTTTTTCAGCTTCAGGGCTTCAAGGATATAGGCTTTCTCCACTTCATCCAAGACGATCCCCTGGGACGGGAGAGTGGGCTTGAATGAGATGACTTCTTCCTGATTCTTCTTGCCACTGAGAAAAGAGAAGTGCTTTCCGAAAATGGTTTCGCCTTTTTCCAGGAGGACAATCCGTTCCACAGCATTCCTCAGTTCCCGAACATTGCCTGGCCACGGATAGGAATGGATTTGCTCCTCCGCTTCGCTTGAGATCCGGAGAAATCCTTTTTTGAACTGTTCATTGAATCTCCCCAGAAAGAATCTAAAAAGGGGCAGAATATCTTCCCTTCGATCACGAAGTGGAGGAATGGGCAGCCTTACGACATTGAGCCTGAAATAGAGGTCGTCTCGAAAATTTCCTCTCTTCACCTCCGCCCCCAGATCCTTATTCGTTGCCGCAATGATCCGGATATCCGCTTTCTTCTTTTCAATTCCTCCGACTTTAAAATAATCCTTTTCTTCAAGAACCCTTAGAACTTTAACCTGTGCCGGGGGAGAAAGTTCTCCCACCTCATCGAGGAAGAGGGTCCCTTTGTCTGCGGCCTCCACCTTCCCC
Organism: Deltaproteobacteria bacterium RBG_16_49_23; assembly: GCA_001798855.1. Classification (GTDB taxonomy): domain Bacteria; phylum Desulfobacterota; class BSN033; order BSN033; family UBA1163; genus RBG-16-49-23. The sequence continues at coordinate 44,466 of MGQQ01000149.1, read as the reverse complement.
ATCTTTCCCTTCTCCAGAGCCCCGGTAAAAGCCCCCCTTTCATAACCGAAGAGTTCGCTTTCAAAGAGGTCTTTGGGGATCGCCCCACAGTTTATGGGAATGAATGGAAAGGAAGAACGCGGACTTAAGAAATGGATGTACTCTGCAAGGAGTTCTTTCCCTGTCCCGGTTTCTCCCTCTATGAGAAGGGTGGTGTCCATACTCTGAGCGGTTTTTTCTGCAAGCCCCAGAACATCCTTCATCTTCCGGCTGACTCCAATAAAGCCTCCGGAACGGAATCTCTCCTGATATTGGGTGCGGAGCCATTCGACCTCCTTTCTCAGGCGGGTTCGCTCAAGACCTTTCTGGACGAGGCTCTCGATCTGATCGAGATCAAAGGGTTTGACCAGAAAATCAAAAGCCCCCATCTTCATTGAATGGACAGCCAGTTCGACCGAACCCTGGGCGGTCATGATGATGACAGGGATCTCAGGCTCTCGCTCTTTTATCTTTTGAAGAACTTCGTCCCCATTGATGCCAGGCAACCAGTGATCCAGGAGAACGAGATCAGGATTTTCCTTTCGAAAAAGTTCCAATCCTTCCTCTCCGGTTCCCGCGATGATGACATCATGTCCCAATGTCTTGAGCGCCACCTCGAGAGATTCCCTCAGAATAGGTTCGTCGTCAATCACCAGGATTGTAAATCGCATGGTTCCCTCTTCCCCTTACTCCTCCCTCTCCTCAATGGAGACTGTGTCATAAGTCCGTTCATGGTTCGACAGGGCCTGTCCTGAGCGAACCGTTCGTCCCTTCGAGAGCCTCAGGGCGAACGGTTTTTCCGAATGTCCTGAGCGAAGTCGAAGGAAGGGCTCACCACGAACGGAAAAAGGCACATTTAAAATCAATTACTTAGCCGTTCGCCCTGAGTGTGTCGAAGGGTGAACGGCGAATTACGACACAGTCTCGGTGGGGAGAGGGGAAAGTGAGGGGGAAAAATGAATGATAAAGGTTGACCCCTTTCCCTCCTCGCTAACCACATCAATAGTCGCTCCATGACTTCCTAAAATATTAATACTAATGGAGAGGCCGAGTCCCGTGCCTTCGGATTTGGTCGTAAAAAAGGGATCGAAAATCTTTTTGAGATGGGATTTTGGAATCCCGGCACCGGTATCCTTCACCTCAATGCCCACTTCATTTTTTCCATCTGAAAAGGTCCGTAAAGCCAATGTGCCACCCTTCTCCATTGCTTGAATGGCATTGAGCATCAGGTTGGTCAGGACCTGCTGGATCTGGTGGGCATCGATCCAAACCTTCGGCAGGGCCTCGCCTTTTTGGAATAGTAGAGATATATTGCCCTTCTTCAATTTTGTCTGAAAGATGGCAAGACTGCTTTCCGCCACCTCATTGATCTCCTCCAGTTTAAAATGGGAAGCTTTCGGTTTGGCAAAATGGAGCATATCATCGACAATCTTCTGGATCTTCCCGATCCCTTCCAATGTGCTATCCAATAGGCGTCTCTCCATTTCAGGAAAGTCTCTCTTCCTTGACAGGATCTGTGTATTGATTTTGATTCCTGCCAATGGATTTCGAAGTTCATGAGCCACTCCTGCCGTAAGCTCCCCTAAAGAGGTTAACCTTTCTGTTAGGGCGAGTCGTTCCTCCACCTTCTTCAACTGGGTGATATCTTTACAGATGCGAGAGGCGCCGATGACCCTTCCTTCCGCATCCTTAAGCGGTGAGATCGTCATGCTTGTAATGATCTCCCTTCCCTCCTTGGTCTGCCTCTTCACTTCCATGTTGGGAACTACCTCTCCCTTCTTGACCCGCTCCATAATGCTTCCCATCAATTTCGTTTCTTCTTCTCTCAACTTTTTATCTCGAGGGTAGAGAAAATCAGAGAGTTTTTTCCCTAACATCTCATCTTTCCTATACCCGTAAATCTGTTCCGCCCCTTCATTCCAATAAAGAATCTTCCCTTCAAGGTCAACCACTGAAATGGCATCTCCTGCCTTCTCCACGATCGATTCGAGAAAGTTCTTTGTTTCGATCAGTTCCTTCTGAAGCCTGACTTTTTCTACCATTAACGTATGGCCCTCCACAGCACGGTTGACGACAAAGGGGAAGGCTTTGGCGCATTCAGCGGACCGGTTGATGTAGTCAAAGACCCCCTCCTTCATCGCCAGGACGGACATCTGTGGGTCCCCTTTGGCTGTAACAAAAATTGTGGGAATCCCAATGCCCAACTCATTAAACCGCCTGAGCCAGTTCAACCCCTCTCCATCAGGGAGGAGGTGGTCTAAGAGAAGGATGTCGAATTTCTCTTTCTGGAGCATTCTCAAACACTCTTCTCCAGAGGAAACCTTCTCAATATGATAAAGGCTACCTGAAACCTTCAAAGAATCTTCAACCATCTTCAAGAAACTGAAATCTTCTTCTGCTATTAAAATGCGCATCTCCCGGCCCACGTATTTCCCCTCTCTCACCCCCACCCTCACCCTCCCCCTCGACGGGGGAGGGAATATTTTAACCTAAAGAAAGTCTTTCCCCTCCCCTGATGGGAGGGGATGAAAGGGAGGATGAATCCACCCTTAAAATACCTTATTTTCTTTCGGTTGACAATCTTTCATGAATCTTTTTAATATGATTTTATGAAGGCATTGCTTATCATTCTGCTCCTCCTCCCTGCCCTACCTGCTTTCGGTGAATCGTTTAAAGAATCACCCCTTCAAGTTTGGAAGGTTGAGGAACAGCGATGGACAAATGAAGAGGAATTGAATTTCGCCGGATGGGTCGAAGAAAATATTGCAGAAGATTTCTTCATCCGCCATAAAATTCCAGTTGACTGTGCGGATGTCCCTTATGCCATCCGATGGATCTATGCACGGATCGCCGGCCTGCCTGCAGGAGCCACGACTAAAAACGACAAACTCATCGGCCATTGGTCCACGGATTGGAATCATCTCTCCACCCACGCAGAGTGGCATAAAGACCTTCGTTTCCGCAAAGCCCTTCTTCATATGCTCTCGGAGACAACCACCCGAACCCTTCCACTCGACACCTACCCCATTCGAATCGATCAGGAATCGGTCGCTCCTGGAACAATGTTCTTTGTCACAGAGTCCCATTCCGGTGTGATCGGCCATGTCATCTTAGACGGAAGCAGTGGTCATCCCCTTCAGACATGGGAAGCCACATCGCCTGCTAAGATTCAAAAATTGAGTGGAAGAGACTTTATGACCCCGAGGCCGGAGTCCACAGTCTATTCCGGTCTGGTGAAGTTCCGCTGGCCGATTTTTAAAAATGGGAAATGGGAATACCTCCCTGTGGCAGAACATCCCTTCTATTCGCTGGAGCAGTATGCTTCGGATTTCTATGAAGGTTATGCTGATTTTGTTGAAGCAGTGGCAAAACGGATGGATCCGGCCGATTACGACCCCTGGGAGAAGATGGAGAGGGTACTCAATACCACGACCCGTTATCTCATGGACAGGGTCCCTGTGGTCGAGGCAGGATACCGGCGATGTCGCAGGGGAGGGTGCAGGGAGGAGTCCCCGCTATGGGAGATCCACAGCACGCCTGGACGCGATGGCAGAATCGTCCTCCTGATGGATCACCTTCGCCGGATCATTGAATCGAATCATCTTGATTTGGAGAGGGTAAGAGAGACAATGGAAGCTATTTCAATTCCCATTCAGAAAGGGCAATCCGTTACCTTTCACCATCTTTTCCAGAACCACCTCTGGCTCTCCCCTCATCCCCGGGACTCTATTGAAGCCCGGTGGGGACTCAGGAAATGCGAGATGATCTTCTCTCAGGTTCGAACCACCCAGAGCGCCATCTCCTTTATTGAAAAGAATTACCGGAGGAAAGATCCGAAATATGCCGATTTTGCCACGCGCCAGCAACAGGAGATCCTGAGGAGGCTCAATGAGGAATGGGTGAGGTCCGACTGCAAGGAACCGGCGCCCCCTTCCCCCAAGGGGAAGATGGGGAGATAGGGTGATGGGGAATGCGGAAATGGAATTTTGGAATAATGGAATGATGGAATAATGAAGTAAACCCCGTTAGAAATTCCAGCGGGGCATTATTTCTAACGGGGTAAATAGAAGACATGATTTGAATAGAAAAAATGCCAATTTTTTTTGGGTTTGAGGTAGTGGTAATCTTTACCCAATATTCCACTATTCCAATATTCCACCATTCCATGGTTTTACAGGAAATACTTGGCGATGTCGATGTGGTATTTGTTGGGGTCCAGCGCCTTCACAATGCTCCGCTTGAAACCGTTTCCTCCGTTCTTTTCGGTAAGGTCAACCAGATCCTTCTTTCCCTTTCCCCGCTTATCCCTCTCAACCAGGACCACCTGAGGACGGTCCATCCACTGGGGATCCGTATTGGGCTTGAACACAATTCCCATCTCATGGGTATCGAGGAGAACGAGAGAACCGATGGGATATACTCCCACCAGGCCGATAAACATTTTGAGAAGGACCGAGTCAAAATGGACATCCCGTTCTTTTAGCATGACGGCCAGCGCCTGTTCCGGCGTATAAGGAACTTTCTTATAGATCCTCGGAGTGGTCATGGCGTCATAGGCATCCACAATCTGAATGATCCGGCCGAAGAGGCTCACCCTCTTTTTCCGAAAGAGTTTGGGGTATCCTGAAAGGTCGTTCTTCAGGTGGTGATCGAAGATGCCGATGACCATCTTCGTATTGACCTCGCCCAACTGCTTCAGGTTGAGAACGATCTCCACACCTGCGAGAGGATGCTTCTTCATCTGACCCCATTCTTCATCGCTGAGAGCGCCGGGTTTATTCAGCACATCGAGCGGGATTTTAGATTTCCCGATATCATGAAGCATGGCCGTGATTCCCAATTCGCTCAGGATCCCCCTGGAGAATCCCAATCGCCTTCCCATCGCGAGGGAATAGATGGCCACATTGACGGAGTGGTTGAAGGTGTATTCATCGTAATTCTTGATCGTCGTCATTCCAAGAAGGATCGATTCATCCTCCATGACGAGGTGGACGGCCTTCCGGACCAGCCGTTTCAACTTTCTCACATCGGCATGCTGTTTCCCCTTGATGTGGGTGATCACTTCCTTGAGGGTCCCGATGGTCTCGAAAAACACCTTTTTGCCCACTTCACGAGAGTCCTCCTTCTCAAGGGTGTAAGCGCCTTCTTCCCTTTCGGAAACCTCTAAGGGACTCACCTCAATTGTGGAAATGTGATGTTCTCTCAGTCTCTCATTAAAGAGAGCGGCATTCTCTTCCCGCCCTTCTTCCAAGCCCATCAGAATATAGATGAACTCCCGTAACGTTTCCTCATCAAGGACCTCTTTGTAGAGGACCTCTCCGATGAACCGTTTCTTCCACTGGACCAGGAGGTACTTAAAGCTGGTAAAACCCTCTACGGAGTAGCGGAGTCTCTGCTCATTAAGGAAGATGTCAGCGGCTACGATTTTAAGGCAAAGGTTTCCTTTCTCCCGGATAAAGGTGTTGATGGCAATAAGCGACTCCTGTATAAATTGATGCAGGGCCACATTCTTCGAATCGTAAATCTGAGAGATTCTCATCAATACATGAAATTTGGTGATGAGGGTGTTCCCCAGCTTTGACAACTCGGAGTCCATTGCCTCTGACGATCTGGGGACCACCTTCTGGGATTGAATGGCTGATTCCATCATCTCCGCCTCTTTTTTGGGTTCTTCAGACTCCTCTGTGTCCCCCCTTTGGGGAAAAGGGGCCCACTCACACGGTTCCCGGAGGAGTCCTTCTTAATGGATTGACCGTGCGATGTGTTTCATTCTTTCCTTTGCCCTGGAGGAATCCAATCCTTCATCCGCTCCTAACATCCTCAGGGCATTTTGAGCACAGAGCCGCATCTCATCCCATTTTCCTTTCTGAAACCACCTTCTCTTCTGTGCGATCTTCTTTAAAACCGGGACCGCCTCCTGCGATCCTGTCTCCCCTAAGGCTTTAAAGAAAGAAGCTTTCTCTTCATAATCCCTTTTAAAAAACTCTTCGGAGAGAATGACCCCGGTAAGGGATTTGGCTGCTTCCTCCTTGGCGACCTTTGCAAAAATGAGCGAGGCCTTCGCCCTCATCCCCGGAAGGGGATCCTTTAAGAATTTTCGAATTTGATCCTTTCCCCTTTCACCGAATTTCTTGAGCGCCTGGAGGGTCTCTTCTCTCACTTTCTGGTCCTCATGGACCACCAGATTATCTAAGTGTCTTACGACGGAGGGATCTCCGATCTTACCGAGCACATAGAGGATGTGACAGACCAGGAAAGGGTCCGGGTCGGATAAATATTTGAGGAGGGGTTGGATGTCTTCCCGGGCAAGTTCAGCCAGAATATTGCAGATGGCTTTTCTCCATTTCCCGGATTCCACCTTCTTCAATAAAAGGCAGAGGGGCTCGACCCCCTTCTTCGTCAGGAGCCGGAGATACTGGAGGATCGCTTCCGAGTTTGTCTCTCCAATTCCTTTCACCGCCTCCCCTAAAAGCTCGATAGAATGGGTACCGGAAAAAGTATCGAGGATGCGGCGAATTGCAAAGATCTGTTTGTCTTTGAGGACCATGGACTCCGTGGTGTCATTCAGTCTCTTCAAAACGGCCACGGCCTTCCCCACTTCTCTTTGCTCGAGGAAGGATCCGGTCGTCCTTTCGAAGTAGGAGATCATATTCTCATAGGCATCCATATCCTCACCCAGGTGAAGGAGGATCTCTACGAGGTTATCAATCAACACATAAATGTAATCCGGCTGGTACTCCTGTTCAATCTCCCGGTTGATCTCTTCGATCTCATCCGGTGTGAGCTGACAGGCATCGACCAGGGATTGGCCTGGCAATGGATTCAGGGCCTGCTTTAAACCCTCAGCTCCCAGAGCAGAGGCCTCTTCTCTTTCCCTCTCAGAAGCAATCTCATCCCCCGCTTCTTCTCTAAAGCCTTTGAATTCCAATCGCCCAATAAAATCTTCCTCTGTAGCCGGAGTGAAATGGCTTCCACTTTCCAAAAACTCATCTACGGTCCCGAAGGTGATGTGGGAAAAATCCTTTTCCCAGAGGAGCGTGACGAGGTCGTCTTCCATGCGGCTGACGGACTCGCTCCTCCTCACAACATGAAGAAAATCGACCACCTCTTTGAATTCCAGGCCTTTGAGGAATTTTATTTCACGGATTCCATCTTTAAAAAAGAAGAAGGCCAGGCTCTCCTTTACATCCTGGCTTTCATAAACGACCTTTCCCCGGTAGAAGAGCCGGTGTTCTCCCACCAATAGCGGAAAAGAATCGAACTCCTCGAAGTAATTGTCAAAATCCTTCTTCAGTCGTTCCATAAATTTCAGGAGGATCGGGTGGTTGGCTTCATATATCCGGAAGGCCTTCAGCGTCTGAAGAAAGGTCTGGATCAGCGCCCGCGTGGCTTTGACGGACTTTTCCTCAAAAATCTCCTCCTGATTTTTTGACTTCTCTTTGAATTGGGATACTTTCTTCTCCATAAGTCGCTCATCCCATCATGTTGTTTGAGATTTCTCCCTTCAGGAATCGATCCAGTTCCGACCTGAGGACCTTCCATCCTTTTCCAGCCTTTGCCCCCTTAATCCGCCCGAGATAGAGATATTTCAGATAGGTGGGCCTCGAAATCCTCAGATACTGGCAGGCTTCCTGAGTTGTCATCACACCATTTTCACTTAACATCGTTTTCCTCCCCCTATACGGGATTTGATAGGTGTTTACTACTGCATTTCCCATACCAAATCTTTCTATGCAATTTAACCTAATAATATTAAAAGAGATTATTTTGCCCCCCACCATATTAAAAAGATTAAAAGGCCATTTCTTGCCCACCTCATGTTCAAATTCTTCCCCGCCCTCTTTTCTGTTGTCTCTTGGGAAGAATATCAGTTAAAATCCATCCATTATTGAGACTAAGCTTAATGCTGTTCACATAAGCCGTTCGTGTCCCGCGAAACGCGGGATCGAAGCATGAACGGCTTCAATTACCCACCCTTCGACGGGGGAGGGGACAGTTTTGTGAGGGCCTTTGTTAAATGTTAGAGATAAATTCTCAGACTTTATTGTGTAAGAATCTATGCCTCGTCCGAGACTTCGCCCGGAATCCCGCTAAGAGCGGGACTTCGGGCAGTTATTTCCTGGTAGCCGCAACCTTCAGGTTGCGTTTCAGGGTCGATATTACATTGGAGGCCGATACGCAGGCTAAAGCCTTCGGCTACCATTTGTTTTTCCCAAACCATCGACAATCTTTTGTTGATATCGATTCCCTAAGGGCCTAAATTCAAAGTTGAGAGTTCTTTGTCCATTGTTCATTGTTCATCGTTCTTCGTTACAAAGGAGGTCTTCATGAAAAATCAATCCAAACGGAAAAGGATAATAGAGATCATCAAGGCTCTTTCGAAAGAGATTCCCGACTCACAAATCGCTTTGAAATTTTCAAACCCCTTTGAGCTCCTGATCGCCACGATTCTCTCTGCCCAGTGCACCGATGTCAGGGTGAATGAAGTGACAAAAGGCTTGTTCAAAAAATATCGCTCTCCGAAGGACTATGCGGAAGCGGAATCGAAAGAACTGGAGGAGGATATCCGGCCCACTGGATTCTACCGGAATAAGACAAAATCAATCCAGAGGTCTTGCCAGGAGCTGATGGACCGATTTGGAGGAAAGGTCCCGAAAACGCTGGAGGTCCTGGTGACACTCCCGGGTGTGGGACGCAAGACCGCTAATGTCCTCCTCGGAAATGCTTTCGGGATTCCGGGAATTGTAGTGGATACCCACGTCCGCAGGGTGAGCCAGAGGATCGGACTGACAAAAAATGATGATCCGGTTAAGATTGAGTTCGATCTGATGGAGATCGTTCCGAAAGAGAAGTGGACCCATTTTTCAAACCTCCTCGTCTGGCATGGCCGGAAAACCTGTATCGCAAGAAAGCCCCTCTGCGAAATCTGTGTGATTCGAAAGTGGTGTGATTATGGATCCAAAATGAAAACATAGAAACTCGGCGGCAATTTAGCTGTTTGAAATCGTCTTGTAAAATCCCTCCCAACCTCCCTTTTCCAAAGGGAGGAAAAACATTTCCCCCTTTTGACAAATGGTTCGACTTGCTCACCATCCTGAGCTTGTCGAAGGAGGGGGATAAAGGGGGATTAGATTAGTTTTTCAAAGCGCTAAACTGTTACGAAACCCGGTGTTCGTTGGCGAGGCTGGTATCGAATCTTAAAATCGAAAATCGAGTCTCGTTGTAAACAAGCATCGATACGAGCATCGACAACGATAAACAAATCTTATGGCCTTACCTAAAACGATTCGGGATAAGTTGTTTTTGATGGAGGAGGTGATCAATTTCCCGACCTCTCTCCTGAACCACCGAAACTATCACTGGGAAAACCTTTCCATGGTCCCCTATTCCGATTTAACAGGGGCGGTCTCCTCTCTCGTCGAGAATGGGCGAAAAGTGATGATCGTTACCGGCTTTTATATCCCTGCCGGAGAACCTCCGGCCACGGAGACCGATGGTCCTCCTGGCGCCCTCATTCTGGCGGAAGGGCTAAAATATTTGGGCATGGAGGTCTCCCTTCTCTCTGATGAATACACCCTTCCAACCCTTAAGGCAGGTCTGAAGATACTCAACCTCTCTGAAAAGGAGGTTCCCCTCATCTGTTTTCCGCTGGAGCGCTCCGATATGGATCACGCCAGCCCTTTGTCTCTCCGTTTCATTGAGGAACTTCTCAACGGCCCATTGGGGCTGGACCTTTCTCACCTCATTTATATCGAACGGGTGGGTCCCAATCACACGCTCGAATCCTTTCTCGCTCAGGATCGAAAAGGAAACCCGCCGGTAAAAGAGTTTGAATCCGTCCTCACCCCTTCTATCAGAAACCGGTGTTTCAATTCCCGCCTGGAGGATATTACCCGGTTTACAGCCAGGACTCATCTTCTTCTTGAATTTAAAAAAAGATGGAATCTCTCTGTTGAGACAATCGGAATCGGAGATCGTGGCAATGAGATCGGCTCGGGAAGGATACCGTGGGAGGTTTTTTGGGAACACGCCATCACTCACCGGGAACCCGTTTTCTGCTGCCGGATGGAAACGGACTATTTTATCTCAAGCGGAATCTCAAATTGGGGGGGATATGCGTTGATGGCAGGAATGGCTCTGGCCAGAGATAAACTCGATATTCTCCAAAAAGTTACGCCGGAACAGGAAGGAAAGGTCCTGGACTACCTCGTCCATCATGGCCCAGCCATCGATGGAATCACCTGCAAACAGGACCACTCCGTCGATGGAATCGAATTTAAGGATTATATGAAAGTGATCGAACGGGTGATAGAGATTGCCTTCGAATAAATCATCCGTTGGAATAATGGAAGAATGGAAGGCTGGAATATTGGGTTTATTCTCACAGCATAATTTTTTATCGCTTCGCCGCCATTCCAATATTCCATTGGAATTTGATTTAGATGATGGCTCCCTTCGCCGCTTTTCTTTGCAGGTAATAGATCACCCCAAATCCGATCAAGCCTAAAACATCCGTAATCAGCCCAGGTTTGACAAGAGCAACTGCCGAGGCAAACAGGATAATCCTTTCATGCCATTTCAAATCCGTCAGCAGAAATCCCTGCATCGAAGCCGCTAAGGCATACATCCCGATGGAAGCGGAGATAAAAATCCAGGAGGCCTCAATAAAATTTGTATTGATGAGGAGCATTTCCGGAGCAGTGATGAACATGAAGGGGAGAAGAAACGTCCTCATATCCAGTTTGAATGCATTGACTCCAGTCTTCAGAGGATCAGAGCCTGCGATGCCGGCGGCGGCATAGGCGGCCACACAAACCGGAGGAGTTCCATCCGCCAGAATTCCAAAGTAGAAGACGAAGAGGTGGATGGCAATGATGGGAACATCAGGATTCATGGCTTTAAGCGCGGGAGCCATGATGGTTGCCATGATGACATAGTTCGCCGTGGTGGGAACTCCCATCCCTAAGATGAGGCAGGTAACCATCGTTAGGAAAAGTCCGAAGTAAAGATTCCCACCGGAAAGACCGATGATGATGTTGGTCATATTTAACCCGGCTCCGGTGAGGGTCACTACGCCCACGACAATGCCGGCGCAGGCGCAGGTTGCCCCGATACCCGCCATCATCCTTGCGGCCTTATACATTGCATCGGCCATATTGATCCCAAACAAAGCCACGGGCCTCCATGAATTCACCTTTTGTCCTTCAGAATTCTTTCCGGAATGGCTCCCCAATCCGAAGCTTCCCATCACTGTCTGTATGAAAAAGACCAAAATCGTAGCGGTAATTCCCATGGCCGCTGAAGTGAGAGGTGTCGCTCTTCTAACAATAAGGTAGTATAAGAGAACACCAATGGGAACGAGAAAGTGAGTTCCTCGTATCAGTATGGGAAAGAATTTTGGAAGCTCCTTTCGTGGCATACCCTTTAGACCGAATTTGACAGAAAGGAGATGAACCGCACCCAGAAGGGCAAGCTGGTCGATCACCGCAGGAAGGATAGCTGCGGTCACCACCTCGAGATAAGAAATTCCTAAAAACTCCGCCATGACGAAGGCGGCCGCTCCCATGACAGGCGGCATCAACTGGCCATTACCACTCGCTGCGGTTTCTATGGCGCCGGCGATCTCCGGTTTAAACCCCATTCGCTTCATCAAGGGGATGGTTACAGAGCCGGTAGTCACAACATTGGCAACACCGCTTCCGGAGATCATTCCCATAAAGGCGCTCGATACTACAGCAACCTTTGCGGGTCCTCCCCGTGTATGGCCAACCAGAGAAAACGCTATCTTCATGAAGTAGTCCATCGCCCCTGTCTTCTCAAGGAAGGCTCCGAATAGGACAAAGGCAAAGACGAAGGTGGAGGAAACCCATAGGGGGACGCCAAAAATGCCTTCCATGGTGAGATAAAGATGGTCAATCACCCTTCGAAAGCCATAACCCCGGTGAGCAATGAGATCGGGCAAATACGGTCCGACAAAGGCGTATGTGATGAAAATGGCCGATATGAGGGGAAGGGGCAACCCAATCGCCCTTCTTGCCGCTTCCAGGACAAAGAGGATGGTGATTATCCCCATCACGACGTCTAACGGAGACGGATTACCGATCCTCTTGACCAGATCGGCATAAAAGAGGGTGACATAAATGGCGCCTAACCCTCCAATGGCTGCCAGGATCAGGTCGTAAACCGGAATCTCTTTCGTTTTTGACCTTTTAGTCATCGGAAAGAATAAGAAACAGAGAACCAGGGCAAAACATAGATGGATCGAACGTTGAAGCGTTCCGGTCAATGTCCCGAAGACGGCTGTATAGAGCTGAAAACAGGACATCGCAAAGGCGATCATTGCAGAGAGATAGAAAATGGGCCCTGAGAGGCGACGGGTTCCATAATCTGCTCCTTCGGCGATCTCCTTTGATTTCTCTAACGAAACCTGGTCCGGTGCGCTTTTATCGGTTCCCATGTCTGAAAATTACCTCCCGAAATAGCGGATAGGACTTCACCCCGATGGTCATCACCTCTCCCTCCTTGAAGGAAGAGAACTCCAATCTCTCACCTCTAAAAATCATGGCCTGCTGGGTCATGGGAGAAACAAAGAAAGAGAAATATTCCATCTCCAAAGCATCCGTCTTTACTTTGATCTTCCCGCCTTCAACCGTTACATCCTTTTCCACGGAAGGAAGACCAGGTCCGTAGGATTCGAATCGGGTCTCGACAGGCTTGATCTTTTTGCCGGAGGTGATGATGAAATATCCGGTGACAGGTGTTTTGTCTACGGAATGGATGTAAAAAAACTCAAACCCTTCGCCCGGAGAAACCTTCTTTGAAAAAATGACCCTGCCATCCTTCTCATTCCTCACCTCAAGGGTGGGCACGGGATAGAAGAGGATGGCCAGAAAAAAAATGAAGAGGAGGCATCCCCATTTCAATATAAAAACAGGATACCTCCCCTCTTCACTTCTATCTATTTCTTCAATCCTTTCTCTTTGTAGAATTTATCAGCCCCCGGATGAAGAGGAATCGGCATGCCGATAAGAGCCTTCTCCAGCTTCACTTCTTTGCCTTTGGCATGAGCCCCTTCGATGGTCTTTATGTTCTCAAACATGGCCTTAGTAATCCGATAAACGATATCCTCTTCTAACTCAGCCTTGGCTACTAAGATCGCTAAAACAGCCACGGTAGGAACATCTCCTATCCCCTTATATATACCGGCAGGGATTTTATCCTTCGCATAGAAAGGATATTTCTTGACCAGTGCATCCGCCTGGGCGCCGTCAATCGGAACGATCAGGGTCTCTATCATCATTGCGCTGTCAATAATGGCGGAGGCTCCGACACCAACAGTATAGAAGGCGGCATCGATCCGGCCGTCTTTCAGATAATCGGCAGACTCTGCAGCAGACAGCCTCTCGACCCTTCCCAGGTCTTCAAACTTGAGCCCGTAAGCCTCCAGGATCTGCATGGCATTCTGTTCTGTCCCGCTTCCCAGGGGACCCACAGCCACCTTTTTGCCTTTGAGGTCCTTAACGGTTGCAACCTTTGCATCTTTCCGGGCATGGATCTGACAATGTTCGGGATAAAGAGCGGCAACTCCGCGGATATTGGGAACTGCTTTGTCAAACATCGGTTTTGTTCCCTGAAGGGCATAAAATGCGATATCATTTTGAAGAATGGCCAGATCCGCATCGCCGGAAGCAATCAACTTGGCATTGGCAACCGAGGCGCCTGAGGATTCCACCGTAATCTTAATGTCAGGGAGTTTCTCATGAGCAATTCTTGAAAGGGCACCCGCAAGCGGAAAATAGACTCCCACCACCCAGCCCGAGGCAATGGAGACGTACTTCCTCTGGGCATGGGCCGGATCAGATCGCATGGCTGAAACGAAAACCACCAGACATAAAATCATCACTCCGACAAGCAACTTCCTTTTCATCACAACCCCTCCTTTTCTATTAGAAATAGATTGCAAAAACAACGGATTATTACCCCCTGGGTTTCCTTCTCACCCCCCTTCTTCAATCACCTTTTTATTTATATGAATTTGAAACACTTGTCAAATATTTTTCAAAAAATAAAAGCGACGAGAACCATTCCCAATCTAAAATAAATGTGCTATTAAAACCCTAAACCAACCGGAGGGGTATCTCATGAACTTTTTTGATCTCTATCGACAAAAAAACCAACTCTCAGAAAAACTTTTTAAAAGATCGAAAGGGGTGATGCCGGGGGGAATTTCTCATAACGTTCATTACTTTCCTCCCTACCCCTTCTTCCTGAAGGAAGCCAAAGGTTCAAAAATTCGGGATGTGGACGGAAATGAGTATATCGATCTCTGGATGGGCCACTATACGCATATCCTCGGCCATCATCCCGAAATCATCGTCGAAGCCATCGAACAGCAATTAAAAGAGGGAATTCACTGGGGCATCCTCTTTGAAAAACAGGTCGAGTGGGCCGAACTCATCCAGAAATTAATCCCCTCAGCGGAGATGGTCCGTTTCTGCTGCTCCGGGACGGAGGCGACGATGTATGCGGTCCGCCTCGCCCGGGGATTTACAGGGAAGAAAACGATCTTAAAGATCGCCGGAGGCTGGCATGGCGCCAACCCTGATCTCGCCATGGGTGTCAAATTGCCCTATGACCGAGAGGAGAGCCTCGGCCTTCCGCCTGAACTCATCCAATACACAAAGACAATCCCCTTCAATGACATCACAGGATCACTTGAGACCATTCATCAAAACCGGGAGGATTTAGCTGCCATTATCCTCGAACCTGTTGTCGGTGAGGGAGGATTTGCTCCGGCTTCCAAAGAATATCTGGACATGCTTCGCTCAGAGACGGAGCGGCTCAGCGCCCTTCTCATCTATGATGAAGTGATATCAGGATTCCGGGTGGCTTTGGGCGGCGCCCAGGAAAGATTCGGGATTATCCCGGATTTGACCACCCTGGGGAAAATTGTGGGGGGTGGTTTCCCGGTTGGAGCGCTGGTAGGAAAAAAAGAGATCCTTGAGACGACCTCTCCGGAGAGGAAGGTAAAGAAGTGGGAAAAGATTCTCATCGGGGGAGGCACCTTTTCCTCTCATCCTTTTACTGCGGCTGCGGGATTGGCTATGCTTGGTTACCTGAAGGATTATGAAGAGGAAGTCTATCCTTTCTTGGAAACAAAAGGCGAGGAAATTCGGAGGGGTCTCCAGGAGGTTTTTGATCGGGAAGGGCTCAATGCCGTTGTTACAGGGATTGGTTCTCTCTTTCAGACCCATTTCCCTTTCCAGGGAGAGGTGACTCTCAATTCTCCCCATTCCATCAATCAACTGACCGATACGGAGAAAAGAGAAGTGGAGTTTCGTATCCGGATGCTGAACCATGGAGTTCATGTGATGCACGGGGGGGGCAGTCTATCGATGGCCCATTCGGATGAGGACATTGAAAGGATCATCCGTGCGGCAAGGGAAGTCGCCAAAGAGATGAAAATGAAAGAAGAGAATTAAAGGCTGAGGTTAAGAAAATAAAGCATTCTCAACCTTAACCTAAACCTTAACCTTTTATTACAATCAAGGAGGTGCTTTATGAAAAATTGTGGGATAATGATATTAGTGGGGGTATTATTTTTCACGCTTGTATTTGGAGGATCGGCCATGGCAAAAGAATCAGTAAAAATAGGTGTCATTGTCGTGGATATTCAGGGGGATTTTACGAAGCTCAAGAATGGTTCTTTGGCCGTCGAAGGAACGGATGAGGCCTACATCAAAGCTGTAGAAGAAAATACCAGAAAACTGAAAGCTGCAGGTTTTCCCATCTATGCCACACAGGACTGGCACCCCGCCAACCATGCCTCTTTCTTCACCAACCATCCGGGAAAGAAGGCATTTGATGTCATCAAACTGAACAATAGGGATCAGGTGCTCTGGCCCCCTCATTGTGTCCAGAAGACTCCCGGAGCGGCGATCTTATTGGACAAAAAATTATTCAAGGCCGTCGTCAAAAAAGGAATGGATTCACAGTATGACAGTTATTCCGGTTTCCAGGACGATGGCGGAAAAAAGACCGAGATGGATAAACTCCTCAAAAAGAATAAGATCAAAAAAGTGGTGGTCTACGGCATCGCGACGGATTATTGTGTGAGGGCGACGGCCCTCGATGCTGCAGCCGCAGGTTACAAAGTGATCATGATCAAAAATTTAAGCAGGGGAGTGGCTCCGGATACTTCGCAGAAAGCCCTCGATGAAATGAAAGCCAAAGGAATTGTGGTCCTGGACGATCTGGACATAGAAAAGATCAAAACTAGTTATTAACAGTATCAAAATAGTAAAGACATCGATTCGTAAAATTCCTCCTGACCTCCCTTTTCCTAAGGGAGGCATTATCCCTCTTTGGCCGCCGGCCCATAGGGCCTCTGGCCCGGAGGGCAAAGAGGGGTGACCTGCCTGCGCGAAGCCGCTTCGGCATAGGCAGGGGGGGAGATTTTTCAAAGGTTATGTCAATGCAATTCTGAAACTGTTAACAATGCTATTGTAAGTTGAGCGGGGTCGTTCTCACTAATAGTAACGCTTCTCTTCGATGTGGTCCTCGGCGAGGTCGATGCCCCACTCCCCGAGAATCTTGGAGACAGCCTGCTCACCGCTTTCAATGCAATTCGGGACGCCTACGCCCCTGTAGCTGCCTCCGGCAAGGGCAAGGCCGGGAATCTGACCGCACCGGTCTTCGATCAATCCGATCCGGTCAAGATGGCCAAGCGTATACTGCGGCATGCCGAGATGCCACCGGAAAACCCGGGAGAAGAGGGGCTTCGCAAAAAGATTAAGCCCCAGGATTTCCTGAAACTCGGAAAGGACCGTCTGCACGAGGTTTTCGTCCGAACGCTTTAAAATCTCCTGGTTGTGCGGACCTCCCACGAAACCACGTAACAGCGCCTTTCCCTTTGGGGCCCGTCCCGGCCATTTGGTGGAGGAGTAAGTCGCCGCCATGAGCGCCCGGCCCTCGACAAGGGGACACAGAACTCCAAATGCATTCAAGTCGAAACCAACTTCAGCCTCGTTGAAAGCGATCGAGACCGTCGCCGAGGAAGAGGTCGGTATGGCAGCAAGCGCATCCGCAATGGCGGCATCATGCGGCCGGACGAGCGGCTCAGCAGCCCATGACTCGGTGGCGAGGATGATGGCGCTGCCATCCACGGTGGAACCGTCGGAAAGCCGGGCGATCCATTCCCCGTTGCCGGCACGATGGAGCGATGTGACAGCGACGCCCGTGCGCATTTTCTCACGGCCTGCGGAGTCAGCCATGGCGTCGGTGATTTGTTGCATTCCATTTACAAACGAGGTGAAGAACGTGCGGGGTTTTTCGTCCCGCTTGGCGGGATATTTTCGCCGCATCTCCTCGATCTTGCGGCGGACTGCGATGAAAGCTTTTAGCAGAGACCCATAATTTTGTTCCATCTCAAGGAGACGGGGGAAGGTTGCCGCAAGCGACATCTGTTTCGGATCGGAGGCGTGAACACCCCCTACGAGCGGCTCCGCAAGACGATCGAGACATTCCCGTCCCATGCGTCTGACCACAAATCTTTCGAGCGTCTCATCGTTCAACTCTCCCGGCACAACCTTCTTCGGCGGGATGAAGAGGTCCATGCCCATCCGGATTTTGCCGGGCCAGGAAAAGAGGCCGGTTGTGGCAAAGGGCACGAACTTCGTCGGTGCGAACATCATGACACCATCAGGCATTTGATGAAGCTTGCCGCGCGACAATATCCATGTGCGCCTCCGGGTGTCGTCTGTCGGCAACTCCTCGTCGAAGATCCCGGTAAGTTTAGCAATACGGTGACAGGCCGGTTTCTCGGTCAGGAAACAATCCGGGCCGCCATCCACAATGAACCTGCCCTTCTCTGAGGGATCGGGCACCATCTCTGTCTGGATCTTGCCGCCGAGACGCCGGTCCTTCTCCAGCAGAATGAACTCGACTTCATGGCCTTCGGATGCCGCCCGGTTCACTTTGTAGGCCGCCCCAAGCCCGGCAATGCCGCCGCCGATGATGATGATTCGTTTCATAGATCTCCTAAAATCTAATCACCCTCACCCCTGCCCTCTCCCCTGCCTTCGCCGAAACGCTTCGTGCAGGCAGGCGTCAAGGGAGAGGGGGATAGGTTATGGATATGGGCTTCCACAATGTTTGTTAGGGCTTCGATAAAACGCTCCGAAAGATTAAGCGAGGTTGTCCGCTTCAATATCATCCCCAGGGCCTCAGCCTTCTTCCGGTACAGGATATCAATATCGTAGAGAATCTCGATATGGTCCGAAACAAATCCAACAGGGACGACCAGGACTTTCCGAACATTAATCTTTTTGAGTTCGATCAACACGGATTCGACATCCGGACCTATCCACCTCTCCGGCCCGCGCCCTTTGCTCTGGAAGGCCATATGCCAGTGAAATAGTCCGATCCTTTTCAGAACTCCTTCAGCGCTCTCCCTGAAATCGTCAACATAGGGATCGCTCTTGATGACTGACTCCGGAAGGCTGTGCGCTGAAAAGATGAGATGAAGCCTCTCTCTTTCATCAGGGGTGAATTGACTTAATCCTTCTCTCACCCTTTCCGCGATTGCATCCAGAAAGAGAGGATTGGAATGCCATCCTTCAATAAAAGTGACTTTTAATCTATCTCCAAAAGCCTTATTTGCACGATTCAGCTCCTCTTGATAAGCCCCCGTGCTGAAACGAGACCGGAAAGGAGCCATGGGAATAGCAATGACTTCTTCAACGCCATCTTGAAGAATCTCCTTTAAGGTCTGCTCAACCAATGGATGACAGTATCGCATCCCCACATAGGATTTGGATGAATAACCCCTGGAATTCAGCCTCTCTTCGATGGCCTTAGCCTGCTTCTCCGTGATGGCGGGAAGGGGCGATGAACCCCCGATCAAACGGTAACGTTCCTTAACCCCTTCAAGCTGTTCCGGAGAGGGTTTTCGCCCGAAGAGGCATGTCAGCATAAATTCAACCTCATCCAGTGAACGGGGGCCTCCAAAAGCTAAGAGAAGAAGAGCTCTCACAAAAACCTCAGTTTGAGGTTTGAGGCTGGAGGATTGAGGCAAATTCTTTTACCTCTAACCTCAAGCGCCTGCCTATCGGCAGGCAGCGCTCCTCTAACCTCCAACTATTTCTATCTTGAACTATACTCATGGACCATATCGACTAAGGCGGCCACATGGTCCACGGGAGTATCGGGAAGAATGCCATGACCCAGATTGAAGATGTGGCCGGGCCGGGCTCCTGCCCTATCAAGGATTCGTTTTGCTTCCTTCTTAATCAAATCGACGGGGCCAAATAGGACGACAGGGTCGAGATTCCCCTGGATACCGACATCATATCCTATTCGGGCCCAGGCCTCACCCAGGTCCACCCTCCAATCCACCCCGATGACATTCCCCCCTGCCTGTTTCATCCGTTCTAAAAGGGTGGAAGAGGATGTGGCAAAATGGATGAGCGGGACACTTTTGTCTACGCCATCGATAATCCTTTTAGAGTATGGGAGAACATACTCTTCGTAATCGTCCGGGGTCAGGCTTCCCACCCATGAGTCAAAAATCTGCAGGGCCTGCGCGCCTGCCCGGACCTGGGCATTGAGATATCGAATCAGCGTTTCTGAAATCTTCTCCATCAGGAGATCCCATACCGGGCGATGCTGATACATCAACCCTTTTGTGAGAATGTAATTCCTGGAGTGACCTCCTTCGATCATATAGCTGGCAAGGGTAAAAGGAGCCCCTGAAAATCCGATCAGGGGAGTCTTTCCCTCCAATTCTCTCCGGACGATGCGAATCGCCTCCATGAGAAACGGAGTCTCCTCTTCCGGTTCGATGATCTTCAAGCGTTCGACATCTTTCATTTCCCGAACGGGACGGTGAAAAACAGGGCCCTCCCCTTTCTCAAATTCAAATTCGACTCCCATCGGCTCCAGGGGGATAAGGATATCCGAAAAGATGATGGCGGCGTCGAGTTTAAATTTTTGAAGAGGCTGAAGTGTCACCTCCGCCGCCAATTCGGGCTTTTTGCACATCTCCAGAAATGAAAACTTCTTCCGGAGCGCCCGGTACTCCTTCATATACCTTCCTGCCTGACGCATCAGCCAGATGGGTGTATATTCTGTCGATTGCCCTCGACAGGCCATTAAAAATGGATATCGATCCTCAGCCTCTTTCATTCGAAATACTCCTCAATTTGTAATTAGGATGTAGCGTCGGCACTTGCGGCAGGACTGCCGACGATCTCGCTCAATTCGCCCTCAATAAATCAGGGCGCTACACACGTCTCTTTTTAACTTTTCCAATCTCTCAGTAATTGAATCATTAACCTGACTCCAACACCCGTACCGCCCCTGGGAATATAGGGTCTCTCTTTCTCAATCGATGCCGGGCCTGCAATATCCAGATGGACCCATGGTGTCTTTTCAACAAACTTACTTAAAAAGATCCCTCCAATGATCGTCCCCGCAGCCCGGGTCCCCACATTTCTGAAATCCGCAGTATCGCTTTTGAGATAATCGAAGTATTCATCCCAGAGGGGCAACCGCCAGACCTTTTCTCCGGTCCTGGAGGCCTCTTCGATCTTTTTTAAGAGACCATCGTCATTTCCCATGATGCCGATCACATGATCCCCCAGGGCGATGACACAGGCTCCGGTCAGGGTGGCGATGTCAAAAATCGCCTTGGGTTGATAACGAAGGCTGTAGGTCAGTCCATCACAGAGGACGAGCCTTCCCTCGGCGTCCGTGCTGATCACTTCAACGGTCTGGCCTGAAAGGGTCTTAAGAACATCCCCGGGTTTATAGGCCTTTCCGCTCGGAAGATTTTCCGTGGCCGGAATGATGCAGACAAGATGGAGAGGCAGTTCGAGCCGGGCAGCGGCCTGCATTGTTCCAAGAACGGCTGCGGCCCCGGACATATCATCCTTCATCCGCTCCATTCCTTCCGAAGGCTTAATGGAGATCCCGCCGCTGTCGAAAGTGATCCCCTTCCCGACCAAAGCGATCGTATCCAACCCTTTCCCTTTATTATACTCCAGCACGATAAACTTCCCAGGCTCCTGACTTCCCCGAGCTACAGCGGAAAAAGCTCCCATGCCCATGGCCTCCGCTTCACTCACCTCCAGCGCCTGGATCTCCATGGAGTGGTCCCTGGCAATCTGACGGGCCTTTTCAGCCAGCAATGTAGGGGTGATCTGATTGCTGGGCCCGTTGACCAGATTTCTTGCCATGCAGACCGCTTCCGAAATAACCTTTCCTTTCCTTGAACCCTCTCCGATGGACTGAATCTTTTTATCTGTTTCTCCAAGGAGAACCAGTTCCTCAATCGCCTTAATCTTTTCCCTCTCAAGCGTTTTAAATTCATTGAACTGATAGAGTCCAAGAAGCAGTCCTGTCACAAAGGCCTCGGTCAGTTCCTCTTCTGAAAAGTCATCCAGCCTTTCTATCTGAAAGGCAAACCGCTTTATCCCCGAATCCCGGATAAACTGCCCGGCCTTTGAAACCGCGCCTCTCCATTTCTCCAGATCGAATTCCGCTTTTTTGCCGAGACCAGCCAGCGCTACCCTGTCGGCCGGAAGGGCCCCCTGGGTATGAATGAGTCGGCACTGGAATAACTCCCCTTTGAAATCACCCTGATGGATGATTGTGGAGAGAAACCCCTTCCATTCCACATCGACGCTCCTGGTCGGCCCTTCCAGGGGTTCCGGCGATTCAAAAGAAAAGAGAAGGAGAAGTTCAGAGGGATATTTCTCGGATCTGCCTTTTTCTACCCGGATGTCCATAGGAACCTCCGCTGGATCTCGTCATCCTAAGTTCAAATGTCAAAGTTCAAATGAATGACAAATAACTTATCAATGAGTCCTTGATTGAGAAGACACATTTATACTGCTCCGACAAATCCCCATCCCCCTCCTAACCTCCCCCTTCCCCGCCCCGGTCTGTTGAATAGGGCGGGACCGGGGGAAGGGGGAGGAACTCAATGATTTCCCTCCCCTTCAGGGGGAGGGGAAGGGTGGGGGTGGGGTTAATCAGATGTCTATTCAATTAAGGACCGATTAATAATTCCAAAAAGTTTTTAATTTGAACTTTGGATTTCATTTGGCATTTGGATTTTGACATTTGGCATTGCCTTATCGAACATTAATCTCTAACTTTCAGTTTTGTTAGGGTTATGGAGCGGTTCTTTTCGATGGTGGAAAATTCCTTAACCTTTTTGGCGAGGGAGGGAGGCCATCCCCCCCGTTCGAGAATCCTGGCCAGCATCCATGGGTTCAAATCAGAAACTTCCATCCACTTTCCGGCATTCTTAATAAACTCATCCAATGCCTTTCGATTCGGATCTCCCTTTAAAGGGTACTTCTCTTTTATCTCGGCCTTAATCTTGGCGACGAAGTCGCGCCCGTAAACAGCTTCTAACTCCTCCCGCTGAGCATAAGCAAAGAGCGCTTCCTCCACCCTGGCCAGTTCAGAGTCAATCTCTTCGATTAAAACCCCCTTCTTTTCTTTCAACTCCACCAGCCGGTTGACCAGGTCCACCCCTTCTTCCTGAAGATATTCATTCGGGGGGAGACTTTCCGCCACAATCCGATGCTTTCTTTTCGGGCAGAGACCCTGATAATCGCACCAGTCACAGAGGGGGCTCTCTCGGGGAGAAAAATCCCTGTCCGACTCAATCCTCCTGATGAGCTCCGCGGTCTCCTGGCGGAGCTGTTGAAGTTTCTCGGGAGTTCTTAGGGATTGGATCTCCGCATCGAAGGCAAGATAGTGCCAGATCAGTTTGATCTCCTTGATATCTTTCCATTTTCCTTCCACTCCCATATGATAGAAAGCGAGCTGGCGGTCCGCTTCGACATCCGCCTGGCCAGGGAGCCTACTGGAGGTTTTATAATCATGAATTTCGAGGATAGAGCCGTCCAGGAGTGCGATCCGATCTACCACTCCCCGTATCCAGTATCCCTTTTCCTCTTCCAGGGGGAAGTAGATGGTCTCTTCGATGCCCAATGTCTTTCCCTGATCAAAGGGATAATAACGTTTGTAATAGTCTGTGATGCATTTCTCTCCCAGGCGGCGATAGTCCTCCGCGCTGTATTCTTTCCTTATGATCTGAACCGTCTCGCTCCAGTTCTTCTCCCAGCTTTGATGATAAAAGGTAAGAAGTTCTTCGAGGGTATTGAGTTTGGTCATCTTCAGGTCACGATAGAGCTTCTCCAGGGCATCGTGAACCCTCGATCCCATGAAAGCCTCAATTCCCGCTGTGTCAACCTTAATTTTCTGGATGTAGTGAAGTCGATATTGATGGGGACAGGTTTCATAGGTGGAGAGCTGGGAGTGTGAATAGGTCGGCATCCGTTACCTCATCATTGTTTTGTAGAAGATAATAACTATTTTTAACAAGAAAAAATTCCCATGTCAAAAAAGAACTTAGATCTTCGATCCTGTTTCAGAATTCTCATAGAAACTGAATTCACTCTGTTCCAAATTTTCTGATTCCTACAAGTCCCCTATCCATCCCAAATCCCGATTTAGAAATTTTAAAATAGTTCCCTCTCCCTTGACGGGAGAGGGTTAGGGTGAGAGTGAATAGTTCACCTTTAGGGTTACCCCTCTCCCTCACCCCCTCCCCTGCCTTCGCCGAAGCGGCTTCGCGCAGGCAGGCGCAAGGGGAGGGGGATTTACCTGGAAAACAATTTTCTATCTCTGTTTTAGGGTCCATATTTCGGGCAAATTGCCCCCCTATTCGGGCAGGTTGCCGGACTTCCCAATTTCTAAGTTTTAAAAACTATCATGAAATCCATAAGTTCTACCTTTGGTATTTTTTTTGCTTATTATATTGATGATGGACTCGTAAAAAGTCGTTTTCTATATTCCGTTCATGCTTCGATCCCGCGTTTCGCGGGACACGAACGGAATATCAATAGGTTAGACCGTTCACCCTGAGCCTGTCGAAGGGTGATGTTGACTTTTTACGAGATTTTAATGTTTAGCCGATTCCATTGGATGTCATATCCAAGGAATACAGTGTCAGCGTCCTAAAAATACAGGGATTACTTTATTAATCCTATTAGCCATCCCTTTAGAATGTAAGGGTATTATCCCCGAAGGAAACTGTAATCCTATGGTCCATGTATTAAAAAATTATTTAAGGATTCTTGAACAAAAGAGAGTCTTCCAATCTCCTGTTTCACTCCTGATCATAGTAACTTCTACGATATTTGTCTCGGAATTCCTTGTTATGGTTTATCTTTCGAAGTTGCCGTCTCCTTATATATGGGCTGAGGCTATTTTCGATTCCCTCCTGTTGATCGGCCTCCTTTTCCCTGTGCTCTATTTTTTCATGTTCCGTCCGCTCAAAACCCAAATAGACAAACTTGTGGACACCAATAGGCAATTGCAGATAGAAATCATAGAACGGAAAAAGGCGGAAGAAGCGCTCCAGGAATCGGAAAAGCGGCTCCGCCATCTCTCTTCAAAACTCCTGACTGCCCAGGAATGGGAGAGGAGACGCATTTCTATGGAACTCCATGACGAGTTAGGACAGGCTCTCTCCGTCCTGAAACTACGATTGAGCTACATCGGAAGGAAATTGACGGAGGACCAGGGGGCGCTTAGAGGGGAATGCGATAACTCGCTTCAATACATCGATCAGGTCATTGAAAATGTCCGTCGCCTTTCGCGGGATTTGAGCCCTTCCATTCTTGTTGACCTCGGCCTTACGGCAGCCCTGAAGCGGCTGGCTGATGAGTTTGTCAAACATCATCCCGTCAGGATATCTTTGGATGTTGAGAACATTGAACCCCTATTGCCCGAGAAGAATCAGATAGTCTTATATAGGATCTTTCAAGAGGCGTTAACAAATATTGGGAAATATGCCCGGGCAAATAAGGTAACTCTGATAGCCAAACAGCAGGATGGCATGATTTCATTTCTTATCGAAGACGATGGGAAAGGGTTCGATGTGAGAGAATTTGTCCTTAGAGATGGAGCCGAAAAAGGTATGGGTGTGGCAGCCATGGGAGAACGGGTTTGGATGCTGGGTGGAACTCTTGATCTGAAAAGTCAGGAGGGAAAAGGAACCCAAATTCGCTTTTCTATCCCCATAGAGGGGGAGGTAAGCTGATGAACCCTTACCGCATTATCCTGGCTGATGACCATGTCATACTCCGGCAGGGGCTGAAAAGGATTATCGAAGAAAGAACCGGTCTGGAGGTCATAGGAGAGGCAGGCTGCGGACTTGAACTCCTCAAGATCCTGCAAGAAGTGAACCCGAATATGGTCATCCTCGATATCTCCATGCCCAACCTGAGAGGGATAGAGGCAATTAATGAGATTAAGTCTAACCATCCCGGAACAAAAATATTAATTCTTACTATGCACAAAGAAAAGGATTACCTATACCAGGCTATCTCCGCCGGCGCTGAAGGATACCTCCTTAAAGAGGACGCGGATAAAGAGCTTTTCTCTGCTATTGACACAATTCGACGGGGGCGGACTTATATTTCACCATTCCTCTCCGAAGAGCCAATGCAGGATTGGATTCAGCTCGCCCGTGGGAAAAAAGAGCTTTCTTCTACCGATTCCCTAACCCTGAGGGAAAGGGAAATTTTAAAGCTAATTGCTGAAGGAAAATCCAGCAAAGAGATCGCCGATCTTCTTTACATAAGCGCTCGAACAGTAGAACGCCATCGGGCCAACCTC
Source organism: Deltaproteobacteria bacterium RBG_16_49_23 (assembly GCA_001798855.1). GTDB lineage: Bacteria > Desulfobacterota > BSN033 > BSN033 > UBA1163 > RBG-16-49-23. Next base: position 18,747 of record MGQQ01000149.1, on the reverse strand, counting down.
ATGAACAAATTAAACCTGCGAAAAACCGCCGATCTTGTCAAATATGCCATGCAGAAAGGTTACCTCTAAGAAACAGGAAGGATGGAATATTGGAATTTTGGAATAATGTGATGATAGAAAAACCTCATAAAATAAAGTGAAACCTAAATTGAGCGATTTATTATTCTAAATGTAGCTGCGACCTTTAGGTTGCGTGATTTTACCTGCCCGCCGAACAAGTTCTTTGGCAGGCGGGTCGGAAACGATTTCTCACCCGACGGGTGAGAGGAAACCGCAGGCTAAAGCCTTCGGCTACAGGTTCCTTCCAAATAAATCGCTCAATTTAGGTAATAGTAAGGTTTCATCGTTACCCTATCCCCTGATTTCTTTGCCTTGGCGCGATTGCCCCATTGTTCCATTATTCCAACATTCCATTATTCCCTCTTTTACGTAGTTTTACTCACGCTAAAATGGGTAATTCTACAAATTGATTTTGAATGCATCTCCGGAAGAGAATGGATGTACAGGTTTACAAATCACTCAACCGAGAAGAAGAATCCTTTGATGGGTCTCTATCATATTGTGTTAGCGGAAGATCATCTCATGGTTCGGGAAGGCATCAAGAAAATTCTTTCCGAAAGAGCCGATTTGAAGGTCGTAGGGGAAGCAGGAGATGGTATTGAACTCCTTAATCTTCTCAACTTAATGGTGCAACGTCCTCACTTGGTCATCGCTGACGCCTCTATGCCTCATCTCTCAGGGATTGAGGTCATCCGAACAATCAAGGCCTCTTTCCCGGGTGTTAAGGTAATGATTCTCACCATGCATAAGGAAAAAGAATATTTCTGCCAGGCGCTCACTGAAGGCGCCGAGGGATACCTGCTGAAAGACGATGCACCCACAGAACTCTTCTCTGCCATTGAAACGCTTCGGGAAGGAAAAACCTATGTTTCTCCTTCCCTTTCCAAAGAAGTGACCATGGATTGGATAGAAGAAAACTTTAGAAATGGGAAAGACTGAGTATAGGAATTCTGTAACCCCTCAGTTATGGTTTTTTATCCCCCTTTGGAAAAGGGGGATGGAGGGGGATTTTAAAAATATGTTTGGAAAATCTCCCCCTCCCCCTCTTTGCCAAAGAGGGGTATAAAGGCATTTGTATTACTTAAACTCGAAACTGAGGGATTACAGAATTCTCCCCAATTTTAGTAGCATCGAAAGGAGGTGTAATCAAGCGAGGCTTTAAATGAAAACAGGGCTGCCGACCCACCAATCATCAAATGAAGTAAATCAAAATAAAGGAGGCTGGTATGTTTAAAAAATCAAAACTCATTGTTATGTTTTTGGCGCTCTTTGCAGTATTTGCGTTAAGCGCCTCAGCCGCATTCGCCCAGGTGCCGGGTGGATCGCTGGACCCCACCACAATCCCGAAGTATGTTTCTCCACTGTTGATCCCACCGGCCATGCCCCAGACCAGTGTATTGCCTGGCGGCATCGACTATTACGAAATCGCGGTCAGACAGTTTCAGCAGCAGGTGCTGCCCCTGGGGATGCCCAAGACGACAGTGTGGAGCTACGGTTCAGTTAATCACTCCGGCACCTTCAGCTATCCTGCTCGCACTATAGAGGCCGATGTGGATCGACCTGTGCGAGTCAAGTGGATCAATGATCTCAAGGATCCCGTGACCGGCAAATTCCTCCCCCACCTTCTGCCGATCGATCAGACCCTGCACTGGGCCAACCCACCTCAGGACTGCATCGAAGGACCACCCAGGACGGACTGCCGGGGGGACAGCCAACTTCCCTACAAAGGCCCCGTCCCAATCATCACCCACCTTCATGGGGCTCACGTTAACCCTGACAGTGATGGTTACCCCGAAGCATGGTACTTGCCCAACGCGACCAATATTCCCACAGGATACTCCAAAAGGGGTTCAAAGTTCGACCAAATCCCAGACGCTCCCGATGTCCCCGGGGCGGCTCTCTTCCAGTATCGTAATGACCAACGGGCTACAGCTCTCTGGTTTCACGACCATACTCTGGGAATGACTCGAGCCAATGTGTATGCGGGGCCTGCGGGCTTTTATATTCTCAGGGGCGGGAATTCGGACCTGCCGAGTGTCCTCTTGCCAAGCCCGGCTCCCCAACAGGGCGATTCACCCGGGAAGAAGTACCACGAGATCCCCATCGTCATCCAGGACAAGTCTTTTAACAAGAATGGGTCCCTGTTCTACCCCGACAACCGGGCCTTCTTCGAAGGGTTGAACAAACCGCCAAAAGTTCCCTTCCTTAAAATCCCCTTCATCCCGGAACCTGCGGTTAATGGCATAAGCGACGTGTCACCCATCTGGAACCCGGAGTTTTTCGGAAACGCCATGGTGGTCAACGGCAACACCTGGCCAGTCCTTGAGGTCGAGAAAATGAGATATCGCTTTCGCTTCCTCAACGGGTCTGACTCGCGATTCGTGATTCTCAAGCTTGTGACCGGTGATCCGACTGAGAGACCGGCAACCTCGGCGTTGCCATTCTGGCAGATCGGCACCGAAGGAGGATTTCTGCCCGCCCCGGTTCGACTGGAGACCCTGCTCATCGCGTTGGCAGAGCGGGCTGATGTGATCGTCGACTTCTCCAAACTTCCTGTTGGAACAGAGGTTTATCTTATCAATGAAGGCCCTGACGAACCATTCGGCGGCGGTGTTCCAGGCGTTGATTTTCCCTACGCCGATCCTGGAACCACCGGTCAGGTGATGAAGTTTGTGGTTAAGCCACGTCAATCCTTCGATCTCAGCCTTCCGCCCCAATTTCTACCCCTTCCGCGGTTGGTAAATCTGGGGCCCGAGACTAATGTGCGACAGCTCTCCCTTAACGAGGATAGCTCTCAGACCGTATTTGTAACGACCCGTCCCAACGGGAGCGTGGTCTTCGATCCCACGGGCATGGGCGAGCTTTTTGGCCCCACCTCAGCCCGCCTGGGCACGCTCGAGGGCGGTTTCCCGGTGCCGAAGGCCTGGATGGATGAGATCAGCGAGAATCCGGGATTGGGCATCGAGATCTGGGAGTTCTACAACTTCACAGCAGATGCACACCCCATACACGTGCACCAGACCATGTTCCAGGTGGTGAACCGTCAGGCGCTGATGGTCGATGAAGAAGGGATGTCCACGGCACCTGCTGTGCTGGTCGGAGACCCGATCCCGCGCGAGGTCTGGGAGACAGGGTTCAAGGACACGGTCATCGCATACCCCGGCCAGGTCACCCGCATCAAGGTCTTCTTCGATATTCCTGGGCTTTACGTGTGGCACTGCCACATATTATCGCATGAAGACAACGAGATGATGCGGCCATTCTGCGTTGGAGGCGGTTGTATGTAGTTTATAATCACGATTGAAAAGGGCTGCTCCTTAAACAGGGGCACATCCTATTTAACAAAAAAGGATGTGCCCCTGTTTTTTTGAAGAGAATCTCACCTTAAAACAGAGATAGAAAATTGTTTTCCAGGTAAATCCCCCTCCCCTTGCGGGCATAAGCGCTAACCTAAGAAGAGGGGAGGTTTAAGAGAAAATCCCAATAGGGATATTCGATAATAGACCGGCGATTAATCGCCGGTGATGGGAATGAAAAAAGGAGAGTCCCATGGGGACGAATGAAAAAGGGGTCTGAAATGGCTAATTCTTACATCAGCCTCTATGTCCACATCGCTTTCAGGGTAGGATTCAATCGTCCCGATGGGACTATACTTTAATCTCTTTTCTCCCCAGCGATGAATCGCTGGGCTATTGTCATGCAAGCCCCTCCGGGGCTTCAGATTAATTAAGTTAGCGCTTATGCCCCTTGCGCCTGCCTGCGCGAAGCCGCTTCGGCGAAGGCAGGGGAGGGGGCGAGGGGGAGGGGTAACCTTAAAGGTGAACTATTCACCCTCACCCTAACCCTCTCCCGTCAAGAGAGAGGGAACTATTTTAAAATTTCTAAATCGGGATTTGGGTCTCATTGCTTATTGGAAAAAGCGCTTAGAAACAGGTAAGATGATTTCACGATGGAATTAGGCAGGGAATTGGAAAAGCTGCAGGAAAAGGTCATCCATTGCCGGAAGTGTCCGAGACTGGTGGCCTATCTCCAGGAGGTTTCAGACCATAGACCCAAGAGATTCAGAGATTGGGATTATTGGTCCAAACCTCTTCCCAGTTTCGGAGATCCGGATGCCAGACTGCTCATTGTTGGCCTTGCCCCCGCAGCCAATGGCGGTAACCGTACGGGCAGAATGTTCACAGGTGACCGGAGCGGGGAATGGCTATTTGAAGCCCTTCACCGGTTCGGTTTTGCCAATCGACCCAACTCGGTCAGACGGGACGATGATTTTGCGTTAACCGATTGCTACATCACGGCAACCATCCGATGCGCTCCGCCCGATAATAAACCTTTGCCCGAAGAGATCGAAAACTGCCGGCCTTATTTCTTAAAAGAGCTGGACTTATTGAAAAATGTGAATGTCGTCGTTCCGCTGGGTCAAATTGCTTTTACACAGACATTGAAATGTTTGAGACTGAAGAGCTTCGATGTCCCTCCTCTTGCCTTTGGTCATGGGAAAATCTTCCCCATTCGAACTCCTGTAGGGAACGGTTTGAAACCGTTCCCTACTACACCCCGAATGATATCTTTGATCACCACCTACCATCCGAGCCAGCAGAACACACAGACCGGCAGGCTGACCCGGCCGATGTTTCATAAGATTTTTAAAATGGTCAAAGAGAAGATTGAGAATAAAGGTTAGAGGTTAGAGGCAATCTTTTTCGCTATGCGTCCCGCTCTTAGCGGGACTCTTTGCGCTATGCTATTTCCTGTATAATGGTAGTTTGTATTCCCATTGAAGACTGGATTGACCTTCACACCTTCTCACCCAAAGAGATCCCTTCTCTTTTAGAGGAATATTTGATGGAGTGTCAAAAGAAAGGATTTAAGGAAGTTCGCATTATTCATGGAAAGGGGAAAGGGGTACAGAGGCAAATCGTCCACGCCTTCCTCCAAAACTTTCCTCTCGTCGAATCTTTCAGACCGGCACCTCATGAGGCAGGCTCGTGGGGAGCAACGATTGCCACCTTGAGGATAGAATAAAATTAGATTGCAAAGACAGGAATTTTTTGGTATATTCTCCAGCGCTAGAATCACTAGAATCATTTTCTTTTCCCCTATTAGAAGGGCGAGAAGAAAGAAAGGGGGTTTATTATGAAACGATATTTCTTCGTGCTATCACTCATCTCATTCCTTCTGTTCCTCCCCACTTATGGTCTGGCCAAAATACCCGGAGGAACCGTGACCTATGCGGCCGGTGCAGATCCGGACCGGCTTGATCCCGCGAATGCAGAGAGCAACCCTTCAGAGGCGGTCAACCGAATGATGTATGAGAACCTTGCCAAATTTGACGAGAAGCTGAATATCGTTCCCGGGTTGGCAACCAAGTGGGAACAGTCGAAGGATGGAATGACCTGGACTTTTTTCCTAAGAAAGGGCGTTAAGTTTCATGACGGCGCTCCTTTCAATTCAGAGGCGGTCAAAGTTTTTATTGAAAGGATGATTGGCCCGGAGAAGCCTTCCCGTGCAGGCCTCTATGTCCCTTTTGTGAATTTGGTAGAAATTGTAGATGATTATACGATCAAGATCCATTTGAAAACTCCCTTTGCCTTTTTCCTTAACAACCTGGCCCACAGCGCATCAGGAATCATCAGCCCCACGGCTCTGAAGACTCATGGAAAGGATATTGCCCGTAAACCTGTGGGGACCGGTCCATTCAAGTTTGTCGAATGGATTCATGGCGACCACATCACCCTTGTTCGAAATGATGATTACTGGGGAGGAAAACCCAATCTCGACAAGATCATTGTCAAGACCGTCAAGGAGGACAGCGCCCGGGTCATGATGCTCCAGTCAGGGGATGCCCAGTTGATCGTCCGGATCCCTCCGGAAGATGTTCCCAGACTTGAAAAGGATGCGAAGATTAAACTCGATTCTACGGAAACGCTCCGTGTTCTGTACATCGGGATCAACTGCTTCAAAAAACCTTTCACGGATGCCCGAGTCAGACAAGCGCTCAATTATGCAGTCGATAAAGAGGCTATCGTCAAAAACATCTATCAGGGAAGGGCGTTGGTCACTTCAGGAATTGTTGCTCCTTTGACCACCGGTTACTTTCCGATTCAAGGATACCCCTATGATCCGGAAAAGGCGAAAAAACTCCTCGCTGAAGCGGGGTATCCCAATGGCTTCAAGGCAAAGCTCTGGAGCCCTCAGGGCCGTTACCCCAAAGACTTTGAGATGGCTCAAGTGGTTCAACAACAGTTAAAAAAGGTGGGGATTGACTGCACCCTCGACACCATGGAGTGGGCGGCCTATTTAGCCGCGACCCGCAAAGGGTCTGAAGAAAATGAATCCGAACTCTTCCTGCTTGGATGGGCCCCCTCCACGGCAGAAGCCCGCTGGATTCTCTATCCCCTCTTTACAACCGAACAATGGGTGCCGAAGGGGAATAATCGAAGCTTCTTTTCAAATAAAGAGTTTGACGAGTTGGTCACCAAATTTACCCGGGCGACAAATAAAGCGGAGATGGATAAATATCTGAAGGCCGCCCAGGAATTGCTTATCAAGGAAGCCCCTTCCATCTTCATTCTGGTGACCAAAGAGACGATCGGCATGAGTAAAAACCTCCACGGCGTGATCAACTCGCCGCTGGAACTGACTTATTTTGATCATCAGACCTATCTTGAGAAATGATGTTTATCCCTCAATAGGTATGATTCCACCGGAGGGCGACTGAATTGGATTAGTCGCCCTTTTATTTATCTTCCAGGGAGACGGATGGGACGTTACATATTTAAAAGAACCCTCATGCTTCTTCCTGTCCTTTTAGGAGTTTCTCTGGTCTCCTTTTCCCTGCTCCACATGGTCCCCGGAGACCCGGCCGAATTGCTGGCAGGAGAGGAAGCCAATCCAGAATTCATCCGGGCCCTTCGGAAGGAATACGGGTTAGACCAGCCTCTTTATATTCAATACTTTCATTTCATCTCCCACGTCGTCCGGGGGGATTTCGGAATCTCCATCCGAAATCGGGAACCTGTCATTAAACTTCTTAAGGAACGATTCCTCTTTACCCTCCAGCTCTCTTTCCTCTCTATTCTGATTGCAGGCTCCATCGGTCTGGTCGCAGGTGTGATCTCTGCAACAAAGCAATATTCCCTCTTTGATAACTTTAGCATGGTAGGGGCCCTCTTCGGTGTCTCAATGCCCATCTTTTGGTTTGGTCTGCTTCTCATGCTCGTATTCTCTGTTCAACTGAGGTGGTTTCCAGCCGGGGGGAAAGGAACGATCCTGCACCTCATCCTTCCAGCCATTGCTTTGGGAGCTGCTTCATCGGCAGTCATCGCCCGCATGACCAGGGCTTCCATGCTTGAGGTGATCCGGCAGGATTATATCCGAACCGCCCGGGCCAATGGTCTTCGCGAATTCATCGTCATCTACAAGCATGCTCTGAAAAATGCCATGATCCCTGTCATCACCGTCTTCGGCCTCGAATTCGGATACATGCTCGGCGGGGCCGTATTGACCGAAACGGTCTTTTCATTACCTGGAGTGGGAAGGCTGATGGTGGAAGGGATCTTCCAACGAGATTACCCCATCGTTCAAGGCTCGATGCTTCTGGTTGCAACGACGTTCGTCGTGGTCAATCTTCTAACCGATATCGCCTATGCCTTCTTTGACCCGAAAATAAGATATGAATGAGATAAAAGGAACAAAAACAATAAGCCAGACGGCAGAGGTCTGGCGGAGACTCAAACGAAACCGTGCTGCCATGATGGGAGGGATGATCGTTTTTCTCTTCGTCTTTGTCGCCATTCTGGCCCCCTGGATCTCCCCTTACCCCCCCAATGAGGGAGATCTGTCGAAACGGCTGAAACCTCCTAGCAAGGAACATCTTCTGGGGACTGATGCTCTTGGAAGGGATCAACTGAGCCGGGTCATCTTTGGAGCCCGGATCTCCCTTCAGATTCAGGTGGTCGCTGTTTTCATCGCTCTCATCATCGGAACGCTCCTCGGGATGGTCGGAGGTTACTATGGGGGAACATTCGACAACCTGATCATGAGACTGATGGATATTCTCCTCGCCTTTCCGGGGATCTTCCTTGCCATCTCCATCATCGCCGTCCTGGGTCCCGGCTTGAACAATCTGATGCTGGCCGCGGGGATCTACTCGATTCCCCAGTTCGCGAGAATTGTCAGGGGATCTGTCCTTTCCTTAAAAGAAAAGGAGTTCATCGAAGCAGCCCGGGCAGTGGGGGAAAACGACTTGAATATCCTCTTCCGTTATCTTTTGCCGAACTCCATGGCCCCCATCATTATTCAGACTACCCTCCGAATGGCCACCGTTCTCCTCACTGCATCCGGCCTGAGCTTCCTTGGCCTCGGAGTTCAACCCCCCACTCCGGAATGGGGCGCCATGCTTTCTACCGCGAGAGCCTATATGATCACCGCTCCTCACGTGGCCACTGTTCCGGGGCTGGCGATCATGCTGGTGGTAATGGGATTCAACCTCTTCGGTGACGGTTTGAGGGATTCTCTGGATCCGAGGTTGAGAGACTGATTTAACTTCGGATTGTGGAATGCGGAATTCGGAATGAAATAAGAATAAGAATAAAATTACAGGCAATGTGTTAGGCGGGGTTTCATAAGGATGGGTTCACTTCTGAACATAAATAATCTGAAGACCCAGTTTTTTTCGTCGGGGCGGACCATCCGGGCTCTTGACGGCGTAAGCTTCCATATCGAGGAAGGAGAAGTCTTCGGGCTCGTGGGAGAGACGGGTTGTGGAAAATCGGTCACCGCCCTTTCGATCCTGAGGCTTATCCCTTTTCCTCCCGGGAAAATAATCGATGGGGAAATCCTCTTCAGGGGAAGAAATCTTCTCCATCTTAAGGAAGATGAGATGCGGTCCATCCGGGGAAAGGAGATCTCGATGATCTTTCAGGAGCCGATGACCTCTCTCAATCCTGTATTTCGTATCGGGGATCAAATGATGGAGCTGATCATGCTCCATCAGAAACTCGATCGGTCCCGTGCCTCCGAGAAGGGTCTCGAGATGCTCGAGCGGGTTCATATCCCGGATGCCGATCGGGTGATGAAACAATACCCACATCAATTGAGTGGGGGGATGAGGCAGAGGGTGATGATCGCCATGGAGCTCTCCTGCCACCCCTTTCTTCTGATTGCCGATGAACCCACCACCGCCCTGGACGTCACCATCCAGGCCCAGATCCTCAGGCTCATCAAGGAGATGAGGAAGAAATTGCAAACGTCGATCCTTTTAATCACCCACGATCTCGGAGTGATTGCGGAGATGTGCGACCGGGTGGCCGTAATGTATGCAGGCTCCATCGTCGAGGAGGCAGGGGTCGAAGAAATTTTTGAAGAGCCCAAACACCCCTATACCCAGGGGCTCTGGGGAGCTATCCCGCGAGTGGATCAGGAAAAGGAAACCCTGGCGGTCATTCCTGGGGCGGTCCCGGACCTGAGCCAACCTCCCGCGGGTTGTAAATTTCATCCTCGGTGTCCCCATCGATTTGCTCCCTGCGATCATAAAATTCCACCGATTTCCCAAACCTCCCCCGGGCACCTTGTCTCCTGTTATCTCTACGGAAAGGGAGAGCGCTATGAATGAACCTCTCCTCTACGTGAAAGACCTTAAAAAATATTTTCCCATCGCCCGTGGATGGAGGAAGGGAAAGACCTTTGTCCGGGCGGTGGACGGGATCGATCTTTCAATTCATCATGGAGAAACCCTGGGGCTCGTGGGAGAATCGGGATGTGGAAAGACAACGGTCGGAAGGCTCATCCTTAAGCTCATCGATCCCAGTGAGGGAAAAATTCTCTTTGAAGGGAAGGACCTTGCCCATCTGGATAAAAAGGAAATCCATCCCCTGAGGCGTGCCTTCCAGATCATCTTTCAGGATCCTTTTGCCTCTCTCAATCCCCGGATGACCGTCAGCGAAATCGTGGGACGGCCGATGGAAATCCATGGCCTGGTGGAAGGATCCCGGAGGGTCGAAAAGGTCTGTCAGCTCCTCGAGTCCGTGGGGCTAATGAAAGAGCACCTCAGCCGGTATCCCCATGAATTTTCCGGCGGACAACGTCAACGCATCGGAATCGCCAGGGCGCTGGCCACTCAACCCAAACTGGTTGTGGCCGATGAACCCACTTCTGCCCTCGACGTGTCCGTCCAGGCTCAGATCCTTAATCTGATGAAACGACTCCAGAAGGAGTTCGGACTGACCTACCTTTTTATTTCACACAATATCAGCGTCATCCGCCACATCAGTGACCGGGTCGCTGTCATGTATTTGGGAAAAGTCGTAGAGATGGCAGAAAAAAGGACCCTCTTTCAATCTCCAGCGCATCCCTATACAAAGGCCCTATTAGCTGCCGTCCCCTCTCTTGACCCAAGGCGAAAGAGAGCTGAAGTCATCCTTGAGGGGGATGTCCCCAGTCCCATCAACCCTCCTGCGGGCTGCCGATTTCATACGAGATGTCAATATGCCCTTCCAAAATGTCTTGAGGAGGAGCCTTTTTTCCATCAGAGCGAGGATGCCAGGTGGATAGCCTGTCACCTCTACCCGGAATGAGGCGATTGCGGATTTCGCCTGCCCGCCGAACCTGCCTTCGCCGAAACGCTCCGTGCAGGCAGGCAAGTTCTTTGGCAGGCGAACGCATAACTCCAAACTTAGCAAAGAGGAGGAACCGATGTTCACGTTGATCAAGGGGGGAACCCTTTATGGTCCTGAAAAAATGGGGGGCCGGGATATCCTCATTGCCGGAAGAACGATAGCCAGAGTTTCGGAGCACATTGATCTGCCGGAGCAATTCGAGGCTCGGGTGATTTCGGCTTCCGGAAAAGTCATCACGCCTGGGATGATCGATCTGCACGTCCATCTGTTGGGAGGAGGCGGAGAGGGAGGACCCCGGACGAGGACCCCGGAAATCACTCTTTCCAAGATCACGCGGGCGGGGGTCACTACCGTGGTGGGTTGTCTTGGCACAGATGATGTCTCCCGAAGACCGGAGGCCCTTCTGGCTAAAGCGATGCAACTCGAAGAGGAAGGGATTTCGACCTATATCTATTGTGGCTCTTACCAGTTTCCGCTTGCCACCATCACTGGATGCGTCCGAAAGGATATCGCCCTCATCCCAAAGGTCATTGGCGTCGGAGAGATTGCTGTTTCAGATCACCGTTCCTCTCAGCCAACTTTTGAGGAACTCTGCCGTGTAGCGGCAGAGGCAAGAGTTGGAGGAATGATCGGAGGCAAGGCGGGATTGGTTCATCTTCATATGGGAAGTGGGAAGCGTATGCTCGATCCAATCATTCGAATTGTTAAAGAAACAGAGATCCCCATCGGTCAGTTTCTCCCTACCCACGTGACTCGAACGCAATCCCTTCTGGAGCAATCGATCCAGTTTGCGAAGATGGGAGGAAATATTGATTTCACCGTAAGAGGGCAGGAGTTAAATTTCCCATTGACAACGGCCAAAGCCTTACAAATGGCTCTTGATGGTGGAACCACCATAGAACAGATCACTTTGAGTTCCGACTCGAATGGGTCCATGCCAATATTCGATGAGAAAGGGAATATGATCAAGTTGGCCGTTGGAGATATTCAAAATCTCTACCTTGAAGTGAGAGGGTTAGCGAAAGCAGGCTTTTCTCTGGAGGATATATTAAAGATGGTCACCTCCAATCCGGCCAAAAGGGCTGGGATTTATCAACATAAAGGAAGTATTGAAGAAGGAAAAGATGCCGACCTCTTAATTTTAAATCCTGAGTTGAAGATGGAATGGGTGATGGCAAAGGGCCAAATGATGGTCCACAATGATGAAATCATTGTCAGGGGAGCCTTTGAGCCATAGCGAGGAGGAAGAGATGAGACCATTGATCGGGATCACTTGTTCAAGGGTGGTTGGAGGAGCTTGGGGGCTTTACTCCCCAGGGCATATGATGGATTATACTTTCGACGATTATAGCCAAGCCATTTGCTATTCTGGAGGGGCTCCCGTGCTCCTGCCGGTTGCTCAAAATCGTGAGACCTTTCAGACCATCCTTGAGCGACTGGATGGCCTTCTCCTCAGTGGTGGACCTGATATCAACCCGAGATTCTACGGGGAAGAACCCTTAGAAGGTCTTGGAGAAATCGATGAAGGTCTCGATCAAATGGAACTCCAAATAGCGAAGATGGCTTTCAAGAGGGACCTTCCAATCTTTGCTATTTGCCGTGGCATTCAGGTTCTAAATGTTTCCTTGGGAGGAACGCTCTATCAAGATATTGCCAACCAGATAAAAGGGAGTATGAATCATACCCAAAAGGCAGATAAAGGAGTAAATACCCATTCGATAAGGATTGAGGAGAAGACATTACTTCATCAAATCTTAAGAAGAAAAGCGATTGGGGTAAATGGAAAACATCATCAGGCGATCAAGGAGGCGGCATCGGGTCTGATCGTCAGCGCTCAGGCCAAAGACGGAGTGATTGAGGCTGTAGAGTATCCCTCTAAAGGGTTTGTCCTCGGGGTCCAATGGCACCCCGAGGGTACATGGAGGAATGATCCTTATTCGAAAAAGCTATTTTACGCCTTTACCCGGGCTGCGTTTCACCATCAAAAGGAAAACTTAAAGAAGTGAAGAACTGTCCATTGCATATTTAATGCCCTTTCGCCAGTTTCTCCTTCTCTTTTTCGTAGGCTTCCTTGCCGGCTTCGATAGCCGTCGTCACAATTGATTTCTTTTCCTCAAAGACTTCTTTGCCTTTTTCTACCGCAGAGGTCACCTTGCCCTTAACCTGCTCGATCACCTCTTCTGCCTTCCCCTTGGCTTCCCCTGCAAACTCCTTAATCTTCTCCCTTGTCTCACTCCCTGATTTCGGGGCTAATAAGAGCGCGACACCTGCTCCAATCAAGCCTCCGAGGAAAAAAGAAAAGATCAATGGACCAGGACAATAACTTCCTTCTTCATGTTTCATAGACTGCCTCCTTTCTGCTGTCCAAAGGTTTCATTCCTTAGACTGGTCTTTATGTTGTCCGAATAAACTTTTTAAAAAAACCCGGCAACTTGCCCTGACACCCGCCTTCATGCTCGAGGCCTCAACTCTCGCTATTGAACTCATATCTCCAACAATCGAACTCACACGCCTTACATTCTCACTTGCAGTTCTTACGCTTTCACTGACCCCTCTGATTGAGTCTGAAAAATCTCTTACATCCTCAGCCACCTCATTGATATTGTCGGTAAAATTTCGAATGCTTTTAAGAGTCCCCTGAAGCTCAGCGAGAGTCGGTTTAATGGACTTCTCGGTCGTCCGGGTCAACTCTTTTAATTCTTTGATAGCGCCCTTCAGTTCGATCATGACGACGATAAATATGATGACTCCAGCTGTAAACGCAAGAGCAACAAGACCCCAAAAGACCGTATTCATCTCCCCTCCGCTTTAAGGCTATTTGATAATATTATACCATAAAACTTTGATCTTTGAAAAAAAACTTTTTTTAAGGGCAGGGACGACCTCGAATACCATCCGGGGTGCTTTTTAGACCCCCTAAAGAGAGCTCTGAAAAACTACCTTTCGCTCTCTGATTACACAGATTTCAAAAAATGATTACACAGATTTTTCTTTATTTACTCAATGCATTTCTAATCTGTGTAATCGGTCCCTAATCGGTGTAATCAGAGATTTCTGGGCTTTTTCAGAAATCTCTTAAAACCACTTGACAATAATAATTCTAATATGATAATTATTCCATTATATGAGCGCAGAGGGGATGGAAAAGTATAAAGAGGCGGGATTAAAACTGACACCCCAGAGACTGGCGATCCTGAAGTATCTTGAAGGGAATAAGGAACACCCTTCGGCCGATGACATCTATAAGGCAATATCGAAAAAGTTCCCAACCATGTCATTCGCCACTGTCTATAACACCCTTGAGACCTTAAGAAAGCGCGGTCAGGTCATGGAACTCAACTTCGATCCCTTTAAGAAACGCTTCGATCCTAATCCCAGACCCCATCACCATGTCATCTGTGTCAGTTGTCAGAAAATCCTGGATGTCCAAAACGAATTTTCTCTCGACCCGCCACAAATCGAATCTGAGGAGTTTGAAATCATCGGAAGCCACATCGAATTTTATGGTGTCTGTTCAAAGTGCAAGGGCAAGCGAAGAAACTAACAAAGGAGACCCAAAAGCAACCGCTTTAATTCCAATAACAAACTGACCCAACAAATAAAGAAGAAAGGAGGAATGTCGCTATGTCGAAGTCAGAACAATATTTAAAGGAGGCATTTGCAGGAGAATCTCAGGCAAACCGCAAGTATTTAGCCTTTGCGGCAAAGGCTGACCAGGAGGGGTATCCCCAGGTCGCACGCCTTTTCCGGGCCGCAGGAGAGGCTGAAACCATTCATGCCCATAACCATCTGAGGGCGCTTCAGGGAATTAAAAGCACAAAGGAAAACCTTCAGGAAGCGGTCGCCGGCGAGACCCACGAGTTTAAAAAGATGTATCCTGAGATGATCGAAGGGGCCAAAGCAGAAGGAAATAAAGCGGCCGAAAAGTCCTTCAATTTTGCCAACGAGGTGGAGAAGGTGCATGCCCATCTTTATCAGACGCTTCTGGACAATCTGGGAAAATCCCAGGGGACTTTCCCTTATTATGTCTGCCCGGTCTGCGGGTTCACTGCGGAAAAGGAACCTCCAGGAATCTGTCCGGTCTGTGGAACCAAAGGAGAGATGTTTAATAAAATAGAGTAAACTACTACCGGCTGAAGCCGGTAGCTTTGGTATCGGCTGGAAGCCGACTAAAGTCAAATACCGTTTCCCCCCTCACCCTGTCCCTCTTCCCTTGAAGACTGTGTCGTACTTAGCCGTTCCCCCTTCGACACGCTCAGGGTGAACGGCTAAGTAGTTGATTTTAAATAGGTGGTTTTCCGTTCGTGGTGAGCCTGTCGAACCATAAACGGACTTACGACACAGTCTTCAAGGGGAGAGGGAAATTTTAATTCCCCCTCCCTCGACGGGAGGGGGCGGGGGGGAGGGTGAGCAAAATGCAAGCCACCAATTCAACTAAAGTCTTCGGCTAAAGGCGAGGGTTTTTCTCCAATTCCCCGAGGGGGACAATCAAAAACCCTCTCATAAAAACAGGGACAGAAATGAACAGGACAAGTAGGGAACGGTTTAAAACCGTTCCCTACCGGACGGTTTTCAAACCAACAAATTGATTGGAATTTCCTAAAGAGCAAGGAGGGTTCAATGAAAGAGCGAACAGGCATCGTAACCATGAAAGGAAACCCGCTCACTCTGGCCGGAAACGAACTTCAAGTGGGAGAGGAGGCGCCGGATTTTACTGTCCTGGACAACAATCTCACTCCCATCCGGTTTTCATCTTTCCGTGGAAAAATCGCTATCCTATCCTCTGTCCCCTCACTTGACACGCCTGTCTGTGATATAGAGACTCGAAAATTTAATGAGGAAGCAGACCGCCTGGGGCCGGATGTGGTCATTTTAACCATCAGTATGGACCTCCCTTTCGCCCAGAAACGCTGGTGCGCGGCAAGCGGAGTGGATAAGGTTCAAACCTTGTCGGACCATCGCGATGCCTCCTTCGGCGCTTCCTATGGGGTGCTGATTAAGGAGTTGAGGCTTCTCGCCAGGGCCGTCTTTCTGGTGGACCGGAAGGGGATTCTTCAATATAGCCAACTGGTCCAGGAGCTCTCCATGGAGCCTGATTACGAAGCTGTCCTGGCCGCTTTAAAAAAATGTATCAATTTAGCGGTTTGAAATCATCTTGTAAAATCCCTCCCAACCTCCCTTTTCCAAAGGGAGGAGAAAGTGTTCCCCCTTTTGACAAAGGGGGATAAAGGGGGATTAGATCAGTTTTTTCAAAGCGCTAAAGTGTTACAAAATATTTAATTTGAGGGAGGGATGAAAGTATGAAAAATATCTATTCAACATTGCCTGTCATCGGCATTCTGCTTCTCACACTTGTTTCGTCCGCTCTACCCGCCAACAAACCGCCGGAGAAAGGTGGGGTATTGCCTGTGATCAATCTTCCCATTCCTAAGAACCCAACTGAAAAGGTGTATCTTGGGCTATCCGGTGATGGTTTTTTCAAAATCCCACAGATCAAAGCCAAGGTGGTGATCATAGAAATCTATAGTATGTACTGCCCTTATTGCCAGAAAGATGCCCCCGGGGTGAATGAACTCTATACCTTCATTGAGAAAAACCCGGATCTAAAAAATAAGATTAAATTAATTGGCATCGGAGCCGGCAATACCCCTTTTGAAGTGGAAGTGTACAAGAAAACCTATCAGGTCCCATTTCCTCTCTTTCCTGATAAGGACTTCACCATCCATAAGGCCTGCGCTGAAGTGAGGACCCCCTATTTTATCGTTGTGAAGATTAATGACGACGGCACTCACCAGATCGTCCATGCCCAGTTAGGCGACTATCCGGGAGCTGACCCATTTCTGGAACTTGTGCTTAAAGCCTCCGGATTAAAGTAAAACTTCGCTTCCGGGTAAAATCATTTCATTGAATACGTCCTGTCTCAAAGGAGAGAATTCTATGCAGGAGGGGAAACCATGCAAAAGATAAGATTAGCCAATCTCATCATGGTCGCTGGAATGCTATCAGTATTTGTCACGGTCTCCATGGCCTTTGCCATATCCGACGCTTACAAAGGAAACATTTACCAAGTGGGGACGATTAAACCGGTTGACAGCAAGTTAGTGGTGAAAAAGGGAAATCAAGCCCCTGATTTTTCTCTTCCGTCGGTTTCGGGAGATAAGGTTACACTTAGCCAATTTCGCGGAAAGAAGAATGTCGCTCTCTCCTTTGTCCCTGCGGCCTGGACGCCTATCTGTTCGGATCAATGGCCGGGTTACAATATTATTAAAGATACGTTCGACCAGAATGATACCATTCTGCTGGGAATCACCGTGGACAACATTCCTACCCTCTTTGCATGGATCAACCAGATGGGCAAGTTATGGTTTCCCGTGCTCTCGGACTTCTGGCCTCACGGGGCGGTGGCAAAAAAGTACGGTGTCCTTCGTTCCAACGGAGTCTCTGAAAGGGCCCTCTTCGTCATCGATAAAAAAGGGGCCATTCGATACATTGACGTACATGATATCAATAAAAGACCCCCTCTCGAGGATTTAGTGGGCGCGCTGGAGAAGCTGGGAAAATGATCTGGAGGCAATAATGAGTATTCCGAAACACTGCCCTGGTTTTGAGCGGTTTAAAAATCTAAAATCTTTTGTCTGCAAATGCCCAAATTGCGGGAAGGAAGCGGAGATCTTCTCCGATGAATTTGACAGGAAGCATATTTGCAGGGACTGCCATCAGGAAATTGATTTTACAAAATGCACCCTAACCGGCGGGGGATCAGATGAAACACCCCGTTAAGATAGCGTCAGTAATTCTAAATTCGAATAAAAAAGTAAAGAACCCAGCCCATAAGGGCGGGGCTTAAAAACCTAAATTCCTAAACCCAAAATCGAGATCCCGAAACAAGTTCGGGATGACAAAAAGACAAGACCCGAATCCTCTATGTCATGCTTCTGAACCTTGTGCTGAACTTGTTTCAGCATCTGGTTCGCTTTTCTATGCCCTTGGCAGACGCCCTTTCATCCCCGTCCACAGGGAGGGATTTTCAGGTGCGATTTTAATAAAGTATAAATCTGCTCTTTCATCTTATCTCTGTTCTCTCTCAAGGCTAACACTCCATAAAAAACTCCCCTCCCTCCCCTGTCATAACTCTTACCGTGTCCCATAAGTCGGGGGCTGGACACAAGGATGGAACGTACGACTGGTGTAATTGAGGCTTTGGCGTACCCCACCCCAACCCTCCCCCTGAAGGGGAGGGTAATCGTTATGGTCCTCCTCCTGAAAGGGAAGGTAATCATCACGAGCTTCGCGTGATTCCTCCCCCTTCAAGGGGGAGGTCAGGAAGGGGATGGGGAATCTATCGGAGCGCCTCTTGTGTCCAGCGCCCCTATTTATGGGTAAGGATCAGGTCATAACTGGGGGAGGAGGGAAGTTTTTAGAGGTAGGCCCTTAGGGAATCGATATCGACAAAAGATTGTCGATGATTTGGGAAAACCAAAAATGGTAGCCGAAGGCTTTAGCCTGCGTATCGGCCTTCAATGGTATACCAACCCTGAAACGCAACCTTCCCGCCCCGGCCTACAAATAGGGCGAGCCGGGGAAGGGTGCGGCTACCAGGAAATAACTGCCCCGAAGGGGCCACCTCTTCCGGGTGAAGTCCCGGAATCCCGGAAGAGGTGTAGATCCTAAGGAAGAGCCAGGAATGCCCTTCCCAGGAAGACCGCCATCTGACCTCGTGTGACCAGGTTGGTTGGACAGAAGCGCGCTTCATTCTCCGGCGTTCCCGGATTATCTCCGATACATCCTAATGTTATCGCACGCGCAACAAGTTCTTCGATGTGTGTGCATAAGGGATTGTCAACCGGCACATCCGGGAATGGGGGCGCGGCACAGACTCCTGGAGGGTTCCCTGGAAGTACTGCTCTTATAAGAAAGGCTGCCATCTGTTCCCGGGGCACACTGTTCCCGGGACAGTAGGTA
The DNA here is from genome assembly GCA_001798855.1 of Deltaproteobacteria bacterium RBG_16_49_23. GTDB lineage: Bacteria > Desulfobacterota > BSN033 > BSN033 > UBA1163 > RBG-16-49-23. The sequence goes on along the minus strand of MGQQ01000149.1, from coordinate 106 downwards.
CCTGGTCCGCATCCTGCAGTGATCTCAAGGAACACAAGCCTCTCGATATTCCTGCAGAAGGGACTGCTTGCAGGCACATCCGAAAAAGGCGACGGACCAATACAGG